>NZ_CAMYIC010000021.1 GCF_947258355.1 uncultured Allomuricauda sp.
GTCCGCTTTACAATCATGTTGTCCTATGATATGGGTCACTAGAAATCAATTGGTTAGTTAATACAACTCAAATATATAGATTTTATTTCCACATTTCTCCACTTAACACCACTTTTGTTAATAAATTATCCACTTTTCGATGAAAATCGACAAAATTGACTTGAAAATCCAATTCCAGTACACGGACTCATCAGGAGAATAGATTTGACCAGAATGAAAAAACTTATTCGAGTTATAGCGAAACCTGAAATCTTTGTGATATGAAATCCCTATATTTGCCCCTCTTACTACCAACTGACTATTGATGGAAGAGCATTTAATCGAAGATGGCAAATACCGATATATAGAAAAGGGAGAAGGAACCCCCATGATCATATTACATGGTTTAATGGGCGGATTGAGCAACTTCCAAGGGGTATCCGAATATTTTCCACCCAAAGGATATCAAGTATTGATTCCTGAGCTACCTATATATGATATGCCACTGCTAAAAACTACGGTGAAAAACTTTGCCATGTTCTTGGAAGGATTTATAGAGCATAAAGGATTGAAGGATGTGATCTTGCTCGGGAATTCCTTAGGAGGACATATTGGTCTATTGCACACCAAAATGTTTCCTGAAATGGTCAAGGCATTAGTAATCACAGGAAGTTCCGGCCTGTATGAGAGCGCCATGGGGGATGGATACCCAAAACGTGGCGACTACGAGTTCATTAAAAAGAAGGCAGAGGACGTGTTTTACGACCCAAAAGTGGCCACCAAGGAAATCGTGGACGAGGTTTTCGCCACAGTAAACGATAGAATGAAGTTGGTAAAGACATTGGCCATTGCCAAGAGTGCCATTCGCCACAATATGTCCAAAGACCTGCCCCACATGAATACTCCAACTTGTATAATTTGGGGAGAAAACGATACGGTAACACCACCGAACGTGGCCAAGGAATTCCATGAATTGCTACCTGATTCTGATTTATATTGGATAGAAAAATGTGGTCATGCACCTATGATGGAGCACCCCAACGACTTTAATCATATTCTGGAAGCTTGGCTGAAAAAGCGTAACTTCTAGGCATGAAAATCACCTCAGCAGAATTTGTGATGAGCAACTCCAATGTTGCCAAATGCCCCAATGAACCCTTACCGGAATATGCTTTTATAGGTAGATCCAATGTAGGGAAGTCATCCTTAATTAATATGCTGGTGGAACGAAAAGCATTGGCCAAAACCTCAGGAAGACCAGGAAAAACACAACTCATCAACCACTTTAAAATCAACAATAATTGGTTTTTGGTGGATTTACCAGGCTATGGCTATGCGCGGGTTTCCAAAAAAGACAAAAAAACCTTTCAGAAATACATTACAGAGTATTTCCAAAAACGAAAACAATTGGTCTGTGGTTTTGTATTGGTGGACATCCGCCATGATCCACAACCTGTAGACCTTGAGTTTATGGAATGGCTGGGCACAAACCAGATTCCATTTGCCATAATCTTCACCAAAGCTGATAAGCTCAAACCTGCAGTTATTGAAAAACAGGCGAACGCTTACCTCCAAAAGTTATTGGATGGTGCTTGGGAAGAAGCCCCCCCACATTTTACCACTTCTTCCACCAACCGTATGGGCAGGGAAGAACTTTTGGAGTTCATAGACGGCATCAATCAAGAGTTTTTCCAGAGTAACAAACAATAGCACAACGCTACTTTCCTCATCAATCGTAAAAGGTAAGATTATGTCGAATTTTACGACTAATCAGCCACCTAAAAAAGCTTTTATAAATTAAAATTAACACAATGAAATCTGTATTGCACAAAGCAGCAACTCGCGGACATGCCAATCATGGTTGGTTAAACTCACACCACACATTTAGTTTTGCAGGCTATCATGACCCTGAGCGCATGCATTTTGGTGTGTTGCGCGTACTCAATGACGACCAAGTAGCTCCCGGCAGAGGTTTTGGAACACACCCACACGACAATATGGAAATTATTTCCATTCCTTTGGAAGGGGATTTGGAGCATAAGGACAGCATGGGCAATACCACCACTATTAAAGAAGGGGATGTCCAAGTAATGAGCGCTGGCACAGGAATCCAACATAGTGAGTACAACAAAAACACAGACCAAGAGGTGAAGTTTCTACAGATATGGGTTTTCCCCAACAAGCGAAATGTAGAGCCCCGGTATGATCAGATTTCTATTCGAGACATCGAGAAAAAAAATCAGTTTTACCAAGTACTTTCGCCGAACCACAATGATGAAGGGGTTTGGGTGCATCAAGATGCGTGGTTCCATTTAGGAAAATTTGAAGCGGACGCCTCGGATTCCTATCAGATTAAAAAGGAAGGCAATGGTGTTTATGCCTTTATTTTGGATGGAGAAGTTGAGATTGATGGCCAAAAACTGGAAAAAAGGGATGGTTATGGCATTTGGGAAACCGATTCTTTCAATTTTAAAGCAACAACAAACAGCAGGGTTTTACTGATGGAAGTTCCTATGAGTCTTGGCAAAATCGGACAATAGCTTGTTCAACTTAAATTTCATTAAAAAAGCCCCGAAAACGGGGCTTTTTTAATATTCACAAATGTCTGCAAAATTGGACCTATGCGGTTATATTATGATTTTGGGTATTTTTAAAACTTCTAAATATCACCTACCTATGATCAAAAGTATCTGTTTGGGAATTATTTGCTTTATTTCCCTGCAACTATCAGCACAAAGCGAATTTTACCCTCCAAAGGTTGAAATATCCGATTATACACTATCCAAGTTTTTAACCGAGCTGACTTTGGCTGTTGGCAAAAAGGACAAGGATTTTATCCTAGACCATTTGGATCCGAACATCCTCAATAGTTTTGGAGGCGATGGAGGTATCGAAGAATTTAAAATGTATTGGAACTTTAACGAGGCGTCCACTAACTTCTGGGAGGTCATGGAAAAAATTCTTTTAATCGGCGGACCTAGTTTTGATGATTCAACGGATAAAAGCAGTTACTACCTACCATTTACCTTTACGGATTGGCCGGAACAGTACGATGCCTTTGAACATTACTTGGTTTATGGCACTAATGTGAATATGAGGAACAAACCAACCACCGAAAACTCTGAAGTCCTTGGACAACTAAGCTATCAGATTGTACAAATATCCGATCGGGAGGGAGGAATGCTTTCGGAAACTAACGACTGGCTCCACATAACTACAGTGGATAACAAACTTTCGGGATATGTTTATCGCAAATTCTTGATATCCCCCATTGGCTATAGATTGGGTCTAATCAAAACCGAAAACGGCTGGAAAATCAATATGCTGGTGGCCGGTGATTAAAACACGGACATTGTGAACCATAGAAAATTAGATTGATTCAAAAAAGTACTCTGAACTGAAAAAGCCTATTTCTTCAATTCCAACTTCTCTGCAAAGTAGTCACAAAAATCCTTCATGGTTTCGGTCATTTTTTCATCTTGGGTGGCCTTGAAAAAAGTATCCGCCATGGTTACCAAGGTCTGATGAAAAAACACCTTCATCTCATCTACGGGCATATCCTTGGTCCAAAGATCTATTTTTAAAGATTCCTGGTTTTTGCTATCCCAAACGGACAACATCATGGCCTTGGCCTCTTCCTCATTAATGCCTCCATCTTGCGCCGACCATTTTAATTCCTCGGGCACACGGTTCTCATCCAATCCAACCTTTAAGGTTATCTCCGAAGTGTGTTCTACTGCCATTTATCTTTTTGGTTTGTAATTTGACTGTTTTAAAATTTCATCCGCGGGCATCTGCAATAGTTGCTTCAGGCCAGTATCCGTTTTTTCCATAAAGGCCCTCACAATCTGCCATCCCATATATCTTCCCAATCTTGGTGGTGATTCATTGTCCAGTTCCAATCCGAATTTGGAAAAGGGAGCAGGGTCCAAGAATTTTCGATCTAATCCGGTATCCGTACTGTAGAGTAGTTCCCGCTCCACAAAATATTTCCACATTTGTTCTTCGTTGGCCTTTGCCCACTCTATTTCTTCTTCGGAATATCCAATTTTTTGGGCATCTGTTGCGGAAGGAATCAATTTATCTTTTAGGTAAAGTTCCTTTCCATAATATACCATACGGGAAAGCAGGGTTCGGTTACGCGGATAGGCAAGTACTTTTTTTGCAAAGGCACTTGCCACATCAGAGGTTAAAAACTTTTTATCCAAAGATGCCGCTATGTATCGTTGCATACCTTCATAAAAATGATGGTCTTCCCCGAGATAGTTGTCGAGGCCGATCAACAAAAGGGAATCCACCAAAATAATACGGTTGTCGTACCTAACATCTGAAGTAAGGGTTACCACATGAGGGGTTTCCGTTTCTGGAAAATAATATTCAATGTGCTTAAAAAGTGATTCCAAGTCTGCTGATTCCTGTTCAAAATTGCCAAAAGTTTTGGATACCTCATCAGACAATTCAACTTGTATCGTATCTGTAAGCTTGGCGATCCATACACTATCGGGAAATTGTTCCGGAAACAAGTAAGGGTATTTCGCTTTCAAATCGGGGATATCACTTGCATTGGCATTTGCAAACTCCTCATCAAACCTTGAAACTTGTAAATCAATGGCAACCTTATCAATTTCTTCTTCCGTCTTATCCGTTTTCCCACAGGCTGAAACAACCAAAACAATCAATAAGATAGCACTTCTGAACACTGGAATTCTAAAGTATTTCAACAACCACTTCATTTTTAAGGGCACAGGGTTTAAATTTACAGGGCACAAAGGTAATTTATAGAATCTAAATAGTAAGATATGCAAACAGAAAAGGTAATCGATCATATTGTGAACTGGTTAAAAGCGTATGCCGAAAATGCAAACTGTAAAGGTTTTGTAATTGGTGTTTCTGGTGGAATCGATTCGGCAGTGACCTCAACACTCTGTGCAAAAACCGGATTGGACCTTTTATGTTTGGAAATGCCTATTCATCAGGGTAAAAATCAAGTGACCCGAGCTGACAGACATATTGATTGGTTGATCGAGAATTATCCGAACGTGTCCAGACAACCTGTTAACCTAACCCCTGTTTTTGATAGCTTGGTCGATGCTTTTCCGAAAGTGGACAACGAAGAAGAACGCTTTATGTCCCTTGCCAACACTAGGGCCAGACTTCGTATGACCACCTTGTACTATTTCGCCGCTCTCAAAGGCTATCTGGTTGCGGGCACAGGCAACAAGGTAGAAGATTTTGGTATTGGCTTCTACACAAAATACGGAGATGGCGGTGTTGATCTTAGCCCTATTGCTGATTTGGTTAAAACTGAAGTTTATGAATTAGGCAGGGTCCTTGGGGTAAACCAGGATATCATGGAAGCTGCGCCGACCGATGGCCTCTGGGGCGACAGTAGAACGGATGAGGATCAAATCGGGGCATCATATCCAGAGCTGGAATGGGCTATGGAAATGGATGATAAAGGAAAAACCGTGGACGATTTCTCTGGAAGGGAAAAGGAAATATTCACTATTTATAAAAGATATAATACCGCCAATAAACATAAAATGGTTCCTATCCCAATTTGTGAGATTCCTGACAACTTAAAATAACACTTCACCCAAAAAAACCCAGTTTAAGACGAAAAAAACCCTAGAAAAACTATGGTTTTAAGAAAAAAAATACATTTTTACATGATTAAATTGTTATCTTGCCCGCTATGTATTGTAGGTATTTAGCCACTAACCATTTATTAAATTAAACCTAAACCAATGATAAAAGTATTGATAGCTGACAACCATCCCATTGTTAGGCTTGGTATTAGACAGGTACTTGAATCTAGCTCAGAAATTGAAGTGATAGCTGACGTTTCAACTACCGAAGAGCTTTTTAATACATTGAAAACCGTAACCCCCGATGTAGTAATTTTAGAGATGGACATCCCCGAAATAAACGGAATTGCCACCTTAAGAAAAATGAAATTGGAATTTCCAGACATCAAAACATTGATGTACAGCGGTCAATCCGAAGATGTTTATGCACTGAGCACTATTCGTGCAGGAGCTTTTGGATACCTGTCCAAAACTGCCGATCTGGAATACATTGTTTCGGCCGTTAAAAAAGTAAGTGAAGGCAACATGTTCATCACCAACGAACTTGCACAACGCCTTGCTTTTGATGAAGGAACACAAAAACCGCGTAGATTCTTTAGAAAACTTTCTTCCCGCGAAGTCGAAGTACTTAAACTATTGGCAAGTGGAAAAAGAAACAAGGAAGTTGCGGAAGGTTTAAATCTAAACGAAAAAACAGTAAGTACGTACAAAGCCCGTTTAATGAAAAAATTGAACGTGGATAATTTGGTGGACTTGCTGCAACAGGCCAAAGCCCTGGAACTCTATTAAGGAATACCCAACCAAACCAACTATTGTGGAAACCCCTTTCCATTGATATTGAAAGGGGTTTTATATATTAAGAAAGTACACGGTTCAATTTAGCGTTCAACAATTTATTGAGTTGAAGGTAATTTACGATTTCCTCCAGCACTTCCGTATTATCCCCCAAACTATCCTGGGTTCTTTCCTGTAGTTTTTTTATTCGGTTTTTAATCAGGTTACAACGCAAGGTAAGAATTGTCTCACCAACCAATTGGGCAACACCGATCTGCTTCTCTTTTGGATAGATATCCCTTCGCTCCCAATCGTGCAATACATACTGTTCTTCCTCCATTAAAATTGAGGACACTTGCGATACTGTTTCTTGATCCAAATCCGATAAAAAAGTGTTGATGGAAAAATCAGCATCTTCATTAAGTCTTTCAATCAACCTATAGTAAAGGTTCTTGAAATGTTCGTTGGTCAACTCTATTTCGTCATCCTGAAGATCTAAATACACTTTTTCATAAACCTTGGCCTCGACAACTTCCGGTTCCAACACCAATTCGCCCTCCTCATTTTCTTTGAGTACCAAATCCTCAAATTCTTGCTTTTGATTACCGTACAATAAAAGCACCTCGATGATTTTTCGCTCCAATTCGTACTGAACATCGACCTTCTCTACTACAGCGTCGTTTTTAACAACTTCAAAAGCCCTTTGTTCCTTCTTTGCCTTTTTGGAGATATCAGTTTGATGTTTTTTATCAATCTGGGCCAACGTATTGTAAAGCACATCTTCAGAAATTTGCATGATTTTTGCACATTCCTGCACATAGATTTCCTGCCGGATACGATCTGGAATCTTACTAATGCTATTTACAATATCCCGAACCGTATCAGCTCGTTTTATGGGGTCGTTGGCAGCTTCTTTGGCCAATAAAGAAGTTTTGAACTGAATAAAATCCTTGGCATTTTCATCCAAATATTGAACTAAATCCTCGTAGGTGTTGTTTTTGGCAAAGCTATCGGGGTCCTCACCTTCTGGAAAGGCACAGACCTTTACATTCATGCCCTGTTCCAAAATAAGGTCGATACCACGGAGAGATGCTCGTAATCCCGCAGCATCACCATCGAACAATACCGTAATATTCTTAGTCAGCCGATTGATAAGTCGAATCTGTTCTGGCGTAAGTGCGGTTCCACTGGAAGACACCACATTTTCCACCCCCCGCTGATACATTTGAATGACATCGGTATATCCTTCCACCAAAAAACAATTATCCTCCTTGGCAATAGCTTGCTTTGCATAATAGATACCATAAAGCACCTTGCTCTTGTGGTAGATTTCGCTTTCCGGGGAGTTAAGGTATTTCGCAGCTTTTTTATCATTGGTCAAAATACGTCCTCCAAAACCCAAAACTCGACCGCTCATGGAATGGATGGGAAACATTACCCTTCCCTTGAACCTATCAAACCTACGTGTTTCGCCACTGGTCTGTTCCTTAACTATGGTAAGACCGGTTTTCTCCAAGAATTCCAATTGATACCCTTTATCCAAAGCGGTTTTGGTAAAAGCTTCCCACTCGTCCAAGCTGTAGCCCAGACCAAATTTCTTGATGGTATCGTCCGTAAACCCACGCTCCTTAAAATAGGTAAGGCCAATAGCTTTTCCAGGTTCTGTATCCCAAAGTGTTTTTGTGAAATACTTTTGGGCATACTCGGAAACCAGATACATGCTCTCCCTCTCGTTGGCCTGCTCCTTTTGCTCATTCGTTTGCTCGGTTTCCTCAACCTCTATATTGTATTTTTTGGCTAAGTATTTAATGGCCTCGGGATACGTGAAATGCTCGTGCTCCATTAAAAAAGCCACTACATTGCCCCCTTTACCACTACTAAAATCCTTCCAAATCTGTTTTACGGGAGACACCATAAAACTCGGGGTACGTTCATCCGTAAAAGGGCTCAACCCCTTAAAATTGGACCCTGATTTCTTCAATTGTACAAAATCACCGATCACCTCCTCCAAACGGGCGGTTTCATATACTTGGTCTATGGTGGTTTTTGAAATCAAGGCGTTCTGTTAAAATAGCTGTTAAAGGTAAATAAAAACAAAGATTTGGTGAATTCAAAAACCAATTGCCTGTTTAAGATTTAGTATCTTGAGAGCAGCTTTACCGAAAAGAATAAAAAAGATTTCATGATACAGAGAAAATTTAAACATTATTGTACACTTTCTACATTTTTACTAGCCTTTGTATTTATCGCCAAAGGTCAAATGGCCGAAAAGGCCGGTCCCGTTATAGAAAATGGCGAAGCACAAGTGGTCGAGGCATTTTCCGACCCCAGCCAATGGATACGCCATGATCTTTGGGTGGAAACCACTTTTGATTCGGACGGTGACGGTGAATTAGATCGTATGCACGTGGATGTTACCCGCCCGGAACAAACAGACACAGAAAACTTAAAGCTTCCCGTTATTTACGAATCCAGCCCATATTATGCTGGCACCGCGGGATTGGACAAAGGTATTTTTTGGAATGTAAAACATGAGCTTGGTGAGCAAGGGAAACCAAGAAAACACCCAGATGTAACAAGGGTTGGGGAACGTCCGATAATTTCAAACTCCCAAGTTAGGACCTGGGTGCCACGAGGCTTTATTGTGGTTCACTCCTCTTCTCCCGGCACTGGACTTTCCGATGGCGCCCCAACGGTAGGTGGCGACAACGAATCCTTGGCCCCTAAAGCAGTAATCGATTGGCTCAATGGAAGAGCAAAAGGGTATACGGAGAGAGATGGCGACAAAGAAGTCAAAGCTTATTGGTCCACAGGAAAGGTGGGCATGACGGGCACCTCCTATAATGGAACTATTCCTCTGGCAGCAGCTACCACGGGCGTGGATGGTCTCGAGGCTATTATCCCCATAGCTCCCAACACTTCATATTATCATTATTATCGCTCCAATGGACTCGTACGTTCTCCCGGTGGTTACTTAGGTGAAGATATTGATGTACTATACGATTTTATCCACAGCGGTGACGAATCAAAAAGAGAGAGAAACAACAAAGTTGTTCGTGATACCGAAATGAAAAACGGACAAGACCGTATCACAGGGGACTACAACGATTTTTGGGCCGGAAGGGATTATCTGAACGATATGAAACCCATGAAAGCGGCCCTTTTAATGTCCCACGGTTTCAACGATTGGAACGTGATGCCCGAACATAGTTATCGCATTTACAAAAAGGCCAAAGAAATGGGGCTTCCGGCACGGATTTATTACCATCAAAACGGACACGGTGGACCACCACCCATTTCTATGATGAACCGATGGTTTACCCGCTACCTTTATGGTGTGGAAAACGGAGTGGAAAATGAGCCAAAAGCTTGGATAGTTCGGGAAAACGACAAAAAAAATAATCCCACACCTTACGAAGATTATCCCAATCCTGATGCAAAGGACATTCAACTTTATCTTAATACAGGAGCTCCAGCTAAAGGACAATTGACGACGAGCAAGCCAAAAAAACAAGGCACCGAAACCTTGGTGGATAATTATTCCTTTTCCGGATCCAGTTTGGCAAAGGCTGAAACCACAGAACACCGATTGCTTTATGTTACCGCTCCCTTAACCGAAGATGTTCATATTTCCGGAGTGCCAAAAATCAAGATTAAACTGGCCAGTAGCAAGCCTGCTGCCAATTTATCGGTTTGGTTGGTATCCCTTCCATGGACAAATGCCCTGAACACAAAAATTACCGACAACATCATTACCCGCGGATGGGCAGATCCCCAAAATCATAGCTCGTTAACAGAGAGCGAACCTTTGGTTCCAAACAAATTTTATGAAATGGAGTTTGAGTTGATGCCAGATGATCAAATTATTCCAAAAGGGCAACAAATCGGATTGATGATTTTTTCAAGTGACAAAGAATTCACGCTTTGGCCAGAACCAGGAACCGAACTGACGGTGGATTTGGATGGTACTGAACTCACATTACCTGTGGTGGGTGGAGAAATCAAATTCTAAAAAATGACCCGATATATCTTATTACTGTGCTGCGCAGTCTTTTTTTCTTGCCAGCCCAAAAAGAAAGGCAACAAAGAGCAAACCGAAAGCCAGCAGGACACCATTCTAAAAACAATAACGCAAGAAGAACATATTCTAAAGCCTATATTCGAGTCTTTAGATTATCTAATAATGGGGAAAGAACCAGCCGAAATCATGGTTGTTCAAAATACAGCTATGGATAGCTTTCCCATTTACAATCAATTGGCCAGTTATGGAGATGACATTATCATGGGCAAGGATGTGGAGTATGAAGATGTGAAAATTTACAAAAAGTACAACCCTGATTCATCTTTTGAGGATTACAGTGTTGAAGTTTACGAAGGTGAATTGGCTGAGCCGGATTTTTCTACAAATCCAGATGCTGAAAACTTTGTTACCCGAATAAAAGAAGGCTGTGCCAAAGGCATCAATTTTGCCGGACATTACACTTTGGTCTCCTGGGGATGTGGATCGCCCTGTCAAACTGGGGTCATTGTTGACCGAATTACGGGAGAAATATACGATGGTCCTGTAACTTCTTTGGGTTCAGAGTTTAAAAAAGACAGTAAACTCCTCATCAAAAATATTGGAGCTCTTGATACGGAGACCAACCTCATAGAAGTATGTTCTTACTGCGAAGTCACCCATGAGGTTTGGACAGGCAATTCTTTTGAAAGAGTAGAATAAAAGTCAGGTGCAACTGACCAAAATCATAGAGATTTTCAAAAATATTGCGTGACTTTAGGGTAGTGCAACAATCAACCCTATAGTCATGAAAATTTTGATAATCTACGGAACGGTAGAAGGCTAAACCCGAAAAATCGCAAGGTTTATGGAGAATGTTCTCCAAGAGAAAGAGCATCAAGTAGTTATAGCAAATGCTGTGGAAGACCCTCCTGCCCCAAACAATTTTGATGCGGTTCTTGTCGGCAGTTCAATACATATTCATAAATACAATACGCTGATCAAGGACTATGTTCAAGAAAATATTGATACCTTAAACGAAAAGCCAAGTGCTTTTTTCTCGGTAAGTATGGCTGTAGCATCCGATATTAAGGAAGAACACGAGGAGGCAGCACAAATCGCAAAGGACTTTTTAAAAGAAACAGGATGGAACACTAAAACGATTTGGCATATCGCAGGAGCTTTGAAATACACAAAATATAGTTATTTTAAGAAGCTTATAATGCGTTCCATCGCAAAAAAAGAAGGAGGTTCTGTTGACACCAGCCAAGATCATGAATACACAGATTGGTCAAAAGTGAAAGAAGATATCCTTCATTTTATAACTAATTTAAAGACATAAAAGACACCTATGGACAAATATAGTTTTAGCACGCTTTCCGAAGCTGTAAATACCCTGACCCAAGAAGAAGGGTACAAAGAGGATTTTGAAGCAGATGAAACCTGCATAAAGGCGTTATATTCCAAAAAAGAATATCAACCCAAAGATTTGGTCATCATCAATTCTTATCGTTTTGAAGGGATGACAAACCCGAGTGATGAATCCATAGTATTTACGATTGAGGCCAAAGATGGCACCAAGGGAACATTGGTTATGTCCTATGGCTCATCAACCGCACAAAATGAGGATCTTATTCAGCAGATTCCGTGTGAAAAAAAGTAGTCTCAAACAAAAAGTTTACCCACCGATGAGGGTTGGTACAACAACCATCCGGTTAGGCTAAATCTATTTTTGTGGGCTTCCAAGACCGCATGGGGCACCTCTGCACTTTTGAACATTACACAACGGGCAGCCCAGGGTTCCACTGAAAAACTCGTCCCGTCTTTTTCAAAAATTTCGAGTTCGCCACCGTCTCCCTGTTTCCAATCATCATTCAAATAAATGATCATGGAAATCATGCGGTTATTACGGTTCTCGAACTGGTCTAAATGTTTATCGTAATGTCCACCGGAGGGATAGTGTGCCAAATGAAACTCGTAACCCGACAAACTCAAATAGCAATAGCGGTTAAAGATGTGAATGGTCTCATCCAACAGATTCCAGTAAGTATCCAGTTCTACATCCCGTTTTCTATCCAACCAATAGGTAAAATCTCCCCGTATTTTGGTATCAATTTGATGATTGGAATGGGCACCTATACCTGCTTCCTTAAAATTGGGCAGTTTGCCAAGAAAAAAAGATTTGATCTCTGAGTAGAGTTCTTCCCGAAGAAAGTTGTCGATAATCACATAATCATTACTGGAGATGTCGTCCATCCAGGACAACCAATCCTCCAAACCGTGGTAGGCGTTCAATGTTCCAAAAATGTGGGCGAATGTAGAAAATTTTTAAAAACGAAAATCATTTTTTTCATTCGCCCGTGAAAGCTCTAACTTTGAGATGGATCAATAAAAATTTTAATGATACTTTTTTTTGGAACAAGACCAGGCAAAAAAGAAACCAAAGTACTCCACCATGTTACCTGCCCTTACTGCAACCAAACAGGCACTTTGACTGCGGTGGCCCAGCCCAATTATGCCCATTTGTTCTGGATTCCGCTTTTTACCATCAACAACATCCGTTACGCGGAATGTTCCCATTGTAAAAAAGTATACCACAAAGAGGATTTTACCCCGGAAATGGAGCAGGCCCTATCCACATAAAAAACGGCCAGGAAAATCCTGACCGTATTTCTTCAAGGTTCAAAAATGGTTAAATATCGAACCGAAGGCCTAGTGAAATATTGTTCTGTTTTACATCCGCATCCTTAAAAATAGGGTTCAGGTCATATTTTAAATAAAGTAGAACACCATCAATACCCATATACCCACTAACCCCATAAATTAGGTCACTGCTGTTGTAATCTCTTTTAAGTTTATCCTTCACATTATCACCATCACGATTATATTTCAATTTTTGACGGGTACCCAGGCTAAATCCACCATAGCCTCCAAAACCTAACCTAAATTGGTCTCGTATGGAGTAGCGTAAGGTTCGTTCTGTTTTTTTTAGGCGAGAAGGACCAACCTCAAAATGAACTGGAAATACAAGATTATCCATTCGAAACTTGGATTTGTCCAAATCGTACTCGAACTCCTGCAACACGGTTTGACCATCTTCCTGTATAAATATTCTGTTTCCGTCCGGTTTCAACCCATTGAACTGAAACGAAAATCCATAGTTAAAACGCAGCCAATTAGAATTCTTGAACACCCTGGTCCTCCATTGCCAGCCCATTTCAAAAAAGCGGCTTCCGCCAATTTTATAAGGGGAATCGGAGAGTGACTGTCCCTCTATCAATGCATTGTTCAACCCTACCGCCATTACAAAATCGGAATAGGTACGTCTATCATATTTAATCTCTTTCTTTCTTCGATTTGGTTTAAAGGTAAAGACTGGTTTTCCATCTATGAGCAGTCCAAGCCGCATTCTATCACCATAAATGGTGTCGGATTCTGTTAATGTCAGAACATCACCCTTGTTACGCTCAAGCAAAGCTATTCTGTTCTCAATAATGGCAACACGGTTTTCAATGTTCAAGGCCCTTTGCTTGGCCACTTCTTCTTTTAAAATTCTTGCTTCATTTTCAGTGATATCCCCATTTTCCAAACGCTGGTTGATATCCCTTACCTCAAATTTAAGAGCATTCTTCTCTTGCTCCACAATGCGTTGCTTTTCAATTTTTAAGGCCTCTATTTTCTTTTGATAGTTTTCTTGTCCAATTGACACTTGGGAAACCAAGAACAAGAATAAAACTGCTGAATAAAATGTAATTGTTTTCATGATTGTTTTGGATTATAAACCTCCCTCCTTCCTGCCCGTATCGAACAGGAAGTTGTAGAAGGTTTGTCTTGATTGATGAATAATTTTATTGATTTCTGTCTGCCACGGCGGTACGTAGTTTAAGGTAACCAGATTTTAAGGCATCAAAGATTTGGTCTCGGAACGATTCATCCAGTTCATCCTCTACTTCGGCCAATAGTGACATGGCGTCCACTGAACCTCCATCGGCGAATAACTTATCCGTTAAAATCTGTCGTTGTGCCGCTCGCAAAAGAGAATCCACTTCGGCATCGGTAACATCCTGTTTAGCATTTTCCATGAGCTGCACCTGTGCCACAACTTCTTCCACTTTTTGTGCTATCAACTTATCAGAATTTATTTTGATTTCGTCCTGCAACGGTTCTTTCACCTCATTTTCGGCAACTACAGTATTGGAAATTTGAGGCCCTGGACTTAACTCTCGGGTTTTGTCTGGCACAATTGATTCAGATTTGCTTTCTGCTACCTCAGTCTGAATTTGCTCCCCTGATTTTTCAACCACTTTGCCTTCGGACTGAATTGGTGTTTCCTTATCTATTTTATTCTCGGTTTCTACCATTTGCATCTGCTCTACTTCTGGATTACCATTGGTAAAATAGAACATCGACACCAGCACAATCCCCACAACACTTGCGGCTATGGCGTATGGGAACCACCTGTTTTTTCTTTGTGCTGCAGGCTCCTTTACTTGAGAAGCAATCTTGTCCCATGCTCCTTGTGTTGGGGCAATGGTTCGCTCCTCCAGCCTTTCCTTAATATGTTTTTCCAGTTTATCCATACCCTCTATTTTTTGTTCGCCGAATGTGATTTGGGCGACATTCCTTTTAAACTCAAATTCTCTTGAAGCATCTTCCTTGCCTTGAACAATTGCGATTTTGATGTTCCCTCCGTAATCTCCAACATGTCGGCAATCTCTTTATGACCATAACCTTCAATAGCATAAAGCAAGAACACGGCTTTGTAGCCCTCTGGAAGTTCATCGATAAGTTGTTGGACATATTCCACATCCAAGAGACCTTCACCAGATTTTGAAACTTCTCCATTTACTTCCACGGCTTCGTCATCGTAGACCACAAACTGCCTTTTGCGCAAATATGAAATACTTTCTCGTACCATTATGGTTCGGATCCACCCTTCAAAACTTCCTTTATGTTGATAGGAGCCTAAATGGTTAAAGACCTTAACAAAACCATGGATCATTACATCCTCCGCAAAATGAAGGTCCTTGATGTACTGCCTGCATACACCCAACATTTTGGGTGAAAATTTATCGTACAACAACCTTTGGGCCTGTTGGTCCCCTTTGATCGATTTTTTGATCAGTTGTTTTTCGTTGCTATGTAGCGTAATGATCTTCAAAAGTTTGGCTTATAAAAGTGCTTCTATTTAAATAGACGGGATATAAACAAAAATAGTTGCCTGAAAAATAAAAAATTTCAGCAACTATCTGTTTTTCATTGTTTTAAAAACTTATTTTTTTCGGTCCACTACGTAGTTGACCATAAGTGTGAGGGCACTTTTGTACTCTGAATCGGGATAATTGTCCAAAATGGCCAAAGCTTCGTCCTTAAACTCCAACATTTTGACCACGGCATAATCCAGTCCGCCCTTTTCCTTGACGTACTCAATTACTTCTTTTACCCGCTTTTTGTTCTTGTTGTGTTTTTTGATGGAGTTGATCAACCATTTTTTCTTTTCCTTGTCGCTATTGTTCAAGGCATAGATCAAGGGAAGCGTCATTTTTTGTTCCTTGATATCTATTCCTGTAGGTTTTCCGATTTTCTCTGCGCCATAATCAAAAAGGTCGTCCTTGATTTGAAAGGCCATTCCGCAAAGCTCCCCAAACTTCCTGAAGGTTTCCACTTCATCCGAATCGGGTCGAACGGAACACGCACCCATACTGCAACAGGCTGCTATCAAGGTTGCTGTTTTCTGTCGGATGATATCATAGTACACATCTTCTGTAATATCCAACAGCCGTGCTTTTTCAATTTGAAGCAATTCACCTTCGCTCATATCGCGGACCGCATTGGAAATAATATGAAGAAGGTCGTAATCCTTGTTTTCCAAGGAAACCAAAAGTCCTTTAGAGAAAAGAAAATCTCCAACCAAAACAGCAATTTTGTTCTTCCACAGGGCATTGATGGAGAAAAAGCCCCTGCGCTTGTTACTATCGTCCACCACATCATCGTGTACCAAACTAGCGGTATGTATCAATTCGATGATGGAGGCTCCCGTGTAGGTCCGTTCATTGACTTCCCCGTTCAACAATTTGGCGGTCAAGAACACGAACATGGGGCGCATTTGCTTCCCCTTTCTGTTAACAATGTAATAGGTGATCCTGTTGAACAATGCGACTTTGGAGGACATTGATTTGAGGAATTTTTCCTCAAAAAGCTGCATCTCATTTTCTATGGGTTCCCTTATCTGCGAAACGATTTTCAACGTAACGGTGTGGTGTTTGGTTTTGAAACCCTAAAAGTAGGGAAAATGCAAGAGTTGTTGGAACGAAATCGAAGTTTTAAGATACAGTCCTCAAAGTATCGATGATTTGCAGGGTGAGGAGTGGTATTCTGGTGAAGGGTCAAGGTTGAAGGGTTTAGGTAGATTGTAAATTGTTTATTGCTAATTGAGCATTAAAAACCTAGCTCTTATTGGCCAGCTGACCACAGGCGGCATCAATATCCTTTCCCCTCGATCTGCGTATGGTCACTGTAATGCCATTTCGCTCCAAAGTGTTCTTGTACATTTCAATAGCATTATTGGGGGCTTGCTGAAACTCACCATCATCAATGGGGTTATACTCAATGATATTCACCTTTGATGGGGCAAACTTGCAGAACTTTACCAAAGCATCGGCTGCTTCTTGTGTATCGTTGATGCCTTTCCAAACCACATATTCGTAGGTAATTCTATTTTTGGTCTTGCTGTACCAATATTCCAAAGATTCCCGAAGGTCTTTTAATGGGAACGTGGAATTAAACGGCATAATGGAAGTCCGAACCTCATCAATAGCAGAATGCAATGATACGGCCAAACCGAACTTCACATCTTCATCAGCCATTTTCTTTATGATTTTGGGAACTCCCGAAGTGGACACCACAATTCGCTTGGGAGACATCCCCAATCCCTCAGGGGAAGTAATCTTATCGATGGCCTTTAGCACATTGTTGTAATTCATCAAGGGTTCTCCCATCCCCATAAAAACAATATTGCTCAAGGGTCTGTCAAAATACAATCGGCTCTCATTGTCTATGGCCACAACTTGATCATATATTTCATCCGGATTCAGGTTCCGCATACGTTTAAGGCGTGCGGTAGCACAAAACCTACAGTCTAAACTACATCCTACCTGACTGGACACACAAGCTGTGGTTCGAGTTTCTGTGGGAATCAAAACAGATTCAACCACAAGACCATCGTGCAATCGAACAGCGTTTTTAATGGTACCATCGGAACTACGTTGCATTTGATCTACCCTAATATGGTTGATGACAAAGTTATCTTCCAACATTTTTCGGGTTTCCTTGGAAATATTGGTCATTGCATCAAAATCATGGGCAGATTTCTGCCATAACCATTCGTATACTTGGTTCCCTCGAAACGCCTTATCTCCCTGCTCCACAAAAAAATTGCGAAGCTGTTCCTTGGTCAATGCCCGTATGTCCCTTTTTTTGATTTCCACTACTTAAAGATAAGCAAGAAAAAATCCCGCTGGCCATAAAGCGAACGGGATTTCTCTTCTATGAAATTTTGTTTTTACAGAATCAACATTGCATCCCCGTAGGAATAGAAGCGATAGCCCTCCAAAATGGCTTGCTTGTACGCTTTTTTAATCAGGTCGTGACCTGCAAATGCCGAGACCATCATCAACAGGGTTGATTTTGGCAAGTGGAAGTTCGTGATCATACAGTTTGCAATACTGAATTCGTATGGAGGGAAGATGAACTTATTGGTCCATCCCTCGAACGTGTTCAATGTATGCTCGGATGATACTGCACTTTCCAACCCACGCATTACCGTAGTACCCACTGCACACACTTTTCTTTTGTTGGCTTTAGCGTTATTAACTATTTCGGTTGCTTTTTCATCGATCACCAACTCTTCGCTGTCCATTTTGTGCTTGGACAAGTCCTCCACTTCAACAGGGTTAAATGTTCCCAAACCAACGTGCAATGTTACTTCGGCAAATTCGATTCCTTTGATCTCCAAACGTTTCAACAAGTGCTTGGAAAAGTGAAGTCCCGCCGTTGGGGCTGCCACAGCACCTTCATGCTTTGCATAAATGGTTTGGTAGCGTTCCTCATCATCAGGGGTAACTTCTCTTTTGATATATTTTGGAAGGGGTGTCTCACCCAATTCCCTTAGTTTTCTTCTAAAATCGGTGTACGAGCCATCATAAAGAAAACGCAATGTTCTTCCTCTTGATGTTGTATTATCGATAACCTCGGCCACTAAACTTTCATCTTCACCAAAATAAAGCTTGTTACCGATACGGATTTTTCTTGCTGGATCCACCAATACGTCCCAAAGACGTTGTTCTTGGTTAAGTTCCCTTAACAAGAAAACTTCGATTCTAGCTCCTGTTTTTTCCTTGTTACCAAAAAGTCTTGCAGGAAACACCTTGGTATTGTTCAAGACCATTACATCGTCTTCCTCAAAATAATCAACCAGGTCTTTGAACATTTTGTGTTCAATTTTTCCAGTATCCCTGTGGACCACCATTAGTTTGGATTCGTCCCTGTGTTCCGCGGGATATTCTGCCAATAATTCTTTAGGCAATTCAAAATTGAAGTTCGATAATTTCATGTGGACTTTTTTTCGATTTTTTTAAAGAATGGCAAATATACAACCTCGCGGTAGCGGATGTCAAGTAATTTGATGATTAAATGTGGTTTACAGTTCCTCAATACCGAATCCAAGTGCTCTTAAGTCGTTCCAAAAATCGGGATAGGACTTGGAAACCACCTCGGCGTCATTCACCATAAAATTTGCTTTTAGGGCCAACGGACCAAAGGCCATGGCCATTCTGTGATCGTTATAGGTGTCTACAGCTACTCCACTGGCAAGTTGTGATTGGGCTTTCAGCGTCAAGCTTTCGGAATCTATATCCACAGTAGCCCCAAACTTGCCCAGTTCGGTCTGTAATGCTGCCAAACGGTCAGTTTCCTTAATGGGTAGGGTATGCAACCCTGTTAAATGACAACCAATACCCAAACCTAAACAGCTAACCGCAATGGTCTGTGCAATATCGGGAGCATTGGAGAGGTCGTACTCCAAATGATCGGAACTGACATCCGATATTTTTTGAAGAAGAATGGTATTGTTCACAAACTTGGTCTGAACACCAAAATCCTTATAGATATCCGCCAACACGCTATCCCCCTGAAGCGAATTTTGTTTGTAGGAGGACAATTGAATTTCGGTACCCACATCACACATGGCGGCTATACTATAAAAATAACTGGCGGAGCTCCAATCGGATTCCACCACCAAAGTGACATCTTCCACGTTCTCTTTTGAAGAAACCTTGATTGTATTTCCTTCAAAGGAGGTTTGGACGCCTATCTGATCCAAAAGAGCCAGGGTCATTTTTATATAAGGAACGGATGTGATCTTTCCGATCAACTCCAATTCAAGGCCATTCTCCAAACTGGGGGCTATCAGCAACAAGGCCGATATATACTGGCTACTTATGTTGGCTGGAAGCGATACATGGCTTTTTTCGAGTTTCTTTCCCACTATTTTTAAAGGCGGGTATCCTGCTTCCTTTTCATATTGAATATCGGCACCCAATGATTGAAGCGCTTCCACCAATATTTTAATCGGACGTTCCTGCATACGCTGCGAACCGGTAAGAACCACCTCTTTTCCCTCTTGAGAAGCAAAATAGGCCGTTAAAAATCGCATGGCCGTACCTGCATGGTGAATATCCACCTCACCGGTTGATTTGGCCAATCCTTTTTGCATCACCGCTCCATCATCGGAATTGGAAAGATTCTCAATTTTAATGTTTGAAAAAAGGGCCTGCAACAACAATGAGCGATTGGTTTCACTTTTAGAACCTGTAATCGCAATTGCTTTTTGGATTTTAGTATCGTTGGGCGAGGAAAGCTGGAGTCTCAATGCTGATGGGTTTGAATGAATTGTCAAAACTAGAAAAAACAGCCCTAATGTCCCTTTACGAAGACAACTTTATTTAAGCTTTTTGTTATTTTGATGACGGTCGTGGTCACGTTTGGTCTTCAGATCTAATTTTTTGTCAAAAGCTTCCTGTAGATCAATTCCCGTTTGGTTCGCTAAACAAAGTACCACAAAAACAACATCGGCGAGCTCTTCGCCCAGATCCTTGGCTTTATCGGATTCCTTTTCACTCTGCTCACCATAGCGTCTTGCAATTATCCGGGCCACTTCCCCCACCTCTTCAGTAAGCTGGGCCATATTAGTGAGCTCGTTAAAATAACGGACCCCATGGTTCTTAATCCATTCATCAACGGCTTTTTGTGCGTTTGAAATATTCATTATTCCTTATTTTTTGTGTCTATTGTAATAGTAACCGGGCCATCGTTAAGGAGTTCAACTTTCATATCTGCGCCGAAAATCCCAGTACCTACTTTTTTACCCAGTTTTTGTTCCAATACCTGAACAAATTTCTCGTACATGGGCACGGCAATATCAGGTTTCGCCGCTTTAATGTATGATGGACGGTTCCCTTTTTTGGTAAGCGCGTGCAACGTAAATTGACTGACTACGATAATATCCCCATCCACATCCAGAACGGAGCGGTTCATCACATCATTTTCATCGTTGAAAATGCGAAGGTTTAGAACTTTATTGGTCAACCAATCAATATCCTCTTGTGTATCGGCATCTTCTATACCCAATAATACCAATAGACCGTTTCCAATGGATGAAATGACTTTCTCATCTACCGTTACACTTGCTTTTGATACTCTTTGTAAGACAGCCCTCATTTATCGTTCTCTATAGGGATTATCCTCTTCTCCTGTTAACATTTGAACATAGCTTCTGTATCGGCTTGCTGCAATCTCATTGTTCTCCAAAGCCTCTTTTACTGCACATTTAGGCTCATCCAAGTGAAGACAGTTATTAAACTTACATTCTGACTTCAAAGCAAAAAATTCCGGAAAATAATCTCCAATTTCGTGCTTATCCATGTCCACAATACCAAAACCTTTTATTCCGGGAGTGTCTATAATTCGTGCATCAAAAGAAAGGTCGTACATCTCGGCAAAGGTTGTGGTATGTTGCCCTTGCAAATGCTGCTCCGAAATTTCCGCCGTCTTCAACTTCAACCCTGGTTCCAAAGCATTGACCAAAGTAGATTTCCCCACACCGGAGTGACCTGCAAACATACTGGTATGGCCCAGCATCAATTCCTTGACCTTATCCGCGTTTTTGCCTTGTTTAGCTTCAATTTGAATGCAGGTGTAGCCTATTTTGGTATATAAATCCATTAAATGGTCAACTTCGAACTTATCCTCTTCACTATAAATATCCATCTTATTAAAAAGAAGGACTACGGGAATATCATACGCTTCCGCCGTTACTAAAAATCGATCTATAAAACTGGTAAAGGTGGGCGGATTGTTCAAGGTGACCAACAGAAAAACCTGATCTAGATTGGAGGCAATAATATGGGTCTGTTTGGAAAGCTTAACCGACTTACGGACAATATAGTTTTTGCGTTCTCCAATTTTAGAAATAACACCAACCGTCTCATCCCCAATGTTTTCCAATTGGAACTCCACATGATCCCCCACAGCAACAGGATTGGTACTTTTAATACCCTGTGTTCGGAACTTGCCCTTGATGCGACATTCGTAAAATTCTCCTTCCGAGGACTTTACGGTATACCAGCTTCCAGTTGATTTATAAACAGTTCCGTTCACTTTTTGTTCATATTTTGATTACAAAGAAACAATATTCCTGCTTTTTCGTCGTATATCTTTGTTAACAGTTTTAACGATCATTAACATTCTAATCATGAAAAAAATCATTTTAGCCGCTGTAGTAATGCTTGCAGCAACATTCACCATGAGTGCGCAGCAGTACCATGTAGTAACCAGCGTTGAGTCAATCGTACCAAACGGACTGGGAAGATCCCGAATTATAAATGCCCTTGAAGACAAGGATTACAAGGAGTTCACAAGTGTCCAAACTGAGGACGACAATACTCGAAACAAATCCAAAAGGAATGAAATTCGAGTAAAGAATTTCGAGGAAACCAAGCTTTTGAACTTTTACAATATTGGAGGCATCCGTTTTCAGAATATTGCTGCCAACGATGCACTTATTACTTCCATGATCAACGATATGGTTTCCAACGGATGGGAACTGGCCTTTGTAGTAAGTGGGGTAGAAAGTGAAGGTGGAAAAGGTGACGGACAAGGTATTTTTATTACCCGTTACATCTTTAAAAAGTAAACTTATAAAATAACCTTAAATAAAAAAGCCCTCCAAAATGGAGGGCTTTTTTGTGGCAACAAGTTTCACTAATCCTTAATGTAGATTCTTCCACCTACAAAGGTTTTTTTATGGACCGTTTCTGGATTTCCGTACACATAAACATCACCACCAGCCTTTACATTAATGTCGACCATTTCTGAGGCAAACACATCTGCTTCACCTCCAGCGGAAATTTTCACATCGGTTGTAGCGGTCCTTAATTCCCTTCCTTCGAAAATACCGCCGGTATTAATTACAACAGTTTGGTTTTTTGCCAAACCAGAAGCTTGGACAATGCCACCGGTCACGGCTCTTATATCGGCATAGTCCACATCCATTCCGATACGAATAGCTGCCCCTTCTTGGGCTCGGAGTTCAATTCTACTTTTCTTGACCATTTCGTTGCACGTAATCTGGGCCCCTTCATTACCATCGATTACATCCAAATCGGTATAGTAGACTTCAATCATGGTATCCTCGCCCTGAAATTTTTTGTCCAACTGCATTCTAAGTTTCAAGGTTCCATTTTTGTTGGTCCATTTAATGTCATCGACGTTCCAGCCTTTGATCATGATTTTGTTTTCATCGGATTGGATCAAATTGACCTCGATCAAATCAAAAACTTTGATTTTGTTGAACTCCCCAACTTCCGTATCAATGATTCGTTGCGAAAACATAACCAAGGGAAGCAAAAGAAGACTTAGCGTGTATATTTTTTTCATGATAGAGTGTTTTTACTTATCAAAGATGATTCTTTCACTCTTTTGTTACAGTTTGAAACAAAAAAACTATTTGCAACCTTAAATATTCTTAAAGCTACAAATAGTTTTAAATCAACCTGATTAAAAAATCAGTCTACGCGTTGATAATTTTTTCTTGGTGGTTGATGGATTCCTGGTGAATTGCCTTGAACATTTTCAAAACAAATTCCTCGCTCAATCCTCTTTGCTCACCTTCCAAGATCATATTGCCCAGAATAGCGTTCCAACGATTACTTTGAAGTACCGCCACGTTCTTTTGCTTTTTAAGTTCTCCAATACCATCGGACACTTTCATTCTTTTACCCAAAAGATCAATCAATTGGTTGTCCAATATATCTATCTGAGCTCTTAAATTGCTCAAGTTGTTGTTATACTCAGCTGCTTCGTCTGTTTCTTTTCTAATGCGAAGATCTTTCATCATCTGAACCAATGTTTTAGGGGTTACCTGTTGGGCAGCATCACTCCATGCATTGTCCGGATCGTAGTGGGTTTCAATCATCAAACCATCAAAGTTCAAATCCAAAGCGGTTTGGGAAACATCGAATACCATATCACGTTTTCCGGTTATGTGGCTTGGATCGTTGATGATGGGCAAATCAGGAAATCTTGTTTGTAGCTCAATGGCCAACTGCCATTCTGGAATATTACGGTATTTTGTTTTTTCGTAGGTAGAGAAACCTCTGTGAATAACCCCCAGCTTTTCGATATTGGCGGAGTGCAAACGCTCTACGGCTCCCAACCAAAGAGAGAGGTCTGGGTTCACCGGGTTTTTGACCAAAACAATTTTATCGGTCCCTTCCAAAGCATCGGCAATTTCTTGAACGATAAATGGACTTACCGTTGAACGCGCTCCAATCCACAACAAATCCACATCGTGCTCCAACGCAAGGTCGACGTGGGTTCTATTCGCCACCTCAGTTGCGGTTTTTAGCCCTGTTTCCTCTTTTACTTTTTGCAACCACTTCAAACCAATGGCTCCAACTCCTTCAAAGTTACCCGGACGAGTTCTTGGTTTCCATATTCCTGCACGGTAATAGCTCACGTCGGTATCTTTAAGATCGTGGGCTATTTTAAGCACTTGGTCTTCGGTTTCCGCACTGCACGGCCCCGCTACTACCAAGGGATGACCCAAATCCATGTCATCCAACCATTTCCTCATTTCCTTTTTGTTTTCCATAATACTCTCTATTTTTTTGTAAGTGGTATTCCTTTTAGTATTTGTTTTATTTTATTGGTATTGCTCATTTCTTGGTGGACATTTTCAAAATCGTTGTCCAATATCAGTTGCTTAAACGTTGTCAGGTTCTGAATGTATTCTTCCAACGTTTCCACAACATTATCTTTGTTCTGTTCAAAAATTGGAGTCCACATATCGGGTGAACTTTTCGCCAAGCGAACAGTGCTCTCAAAACCACTTCCCGCCATGTCAAAAATATCACGCTCATTTTTTTCTTTCTCAATAACCGTCTTTCCCAACATAAAAGAGCTAATGTGTGATAAATGAGATACGTAAGCAATATGTTTGTCGTGTGCTTCGGGGTTCATGTACCGGATTCGCATCCCGATATCCTGAAAAAGTGCCAAAGCTTTTTCTTGAAGCTTAAAAGCTGTTTTTTCAACCTCACATATGATCATGGTCTTGCCTGTGTACAACCCCTCAAAAGCTGCTGTTGGTCCAGAAAACTCAGTCCCTGCAATGGGGTGACAGGCCATAAAATTCCTCCGCTTGGGATGATCGGCAACTTGCTCGCAGATCAATCGTTTGGTGGATCCCGCATCCATAACCACGGTTTCATCTCCTACGGCATCCAATATTTTAGGCAATTCGGTAAACAAAACATTCACAGGAATACCCACATATACGATATCCGCGGCTGCGAGAACTCCGTAATCACCTTTTTTGTCAATAATCTTAAGTTGTAGGGCTTCATCCAAATGGTCATCGCTTTTATCCACTCCAACAATCTCTGCTTCGGGATGAAGTTTTTTTACATCCTTGGCAAAAGACCCACCTATTAACCCAACACCAATAATGACTACGTTCATAATCTAAAATCTTTCAATGGCCTCTTCGATTTTTTCTTCCTTTACACATAGGGAAAAACGAATATAACCCTCACCATTGCTTCCGAAGATGGTTCCCGGTGCAATGAAGATATCTTTATCGTACAATACCTTATCTATAAATTCTTCTGACGGTCCGGCTCCTTCGGGCAACTTGCACCAAACAAACATGCCCACCGCATTTTTATCGTAAGTACATCCTAATTTGTCCACTAATTGAAACATCAACTCTCGTCGTTTGGTATACACTTTATCCAGTGCCTCGAACCATTCAGGGCCGCTTTGCAAAGCCGCAATTGCCCCTTTTTGAATACCGTAGAACATTCCAGAGTCCATATTGCTCTTTACTTTGAGCACGGCGTTGATGTGTTCTGCACTACCGAGTACCATTCCAACACGCCAGCCTGCCATATTAAAAGTTTTACTCAAGCTGTTCAACTCTAAAGTGCAATCTTTTGCTCCTGCGATGGACAAAATACTGGTTGGGTTATTGGAAAGTACAAAACTATAGGGATTGTCGTTTACCAAAAGAATCTCATTTTTCATGGCAAAATTCACCAAAGACTCCAATTTTTCCTTTGTGGCCGTTGCCCCCGTGGGCATATGTGGATAGCTGATCCACATCAACTTTACCTTGGATAAATCTTTTTTGGATAGCTCCTCCAAATCTGGGAACCACCCGTTTTCTGCTTTTAAATCATAGCTCACAGGTGCTCCTCCCACCAAATTGGTAACCGATGCATACGTGGGATAACCTGGATTTGGTATGAGTACCTCATCACCCTCGTTTAAAAAAGCCATACTAATATGCATAATGCCTTCTTTGGATCCCATTAAAGGCAAAATTTCGGTGGATGGATTCACCTTCACCTCAAATTTTTGCTGATAGAAATCTGCAATCGCCTCCCTAAGTTGTGGCAACCCTTGATAGCTTTGGTATTGATGTGCACCTGCCTCAACAATGGATTCCCTGAGGGTTTCCAACACCTGTGAAGATGGTGCCAAATCCGGACTACCAATCCCCATGTTGATAATGGGCTTACCTTCTGACATTAGCCCTCTGACCTCCCTTAGTTTTTTGGAGAAGTAGTATTCCTGTACGGTATTCAACCTATCTGCTGTTATCATTACAACAATGCATTTTTGTATTCGCCCAATACTTTGAAATCCTCTGCCATAATCTGCATCAAAGATTTGATTTTGGCAAAGTGCTCGTATTCATTAAATGTCACATCCACAAAAAAGGCATACTTCCATGGGGTCTCGATTACAGGCAAGGACTGTATCTTGGTGAGGTTCATATTGCAGTCGCTCATAACATTCAATACAGTGGCCAAACTTCCTCTTTTATGATCGGTTATAAACCTTAGGGATGCCTTATTGATTTCCTCTACTGGCAACACTTTATTTTGCTTTTTAAGGATTATAAATCGTGTTGAGTTGTTTTTAATGGTCTGGATATTATCAGCAATAATATCCAATCCATACAATTTTGCCGCCATTTTAGGAGCAATTGCAGCAATATTAGTTAACTGACCTTCTTTTATTCTTTTTGCGGTCTCAGCCGTATCCACACTTTCCACCAGTTTAATCTGAGGATGTACCTTAAAAAACTCCTTACATTGCAATAATGCCATGGGGTGCGAATGTACCTCTCGGATATCATCAAAAGTCTTCCCTTTCATAACCATTAGGTTATGATGAATATTTAAATAGTGCTCGCCGATTACGTGGATATTATTGTGGTACACTAAATTGTAATTGGGAATAATGGAGCCTGCAATGGAATTCTCAATGGCCATAATTCCCTTATCTGCATCACCTGTCATCAAACTATCTATCACAGCATCAAAGGAATTGCACTCAAGCAATTCAATATTATTTCCAAAAAAGTCCGTAGCCACCTGATGATGGTTAGATCCCTTTATTCCTTGTATGGCAACTTTTAATTCCATTGCAAAAAAAAAGTCCCGATGTATCGGGACTTTATAAATTGGTTATACTTTAAACGTATCTATAATAGTCCCGCTCCTCTCTCAAAAAAGAAGTAAAAATAAAAACGGTTCCAGAAATACGTGTTTGTCATCTTTGTAATAATTCTCGGCTAATTTAGGTATTCAATCGGAAACACACAGAGATTCCCAAATTTTTTTTGATTTTTTTCAAAAAGGCCATTTTCGCTGCATATTATTTTATAGAAACCATGCTTTTTTAAGAATTCTCTTCTCGCTGAGATTTTCAGAAAGTTTCTTGGAATAAAATCCTTGCTTTTGAAACTCAAGGATTAAAACATCTAAAAGTGTATTTTTGGTTTGACTCTAAAGTGTTAAAATGAAAAATGGAACATATATTTTAAGGGAAAAGCCAAAATTTGAAATTGAGTTATCGACTGATTCCATTAAAATTATTGACGGTAGCCTGAGTCAATCAAGTTTAACCTATAAATTTGATGAACTTGACAAATTTGAAATAAGAGAAAAAAGAACCAATTGGTTGATTACTATCCTTAGCTTTGTTTTAGAGATGTTGTCAAGCATTTCCACTTCTGGAAAATATTCGGAAAGTTCACAATTGCACCTTGGATATATGGAGCAGACTCATAAGTATTATTTAAATGATTGCAACCTGAACCTATTAGGTGAAATTGAAAATAACATTAAACACAGAATTCAATAAATGTCTATCAACGTACAGAACATCACTAAAACTTTCGGCACCCAAAAGGCATTGAACAATGTTTCGTTTACCATCAACAAGGGAGAGGTAGTTGGTTTTTTAGGCCCCAACGGCGCAGGAAAGTCCACCATGATGCGGATTTTGACCACCTATTATAAAGCCGACAATGGTGAAGCCGCTGTAAATGGTTTTGATGTGTTGAGTGCTGAAAAGAACGTTCAAAAAAGTATTGGGTATCTACCGGAGCACAATCCATTGTATTTGGAGATGTATGTGAAGGAATACTTGGCCTTTAATGCCGATGTTTATAATGTGGACAAGTCCAAAATAAATGATGTCATTGAACAAACAGGACTGTCTCCCGAAGCCCACAAGAAAATCGGACAATTGTCCAAAGGATATCGCCAGCGAGTTGGACTAGCGGCCGCCTTATTGCACGACCCAGAAGTTTTAATTCTCGATGAGCCCACCACGGGACTCGACCCCAATCAATTAATCGAAATCCGAAAACTGATTCGTGAAATAGGTAAGGAAAAAACAATTTTACTTTCCACACATATTATGAAAGAAGTGGAAGCCGTTTGTGATCGGGTTATTATCATAAACAAGGGAGAATTGGTGGCGGATAAAAAACTGGAAGAACTTCGTGAAGCCGAAGAACAGATTATTGAGGTGGAATTTGATTATCGTGTAGAGGAACAATTATTACAACAAATGCCCAATGTTTCCAAAGTGAAGAACACAGGCGGTTTTGTATACGAAATCACTTTTGGCACTTCCAAGGATATGCGCCCTGCCGTTTTCGACTTTGCACACGATAACAAACTAAAAACACTTCAGCTAAGTAGGAAGAACAAAAACTTGGAAAGTCTTTTTACTGAAATTACCTCCTAGATTTTCTTTTAGAACAACCATCCAAAATGGGATGGAAAACCGTTCCAAATATGGTACTTTTGCGGTTCAGAAGAAAACGGACCTATGAAGAAGAACAACGCCAGATTGGAACTTTCAAAAGAAGAAATGAAAAATTATGGATATCAAGTTGTTGATGCCATAGTGGATCACCACGCCACTCAACGCGAAAAGTTACCTGTAGCGCTAGGATCAAGGGAAGAAATGGATTCTTTGTTCTTGGAGGAAGCTCCTGAAAAAGGTTCCGACCCAACCCAAGTACTTGATTTTGTTTTGGAAAAAGTGATGACCAACAGTGCAAACTTGGCTCACCCGAAGTCGTTTTCTTTTGTTCCTGGACCGAGTAATTATATCAGCGTTATGGCCGATGCTTTGGCCACGGGGTACAATATTTTTTCTGGAGGATGGGCAGCAAGTCCAGCTGCTGCTGAATTGGAGATTGTTACCATTCAGTGGTTGTTAAAGATCTTTGGCTTTCCAAAGAAAAAAGGTGGAGGCATTTTTACCAGTGGAGGATCCATGGCCAACCTTACCGCCGTTGCTACTGCCCGAAGGATAAAATGCGGGGATGATTTCTCCAAAGCGGTGATTTATCTTTCCGATCAAGCACATTCTTCTAACATCAAGGCCATTCGGGTGTTGGGTTTTAAAAAAGAGCAGATCAGAATAATTCCTACGGACAGCGAACTTAAGTTCTCCGTAAACAAATTAAAAAACTGTATTGCCAAAGACAGATTAGAGGGTCAATATCCTTTATGTTTGATTGCAACAGCGGGAACAACCAATACAGGTACCGTAGACCCACTCTTGGAATTAGGCAAAATATGTAAGAAAGAGGATATATGGTTCCATATTGATGGTGCCTATGGTGGAGCGGCCATTTTATCACAAAAGGGCAAACAGGCAATGAAAGGTATCGAAAAAGCTGATTCCTTGACGGTAGACCCACACAAATGGTTTTTCCAGCCTTATGAAATGGGATGTCTTTTGGTAAGAAACCACAAGAACCTGAGCCATACTTTTACCGAAAAACCTGAATACTTAAGGGACATTGAAGGCAATACTTCCGAAATCAATTTTTATGATCATGGTATCCAATTGACCCGAAGGTTTAGGGCGCTGAAATTTTATATGTCATTAAAAACCTTTGGTCTCAAGGAATTCCGAGATGCCATTACCTACAACATTGATTTGGCCGAAGAGGTGGAAACCCTGTTGAGAGGAAGTAAAAGTTGGGAAGTGGTATATCCGGCCACCTTGGCGGTCATAAATTTTAGGTACAATCCCATTACTAAAAAGTACTCAGAAAAGGAATTGGACAAAATCAATCAGTACATTTCCGGAAAAGTAATGGATTCGCGCAAAGCCATGCTAGTGACCACTATTTTAAACGGACAGATTGTGCTTCGCATGTGTCTGATCAATCCAAGAACAACAATGCAAGACGTTACCGATACATTTGATCTTTGCAAAACATATGCGTTGGAAATTGAGGAACAGTTGGCGGGTCAAGTCTAAGTTATCCCTCGAAAATAGCATCAATGCCCTCATCCAAAAAAGGCTGTACCTTAGGATCTGTACAATTAATCAAGATTGAAACCACCTTTTCTTGTTCTGGATATATAAAAAGATTGGTATAAGCTCCAACACTGTTACCAATATGGCCAACAAATGGCCTACCATTGGAATCTTGACTAACCTGAAAACCCAATCCATAATAGGTAGGTTTACCGTCAATGATTTGGGATGTTAGTAACTGATCATAGGTGCTCACCTTGAGTAGTTTTCGTTCTAAAATCGCCTGCCCCAGTTTGGCCACATCCTCGCAGGTGGACAAATATCCTCCACCAGCCAATTTGTATTTATTGTTTACGGCAACGGCTTTGGTGAAGTACAATGCTCGTTTGGTATAGAATTCCACTTTGTTCTCCACTGCGCTCGAACTGACATCGAAATCCGCTGGGGAAAAGGTGTTATTCAATCCCAGAGGCATCAAAATATGTTCATTCACATATTCTCTAAAAGGAATACCGCTTGCTTCTTCCATAGCCAAGGAAAGTAATACAAAATCAAAACTATTGTAGAGGTAGCTTGTGCCAGGTTCGAAAAACAAAGGGTCATTTTTAAAGACTTCTATTCCATCTTTGATGGAGTAATCTTGGTTCAAAGCATATTCCTTGCCCCGGTACCCTCGAACACCTGCTGTGTGACTTGCCAATTGCCGAAGCGTGAAGTCATATTTCTTTTTAGGGTAGTAGGGCACATAGGTATAAAAGGATTCATCCAAATCCACAATTCCAGCCTCCATCATTTTACCCAAGGCCAATCCCGTAATACATTTGGAAATACTGGCAATTCGGAAAACTGTCTGTTGTGGATCAATTTTATTCCTATTCTCCAAATCCGAAAAACCATATCCTTTTTGAATTACTGTTTCTCCTTTACTCAAAATGATCACGCCCAAACATGGTACTTTTTTCTCCGCAACCAGATTGTTAAAAAGTGCATCGGCTTTATCCAGCCCATGAAGTCCTTCCATTGATTTAACCTTTGGAAAAGGAAAAAACCAATTTTTGATATGTGCGACGAGATTTCCCAAAAATTCGATTTGAGTTTCGAAATTAAAGACAAATATTAAACCTGTTGAAGATTAATGTCATAGTTTAAGCCGCATCAGTCTTGAAAAATCAACCTGCCATTGAAAAGTTCTTCAACATCAACTTCGGGAGGTGTGTTTACACTGATAACATTTCCCGTGCCGCGAATCACACCTCCTAAACTTTGCTGTGGGTTGACAAATACATCATTGGAACCCCTGTGGTTGATGGATACACTTTCTGCAACCAATTCTTCTGCTTCAATTCTGGAATCCCCGGCGGCAACGGTCACATTAAAATTTTCAGTGCTCCCCTGAAGCCTAAAATAGGCAATTCCATTGACCACTATTCTTACAGTATTTGAATTCAAGTTTAAATCAAAAGAACCATCCGTGGTTTTGGTTTCTGGATTATTGAAACTCTCCGCAATCAACCTAAGGGATGGGTACTCCAGGATACCATCACTGGAAATCAAAAGACCTGTACTGCTCCGAATTTCAGTAATGTTAGGCGATGTAACATAAACTGTGGTCAAACCATAATCCCTAACATAATTGCAACTGTTTTCATTACGAAGGACAAGGCGGTTATCCTCTACCAAAGCCGAAACATCGTTAAATAGATATTCTCCTGTTTCAATTTCCACTTGTTGTTCATCACCTTGTTTCAGTACTACGTTCAAGTTTTCAAAAACCGTGATAGCACTAAAATCCGAAACATCCACAGACCGACGAACCATCTCACCTGCATTTTGAAAACAATCGGGTACATTGTCGCCATTGCAGGCAATTACAATCAAAGTCAAATATGCGATTACTATCTTTTTCATAATCTTACCCCTATTCCAAATTCAATGGCCTCAGCCTTGGCTCCATGTGATTTTAAAGTTACCGCTCCAAACACCTTATCACCGAAATATCGCTTCAAACCAATTCTGTTGTATACCTTCCCTTCGAAATCAAATGGGTAGTACACATAATATCCCAATTGGGCAATGACGCTTAATTTGTTCACAAACAGTTCGTGCCCCAAAAATACCCCTACCCTTTTGTAATCTGTATCAGGTGCAACGTCCAATTCGGGAAAGGATATTGACTGATATCGAATCAATTCCTTTAGAAAATTAGAAAAGAATATATCTGTTCCCAATTGAATGGCACTTCGTTTTCCCAAACGCTTATCGGCATAGGCCGAAACAATGGCAAAGCCATATCGCCCCATATTGATTACATCACTTTCGTTGGCTCCTCCCCTTAACACTAAATTATAACGAATGGGTTCCATAATCTTTCCCTTAGATTCAGGAGCTAAATACTCATAAGATGCATCCTTATCAAGATAATAGGTCAACCCTACATTAAGTGCAAATGTATTGGTAGATGTATTGGGTGCCTTAAAATTGGCATTGGAATAATGAATCAATGACAATCCAGCATTTAACCCAAACCCGGCGAAGAGGTTTTCCTTATGATAGTTCAGCATCAATAAAGTGCTGCTTAAAATATGACTTCCGTAGGCATTGTTTCGGAAATTATCATCCTTGTCATAAGGATTGGTATTGTAGGCCAACCCTTGTGCTACTCTAAGTTGAAGGTAGCGCTTAAAAAGATAAAAATTATAATGTCCGTAAACCCCATAAAGCTCACCCAATGTAGGGTTGTTGGTATTATGATATACCAAAGTGTAGCCAGTATCCGGGTACCCAAAATCGGCTTCCCATTCTTTATGTCCGTAAGTTTTTCTGCTGATACCCAATATAACACCTGTAGGGTGGTCCGTGATCAAATGGGAAATATCTGGGTTGTGCAAAAGTATAGAACCATAAAACGGGTTCGCATCCAATACGAAATCCTTTGGAGCTTTCTGAGTTTGTGAAATTCCAAAGAAAAAACACAGCAAAAATACTGAGTGAAGTAGGTGCTTCATGGGGCGCTAAAGTAGCAAATTAAAAAAGTTCCTTGGCAATCGCCTTAACATTATCTGATTTTCCCATCGAATAATAATGTAATACAGGGACTCCAGCTTCCTTTAATTCTTTTGATTGTTGAACGGCCCATTCCACCCCAACTTGACGCACTTCCTTGTTGTTTTTACAGGCTTCGACCGCATCTATCAAATCTTGGGGAATATCTACTCTAAAAACTTGTGGCAACAAGTGCAAATGCCGTTTTACGGCGATTGGTTTTATACCTGGTATGATAGGCACATCAATACCCATTTCACGGGCCGCCTCCACAAAATCGAAGAATTTCTGATTATCAAAAAACATCTGGGTCACCACATAATCGGCTCCCAAGTCCACCTTTTCCTTCAACCGTTTTAAATCGGATTGCAACGATGGGGCTTCCATATGTTTCTCTGGATATCCCGCCACACCAATACAAAAATCACCACAATCAGTTGATTCAATGGAATCATGCAAATAGTTCCCTTGGTTGACATCTTGAATTTGTTTAACCAATTCAGATGCAAATTGGTGTCCTCCCTTGGTGGGAGTAAAATACCTTTCCTCTTTTCTGGCATCACCACGCAGTGCCATTACATTTTCGATTTCCAGATATTGACAGTCCACCAATAAGTATTCTGTTTCCTCTTTGGTGAAACCACCGCAAATCACGTGGGGAACGGTATCCACGTCATATTTATGTTTCAATGAAGCACATATACCCAGGGTTCCGGGACGGGTACGCGTCAATTTTTTGTCCAACAGACCATCTCTTTCCTTATAAACATACTCCTCCCTAGAAGTGGTCACATCAATAAAAGGAGGTTTGAACTCCATTAAAGGGTCTATGTTTTTATAGAGCTCTTGAATGCTTTTCCCTTTTACGGGTGGCACAATTTCAAAACTGAAAAGAGTTTCTCCGTTTGCTTTTTTTATGTGATCGGTAATCTTCATCGCTTATTCATCAACTATATTCGGAGCTAGCCATTTTTGGGCTTCCTCCAATTTAATCTTTTTTCGCTCAGCAAAATCCTGAACTTGGTCTTGTTTTATTTTTCCCAATCCAAAATACTTGGCCTCTGGATGACCAAAATAGTAGCCACTAACACTGGCAGCCGGCCACATAGCCAAACTATCGGTGAGTTTCACCCCTATTTTTTCCTCTACCTCCATCATTTCCCAAATGGTCAACTTCTCCAAATGGTCTGGACAGGCGGGGTATCCAGGTGCGGGACGGATTCCACGATATTTTTCTTGAATCAATGCACGGTTATCCAAATCTTCATTAACTGCATAACCCCAGTATTTGGTTCTAACTTCTTTATGAAGATATTCAGCGAATGCTTCTGCAAATCTATCTGCCAAAGCTTTGATCATGATGGAATTGTAGTCATCGTGATTTTTTTCAAACTCCGCTGCCAATTCTTGCGTCCCGAATCCTGTACTCACACAAAAACAGCCTATGTAATCCTGAATTCCAGAATCTTTGGGAGCAATAAAATCGGCCAGGGCGATATTGGGAACCCCTTCACGTTTTTTCAATTGTTGGCGGAGCGTTCTAAAAATGAAGGTTTTTGGTTCTTCTGTCATTTCGAGCGCAGTCGAGAAATCTGAAGAAGATAAGGTTTTCATATCACCTCTCGACTGCGCTCGAGGTGACAAATACACTTCAACATCGTCATCATTCACCTGATTGGCAGGGAACAATCCAAAAATAGCTTTGGCCTTTAATAGCTTTTCATCCAAAATACGTTGTAAAAGCACCTTGGCATCCTTGAAAAGTTCTTTGGCCTGTTCACCAACAACCTCATCCGTCAAAATATCAGGATATTTACCGTGCAGGTCCCAGCTGCGAAAGAATGGTGACCAATCAATAAATTCCACCAATTTGTTCAAATCAAAATCCTCCAAAACCTGAATACCCAATTGGTTCGGTTTTTTGATATCGGACGGGTTCCAGTCAATTTGAAGCTTGTTCTTTCGCGCCTGCTCCAAACTCAAATATTCTTTTTGCTTACCGCGTTTTAAAAATTTCTCCCTAAAACTCTCATAATCCAATTTGATGGATTTTCTATACTTCACTGAAGTTTCATCCTGAAGCAAATCTCCTACCACGGTGACTGCTCTTGATGCATCGTTAACATGCACTACGGAATGACTGTATTGTGGATCTATCTTGACTGCCGTATGGGCTTTGCTTGTAGTAGCTCCACCGATCAAAAGGGGCACTTCAAAGTTTTGCCGTTCCATTTCCTTGGCCAAAAATACCATCTCGTCCAAAGATGGGGTAATCAGTCCGCTCAAGCCAATAATATCCACTTGCGCTTCCTTGGCCTTGTTGATGATTTTTTCTGGTGGCACCATCACACCTAAATCCACAATTTCGTAATTGTTACAGGCCAATACCACGCTCACGATATTTTTTCCGATATCGTGCACATCACCCTTTACGGTCGCCATCAAAATTTTCCCTGCCGCCTTCGCGTTTTTATCCTTGGATGCCTCAATATAAGGAGTTAGGTAGGCTACTGCCTTTTTCATTACCCGGGCGGATTTTACCACTTGTGGCAAAAACATTTTTCCACTTCCGAACAAATCCCCGACAACATTCATCCCTGTCATCAGATTCCCCTCGATGACTTCCAAAGGTTTGGCAGCTTGTTGGCGGGCCTCTTCAACATCTTCAATAATATATTGGTCAATCCCCTTGACCAAGGCACGGGTAATCCGGTCTTGAAGCGGTTCTTCCCGCCAAGACAAATCAACCTTACTTTCTTTAGCAGTTCCCACAACGGTCTCTGCAAATTCCAATAGGCGTTCGGTGGCATCGTCCCTTCTATTGAGCAACACATTTTCGACATGTTCTAACAAATCTTTGGGAATATCATCGTATACTTCCAACATCATCGGGTTTACAATACCCATATTCATCCCAGCTTTTATCGCATGGAACAAAAAGGCCGAGTGCATTGCCTCACGAACGGGATTGTTCCCCCTAAACGAGAATGAAACATTACTCACACCTCCGCTAACACTACAATGGGGGAGATTTTCACGCACCCAACGTGTTCCTTCAATAAAATCGATGGCGTTGTTCTTATGCTCATCCATTCCCGTGGCTACTGGGAAAACATTAAGGTCAAAAATGATATCCTCTGGAGGAAAATTCACTTCATTGACCAAAATATCGTACGAACGCTTAGCGATTTCAATTCGCCGTTCCAAGTTATCTGCCTGACCTACTTCATCAAAAGCCATAACGATTACGGCTGCACCGTATCGCTTGATGAGTTTTGCATGGCGTACAAATTCTTCCTTACCTTCTTTTAAACTGATGGAATTCACCACACATTTCCCTTGCACCACTTGCAGTCCAGCTTCGATAATCTCCCATTTGGAGCTATCAATCATGATGGGGACTCGAGCAATATCGGGTTCGGAAACGATAAGGTTCAAAAATCTGACCATGGCTTCTTTTCCATCGATCAGACCATCGTCCATATTAATATCAATAATCTGGGCACCACCTTCCACTTGTTGACGGGCAATATCCAAAGCTTCATCGAACTTTTCTTCCTTGATTAATCTCAAGAACCTTTTGGAACCAGCCACATTGGTACGTTCCCCCACATTAATGAAATTGCTTTCCGGGGTTACGACCAAAGGTTCGAGACCTGAAAGTTTTAAATATCGTTGTTCGTTATTCGTTGCCATAAACTTAAACTATGCTGGAGTCAGAAGTTTTCTCGGTTCAACATCCTTTACCACATCCGCAATGGCCTTAATATGCTCTGGAGTGGTACCGCAACATCCACCAACGATGTTTACCAACCCTTTTTCCACATATTCCTTGATCTGCATTGCCATTTGCTCTGGGCTTTCATCGTATTCGCCAAAGGCGTTGGGCAATCCCGCATTTGGGTGGGCTGAAACGGCAAATTCAGACTTAGCCGACACCACCTCCAAATGGGGCACCAGTTGTTTGGCTCCCAAGGCACAATTAAACCCAACCGATAAAATCGGGATGTGGGAAACGGAAATCAAAAAGGCTTCGGCTGTTTGTCCTGACAACGTTCTTCCCGATGCATCGGTAATGGTACCACTGACCATTACTGGCACTTCAATATTTCGTTCATCCTTTACCTCCTCGATGGCAAAAAGGGCCGCTTTTGCGTTAAGGGTATCAAATATGGTCTCTACCAATAATATGTCCGCTCCACCATCTAAAAGGGCCTCCACCTGTTGTTTGTAGGCTATTCGAAGTTCATCAAAGGATACGGCACGGTAGCCGGGGTCATTAACATCTGGAGACATACTGGCCGTTTTATTGGTCGGCCCTATACTTCCTGCCACAAACCTTGGCTTGTTTGGATTCTTTATAGTGAATTCTTCCGCTACTTCTTTTGCTAGTTTGGCGGATTCATAATTCAGTTCATATACCAATTCTTCCATGCCGTAATCCGCCATGGCAATAGTGGTCCCAGAAAATGTATTGGTTTCAATAATGTCCGCACCAGCTTCCAAGAACTTTCGATGGACTTCCTTTACGGCCTCAGGCTGGGTCAAGGACAACAAATCGTTGTTTCCCTTCAAATCACTGGGCCAATCCTTGAAACGTTCTCCCCTAAAATCAGCTTCTTCGAATTTATAGCGTTGCAGCATGGTGCCCATAGCCCCATCCAGCACTAAAATCCGTTTCTTCAATATGTCTTCAATTTTTTCCATATACCATTTTCCTTCAAAAAAGGATGTAGTGAAATCAAGAAAAGTGCGTAGATGCTGTACTGTATGCTTTACGTTATCCTTCCCCTTACAGGTTAAAATTCCTGGAGGTCTCGAAACCAGTTCAAGACAAGGGTAGAATGTAGCACCTTCTCGAAGTCGAGGGTTGCTAAGGCTTCACAGGGTCCAATCCCTCCACCTTTCTTGATAACACTTTCAACTTATTAATGAACTGAACTGCA
>NZ_CAMYIC010000022.1 GCF_947258355.1 uncultured Allomuricauda sp.
CAAATTACTCTATATTTAAAGGGTTAATTCTAACATTGCCCATCATGACCCGCCAGATCCGTTCGATAATTGTGGATGACGAACAGCGACATCACGATATTCTTGGAAAAATGCTTGAAACATTTTGCCCCAATATTGAGCTTGTTGGGGATGCTTTTTCCGTGGCTGAAGCCGTTGCTTTGATTAAATCCGAGCAACCAGAATTGGTGTTTTTGGATATTGAAATGCCTGAAGGTAACGGGTTTACATTATTCGACCATTTCGAGGAACCTACTTTTGAAGTGATTTTTACTACAGCGCATGACCTTTACGCAATCAATGCCATTAAATATGCTGCTCTGGATTATCTATTAAAACCCATTAACATTCAAGAACTTAAAAATGCCGTAACACGTGCTGGGAAGATATTGGCAAAGCAAGCACCATCGAGAGAAGAAGAATATCAAGTTTTGCGTGAGAACACCAAATTGCAAGATCGAAATTATACCAAAATTGCCTTGAGGTCTTCTGAAGGAATCGATTTTGTGGAAGCTAATCGTTTGATCCGCGTAGAAGCCAATCATGTATATTCCAACTTTTACCTTGATAACGGCAAAATGATCATGGTATCAAAACCTTTGGGCGACTTTGAACCCTTATTGGAATCGTTTAATTTTTTTCGGGTACACAAATCACACATGGTGAACCTTAACCATGTTGAAAAATATGTCAAGGGCAAAGGCGGATATCTAGTGCTTAAGGATGGGTCGCATGTGGATGTATCCGTTAGGAAAAAAGAAGCGCTATTAAAAAAGTTAGTGTAAATCGTTAGGAAAGCGAAGAGTTACCTGCGTGCCAGTAGGTTCATTTTCTTCCTCCAAATCCTCAATGATAACGCTGAACACATCCACTCCGAACTCCATGTTCAATAATTCAAGTCGGGCTTCAATGTTTGACATAGCTATGGAACGGTGATGATTCTCAGAAATAGCCGATGAAAGTGCCCTTCCAATACCATTGTCCTTTATGGAACAATAGATGGATTTCTCTGTTTCCCATACCTTTAATTCAAGTCGACCTGACCTTGTAGACTTTCGAAGCCCGTGAATGATGGCGTTTTCCAAATATGGTTGCATAAGCATGGGTGGAATCATTATATTTTCAGGGGTGTCGACGTTTACATGAACTTCATAGTCGAATACATTGTTAAATCGAGTTCTTTCAAGTTTTAAATAGGTATTCAAAAATTGTATTTCTTTTGATAGGGTAATATGAGGAAGCATAGAATTCTCTAAATTCTGTCTCATAAGGCCGGCAAATTCTGAAAGATAGTTCAATACTTTTTCTGTTTCGTTTGCCAGAACAAATTCCTGTATGGATGAAAGAGAATTGAAAATGAAATGAGGGTTCATTTGTGAAGACAACATTTTCATTCGAGCTCTTAGGGCTTCTTGTTTCTGTTGATGAATTTCACTTTGGTGAAATCGAGAAGCTGATATCACAGATTGGACCCTAGCCTTTAGAATTTCGTGATGTATAGGTTTTTTTATATAATCACTTGCACCAAGATCAAAACATTTTGCCAGTGTTTCATCTTCTTCCTCTGCGCTGATTATAATAACTGGAAGGACTTTATACGTAGGATTGGATTTTATCTGTTTGAGCAATTCAAAACCACTTATTCCAGGAAGGTTGATATCCAATAGGACTAAATCAAATTTTTGACTTGACAATCGTCGGAACAAAAACTGACCTTTTGGAATAAATGAAATATGATAACCGACTTGGGCCAAAACATGGTTGATCAGTTCCAGGACCTGTCGATTGTCATCTACTACGAGGATAGAAGTATCTTTATACATTCAATGTGTCCGTTAAAAATTCTTGCAAAGCCACTTCATCACCGGTATAAATGGCGTCCTCCAATTTATTCAAAGCAGCAGAAGGTAATATTTCGCTCAGCGTTGCTGCTGCCTCTGCCAATTTCTCCGTTTCAAAAATTGGTAGTTTTTGAATAATTTCAAGGGCACGTGTTCTTTGTTGCAATTGACTATCATCAAGGGTGTTTGCTGTTTTTACCATTTGTACGGATGCATCTGGCAAGAACTGTTTCAATAATCCAACTAGCTTTGGCACATGGACCGGTTTGGTGAGATATGCCGAAAACCCAGCTTTTATTGCGGCTTCTTGGTGCTCCTTGAATGCATCGGCCGATAACCCTATAATCGGTACTTCTAGATTGAACTTTCGAATCAATTTAAGTGTTTCGAAACCGTCTTTCTCGGGCATGTGAATATCCATGAAAATGATATTGGGGTCGTAACGCTTAGCTAAAGAAACACCTTCCCTGCCATTACCTGCCAGTAGAATTTCGGCTCCCAATTCTGAAAACAAGGCCCTGATCATTTCTTGGTTCATCGGATGGTCTTCGACCACTAGGATTTTACTGTTCTTAGGTATTCGATAGTTGGCCAATAAAGCTTCTGGATTGTCGGATTGCAAAGGAGCTGCCGATTCGTAGGGTATTTGTATGGTAAAACATGTTCCTTTACCCTCCTCGCTTTCAACCGTTAGCTTTCCTTTTAAGATATCTACTAAACTTTTAGTAATTGCCAATCCAAGACCAGTTCCTCCATATTTTCTGTCCATTCCCGCATCGGACTGGGTAAAGGGTTCAAAAATTCGTTCAAGATCGGCAGACGGGATACCGATTCCCTCGTCCGAAACTTTAAAAACCAAATAGCCTTCGTTTTCACACAAATCTAAGTGAACACTATGTGATTCGGGCGTAAATTTTACGGCATTTCCAACAATGTTCATTAGAATTTGTTTGATTTTGCCGCGATCTGAACGAACATATCGTGGTGTACCTGGTGACAGACCATATATTAACTTAACTTTTTTGGCCTTTGCCAGGCTATTCTGAATCCTATATACTGAAAAGAATAATTGTCTCAGATCCATATCTTCGACCACAAGTGCCGTTTTTCCGGCTTCTATCTTGGACAAGTCCAAAATATCCCTGATAATTTCGGAAAGGGATTCTGCACTTTGATAAATGTTGTTCAAATATCTACGGAAGGAGTTTGTAAGATTCAGCGCTTTACTTTGATTGGTAAGAATCTGTGAAAAACCAACGATAGCATTTAGAGGCGTGCGAATCTCATGACTCATGTTTGCCAAAAACTGGGATTTTGCCTTATTGGCATTATCTGCATCATTCTTGGCAAAGATCAGATCTCTTTCCGCCTCTTTTCGCATTTCAATTTCATGTCGCAGGTGTTGTGTTCGGTCTTTGATCTTTTCTTCAAGTGCCTGATTAAGTTTTGCGAGTTCTTTCTGGGAGGCCGCCAGCTCATTGTTCAAGGTAATCGCCTGTTCGTACAGTGTGGAATTTGTAATGGAAATGGCTGCCTGCGATGCTATAATACGAAAGACCTCTAGTCCCCCTTCAGTAAACATACCTGTCATTTGGCTGTTCGCGACATACAAGACCCCGACAAGGCCGCCTTGTTTGACAAGGGGCATTAGTAATAATGACCCCGAAGTTTCTGAGGGAGAATTTTCAAGATTGGCGCAATATTCGGTTAAATTATCGATGCATAATTCCTTTTTACTTGCAGCCACATGCTCAATAAGGCTTATAGGCAATACGGAGCATTCGTTTAACTTACGCTCTGTAAATCGCTCTTTAGAGGGATTGGTCAAATCAATTAATGCCGTCACGTTCAATTCCGAATCATTCAATAGAATAAGCGCCCCTTTATCAGCTCCGGCATTTTCCATTACAATCTGTAACAAGTTTTCAACGAGACGGTCCCGATTTACTTCGGCAGATATGGTCTGTGTTGCTTTTATAAGGCTCTGGAAATCAAAACCTTTAACCTTATTTGCATAACTGGCAGAGGTATCTTCAAATTTTACGTTCGAAACGTTGCCATTTCCATTCACTCCCCATGTTGCATACGTTTTACTAGCTTCATGTTTAAGTGCCTGTTTTAAAAATGCAAAACTTTCTTTGGGCAAAGTTTTTTGTATCAAATCAGCAACCATAGCCCTAACGGCAACTAGCTCCCCTTTTTCTGTCCATCCAAGAACTTTCTCGACCTTATCCGCAACATTTTCAAAATTTTGTGCTTTACAAGCAAGCAACAATTCCACCATTTCATATTCCGCTTTGAAATTTTGAGGTGCTATTTCTGTCCAATCCTGCAATTGTTCCTGTCTAACCATCACGCGTTCGAAAACCTCATCTTGAGGGTTCTCCTGAACCATAAGGTCACAAACCGACTTTAAGATTTGGAACCTAAAATATTGGGGTTCTGAATTTGAATATTGCAGGTCATGTTGATGCTGTCCAAAGTATTTCAATGCCTTGGCATATTTCCCTTGAACACAATAGACCCATCCTCTTAGTATATGATAACTTGCTTTCGAAGCCTTGCAATTACTTTCGTCCATTAAAAGTAAGGCCTGTTGATCAATCTGGTCAATTTCTTTGGTATTTTCACCTGCTAGCCTGTGCACAATGGATTTCATCAAATTCACTTGTGCTTTTAAAACGCTATTGTTATGGACCTGGCCAGGCTCCAGGGTTTCAACACAAAACCGAAGAAGCCCCGACAATTCCTCTCCTGAAATCAATTGATTTCTAATCTTTGCATATAATAAATTACCGGCACCCATGGAGTCACCTCTATCAATGCAATGGGCAATGCCTTGATCTATTTGGCTTTCCAGTGCTTTGTAGCTATTCTTTAAGGGTCCCATCGAAATATGGTAAACCGATAAGGTCTTGGAGTAATATTTATCCGATTCACTGGAATCCAATAACTCAAGCCCCAAAGAAGCCAATTCACCTCCCGTTTCAAAGGCATTGAACTTATTGCAGAGAAGGGAACCCAAATGAACCAGCACAAAAGGAGATGAATCCGTAAACCCGTTTTGAAACATAAGTCGTCCCAATTTGAGAAGTATGTGTGCATGTAGATTTTCATCTGTGCGATGGGCAGATGTGCACATATTTACCATGATGTCCACCGTATAGACATCCAACTCCGATAGCGTACTTTTTTTTCTGCTTACATTTTTCAGGTCGTTAGGCAGGGATGTACAGAATTTCTCATATTTCCGCTGGATTTGCTCCATTTTGCCTGAAAATTTTAAAGGAACTCCCAAATTGTCCAGGGCCATCTTCCCTTCATCCGTATTTTCTTCAAATAGCGAATATGCCTCAAAGAACTTCATGTTCAGAAGGTATACTTCACAACGTTCCTTTATATTGGTGGCATAGGTTAATGCCTTTTTAGCAAATGACTTTCCTTCATTTACATTTCTTAAAAGGTAAGATGCCTTGGCCAAATCAAACAACACTTCATATTTACAGGTTTCCGTTTTGAACTTATCCTGTAGTTCGAGAGCGAAAGTTAAATACTGATGGGCAATTGATGGAGAGTTTGAATTGTTGGCCAGTCTCCCTGCTTGCAAGGTATGGAAAAGGGCTTGATCAACAATTTTCCCATCGATGAGTTCGCGGGAATTGATCAAGTGTTCAACAAGTTGATTGAACTCTATGGAACCATGCATGTTACCGCTTTTCAACCGAAACTGTGCTATTTTATAACGTATAGCTTCGGGGGAAACCTCAAAGCCCGGAATGTTAAGCTTCAAAGCCGCCTGTTTAATCTGATTATGATTGAACACATAGGAAGCATTGGGTGAATCCAATTTTGATATTTGGCCAGCTTCGCTCAATAGCTCTAAAAGAAGTGTTACAATTTTATCGGGATAGTCACATACAAAGGCCAACAATGGTATGTTGAAATTGCCATTATCATAAGCTGCCACTTTAAGCAGCACTTGGGCTTGATAGGACTGCAACAATAATTTTTTTTCATATATGGCCAGTACATTGTCCGCTACTTCCTGTCTTTTTACCTGCTCCAGGCTAAATTGCCACTTATGGGCATGACTATCATAGGAAAGCACCTTATCTTCATGCATAGAATGAAGAAAATGCTTTATGTAGTAGGGATTTCCATTGGTTTTTTTGTGCACCAGACTGGCTAGATCGCAAATTTTCTTGCTGTCTTCGGACAGGGCATCTGTTACCATATGTTCAGTAGCGCCTTCACTCAGGGATTTAAGGTGAATAACAGGAGCGTACTTTTTCGCTTTTGATAGGGAACGTTGGAACTGGCGTAAGGGATGTTCTTCCGACATGCCATCCGGATTATAAGACAAGACGAACATCACCCTGGATATGGGCGAATGGACCAAATGTTCGATTACTTTGAGGGAAGAAATATCGCACCATTGTGCATCGTCGATGAACAGTACCCTCTTTAATCCTATACTATCCAGGGTACGGCAGTATCTGGCAAAAAGGTTTACAAAGCGATCGCCGGTTTCCAAAGGGTCTAAAGTTTCTGGTTCGGGAAGGTTTCCCGTAATATCCTTTAAATCGGGGACTACCTTAAAAAGTGCCGAGAAATCGGCCCCCAATCCTGAAATGAAAATATCCTTGATCTTGGCATGGCTTTTACCCGATTTTAACAAAATTCGTTGCGCTATATTTTTAAAGCACTGTTGGAAGGCCCTGTATGGTGTTGGTTGCGATTTATCAAACGCCCCCATGGAAAATAGGACATCCGGTTCAGAAATAGCAGACTCAAATGCCCTTCCCAAGGAGGTTTTTCCTATACCTCCCGAACCTTCCACGAATGAGACTATAAAATCCCCTTTACGTACTCCATGATAAATATTCATCAATTTTTCAAGGGCTTCCTCCCTTTCAAGTAAAGTGTCGGACATATTGATCACACCAGGGGTATAATCAATACTCTTTACGGAAAAACCACTAAAGCTGTCCATGTGGAATTGGGATTTCAACTCTAATAAATCTTTTAAGACACCATGAATGGATTGGTATCGCTTTTCTGGTTTCTTTTCCAGAAGACCATTGATTATTTGATAGATGCCTGTATGTTTCCATTGGGTATTCATGGAAACTTCATTGTAGGGTTCCGTTAAATGTTTATGGAGCACTTCCTGTTTATCCGTTGCCTTTATAAAGTGTTCTCCTGTGAGCCAATAATGGAACAATGCTCCCAGGCCATAAATATCGGCACGTTGATCGGGCTTTTGGTTACTTCGCTTGCTAAATTCGGGTGCAATGAAATAGAAATCATTGTCCTGGTAATGAGCCAAGTCGCTTTTTGCATACTCTTTTTGAAATAAACCAAGCCCCGCAATAATCAGACGTCCATCGGCATCCACCATGAAACGTTTACTTTGCAATACACCAAAACAATGATTGGCTTCGTGTACCTCCAAAATAGCTTTGGTCAATACAATGGAACGGTTCAAAAAACCAATAAATTCCGTTTCTGTCTTTGGTGTTACTGGAAAACTTTTGCTGGGAACCGGTATTTGGTAAACAACCTCCCTTGTATTTAAGGATTGAATTTCCTTAATGGAAACATTTTTAAAAAATGTTGTCTTGGATAACTTCCTCAACAATGCGGTCTGTACTTCGTTGGAGATGTTCTCTTCAATGAGGCACATGTTTGGCTGCAAATTTAACCTAAGGTCTGTATCTTTTATTTTTATCCGATTCATTGGGTACGTATTGGATTACAATTTACTCATTTCTACGTGATTAACTGAAACGATAAGAAGGCAAAACGTCACGTTAAGAAGAATAACCATTTTGGAGGAAGTGATAATAGCCATTCATATCCATCAAAAAGGCCAAAACGGGTGCACTTGTAAGAAAACTGTCCTCATTAAGAAACTCTCACTAGCAATGTGAAAAGCCCGTCATTACTTTTGGCTTGTAATTGATGGCGATCCTGCAGGTCTTTAAATCATCAAAATTGAACCTAGTAATTCAAATTAGAGGTTTATCAAAGCGTTTTGTAAAATCGCCTTGAAAAAAACTGATAACAAACCCTTAAAAAAAAGCCATGAGATATATACACCAGATTAACCAATCCCATTTAGATAGAGAACATGTTAAAGAAGCCGGACGCAAATCTCAAATCATTTTATTTCTGATAAGAGATAAGGATAGTTTAATGGA
>NZ_CAMYIC010000023.1 GCF_947258355.1 uncultured Allomuricauda sp.
ACAAAAATAAGTAACGTTATTCTATAACAAAAGAATTTTGGATGCAGGTATCAAAACATCTACATTTGAAGTTCACCCAAAAACCAAAAATGATGAAAAAAACTGTACTCATGCTGTTTGTAGGGCTCTTATCCTTAGGGGTATACGCTCAAGAGACTGCTAAAATCGAATTTAAGAGCGAGACCATTGATTACGGAGAAATCGAAAGAGGTAGTGATGGTGTTCGTGTTTTTGAATTTACCAATACAGGTGATGCTCCTTTGGTGATCAGCAATGTTAGATCTAGCTGTGGATGTACAATTCCCAAAAAGCCCGAAGAGCCTATTATGCCTGGAAAAGTAGGTAAAATCGAAGTGAAATATGATACCAACAGAGTTGGTCCGATCAGAAAGGCCATTACTGTTACATCGAATGCAGACACTCCTACGAAAGTTCTTAAGATTAAAGGAACTGTAAAAAACCCTGGAGCGAAGTAAGCGAAAAAAGATAGCTATTTAAAAGCCCCGACACCAAATGGTATCGGGGCTTTTTATATTTAATCGTCGTCGAACATCTTTTTAAGTACAAAGGTGAACATTAAGTCCCTATTGTACCTCTCTATAAGAACTCTTACGCGTTTTCCTTCCTTTTCATTCAGCATTTTCAGGATTTCCTGAAGTTTATACTTATGGACTTTTCTACCATTTACCGCTAAAATAACATCGCCTTCCTGTAGACCAGCTTCTGCGGCGGGACTTCCTGCGCGAATACCGGAAACCACAATTTCAGGAACCAAACTTAACCGGGTCTTGTTTTCCAATAAAATTTGGACATTGCCAAAAGTATCATTGCCATCATCCTTTACAATACCGTTGACGTCCGCAATACTCTCAGCTATATAGCGCAAGCCATTGTGCTGAAGGTCTATACCTGCCAAATTGTATTGAAAGGGATCTTTGAAGTTCCCGTTCTTTTTCAGTGTCACCAGTCCCCGGCCGTAATCAAATACCATATTGAAACGCTTTAGGACCTCACCACCTAAGCTTCCATTTCGGTCACCTAGACTATCTATTCCTTGAAAAGACTCTCGATATGGGAAAGCCACTTTAGCTTCATCCAATTCAAAATCACCTATCCGAACCCCGTTGATTTTACTACGCTTTCCAAAAATATCTCCACTTAAACCTCTCCCCAAATGGTCTTCATAGTTCTTTTCTGGGATTTCCAAACCTTTTTCAGGTGCAGGAAACAACCATAGGGCATCACTACTTCCTGTATCCACCAATAATTTTACCGGAACGTTTGCAGTGTCCTTCATTAAAACCGTTCCTTCCACATAAGCCTTTCGTTTTTCTATGGTAAGAGGAATGGTTTGCGTTTTTCTTCTATCCCTGTACTTATACTTTTTTGGATCGTAAAGCTTTAGCTTTTGGGAAGAATAATTCACCTCCACCACAAAATCCCTGAACAGATCATATCCCATAATTCCATGTACAGGAATTCCCAAGGAAGTTGAAAAATTGATTCCTCTATCCAAAACCACATACAAATCTTGGGAATAGTTTCTTGCTTCCCCCAGTTTAAAAGCATTGTTTTTGGAGCTTAAAGCCTTCATTGGCTCTCCACCACCAAGTCCACGTATAGTAATTTCGGAAACATTGTTGATCGGAATAGAATCCGACTCGGAAAGATTAAAAAGAATAGGCTTACTTACCCCTGAATCCAATATAAAGGTAAGCTCTGTACCATTAATTTCAACAGGAATGATAATCAGGTTGTTTATCAGTTCAAATTTTATCTTTTGGAATTTCTCGCCTTTGGGCAATTGATATCCCTGTGCCAAAACAAAAAATGGCATCAATAAAAGAAGTGCAAAAAAGATGATATTTTTCCTCAACATACTTAATTTCAACAGGTCATACTTATTAAATATACAAATTAAGCTGCAAACATGATATTAATTTAACATTTCGATAAGCAAGTAATTATTCTTTAAAGTTGTTGTTTTCGATACTAGGTTTTCTCATTTTTGCCAAAACTTTAGCACATGCCAAGTATCTCGAAAAAAGGGACACAAATGCCCGCATCGCCCATTCGCAAATTAGTACCCTATGCGGAAGCGGCAAAAAAACGGGGGACCCATGTTATCCACCTGAATATTGGGCAACCCGATATTAAAACTCCCAAAGTAGCTCTAGATGCTGTAAGGAACCATAATATTGAAGTGCTTGAGTATAGCATGACCCAAGGTTCTGAACAGTATCGCCAAAAAATAGCGGGTTACTATGCCAAGCAGGACATTTTTGTGGATGCCGAAGATATCATAGTAACCACGGGCGGTTCAGAAGCTCTTTCTTTTGCTATGGGAACCATAATGGACAACGATGATGAAATTATTATTCCAGAGCCATTTTATGCCAATTATAATGGATTTGCCACCGCTGCAGGGGTAAAAGTAAAACCCATTGCATCATCCATAGAAAATAATTTTGCCCTTCCTCCAATTTACAAGTTTGAAGAACTTATCACCCCAAAAACAAAGGCCATCCTAATTTGTAATCCTGGAAACCCAACTGGATACCTATACAGTAAGGAAGAAATCCATCAATTGGCCAAGTTGGTAAAAAAACATAACCTTTTCCTTGTGGCCGATGAAGTTTACAGGGAATTCACCTATGATGGCAGGGAGCATTACTCCATTCTTCAAGAAGAAGGACTCGAAGAGCATGCCATTGTGGTTGACTCTGTTTCCAAGCGCTACAGCATGTGCGGGGCACGGATTGGCTGTTTGATTTCCAAAAACACTGAGGTAATCGGTACTGCGATGAAGTTTGCACAAGCACGGTTATCTCCACCAACTTTTGCTCAAATTGCGAGTGAGGCGGCCCTGGAAACTCCCCAAGAATATTTTGATGATGTAATCGAGGAATATGTTTCCCGAAGAAACCTACTGATTACAGAGCTCAATAAGTTGGAAGGAGTAAAAGTGGCCACACCACAAGGGGCATTTTACTGTGTTGCCGAACTTCCCATTGAAGATGCGGACCACTTTGCACAATGGTTATTGGAAAACTTTGAAGTTGATGGAAAAACCGTGATGGTAGCACCAGCGGCCGGCTTTTACGCAACGCCAGGTTTGGGAAAAAATCAGATAAGAATTGCCTATGTGCTCGAAAAAGAGCAACTTGTAAAGGCCGTCCAAATTTTGGGAAAGGCCCTAATCGAGTACAACGCAAAGTGAACATTCAGGAAAACATATCCTTAAAAAGTTACAATACCTTTGGTATTGATGTAAAAGCAAAGTTTTTTGTTGAGATCACCGGATTGGTCCAACTTCAAAAAGCACTGGAGCTCAAGGCATACCCAAAAAAGTTTATTATCAGCGGCGGAAGTAATATGTTGCTCACCAAGGATATCGATGCGTTGGTAATGCACATAGGACTTAAGGGAATCACCATTGTTGAGGAAGATGACAATTCCGTGGAAGTCAAGGTGATGGCGGGTGAAAATTGGCACGAACTGGTAATGTGGAGCTTGGAGCAAGGCTTTGGGGGATTGGAAAACCTTTCTTTGATTCCAGGTAACGTAGGTACAGCACCCATTCAAAACATCGGTGCCTACGGTGTGGAACTCAAGGATGTTTTTGTGAGCTGTGCTGCCATGGATGTAAAAACCGGAGAGCTGGAAGGGTTTGACAACGAAGCCTGCGAGTTTGGCTACAGAGATTCCATTTTCAAGAACAAGGCCAAAGGAAAATACATTATCACTTCGGTTGTTTTAAAACTGACCAAAAAAGACCATGTACTGCACACCGGCTATGGGGCTATAGAAAGTGAACTGAAAAACAGAGGAATTGTTCACCCTACCATAAAAGATATTTCCGATGCAGTAATCGCCATACGGAAAAGTAAACTCCCCGACCCCAAGGAAATCGGCAATAGTGGCAGTTTTTTTAAAAACCCGATTATTTCCAAAAAAGCTTTTGACAAATTCAACAAATCCCATCCAGAAGCCCCGTTTTATGAGATAGATGACAATCAGTATAAAATTCCAGCCGGGTGGCTCATAGAGCAATGCGGATTTAAAGGAAAACGGTTTGGGGATGCAGGGGTACATGGTAAACAGGCCCTGGTTTTGGTGAATCATGGCAATGCAACTGGTAAAGAAATCTTATGCTTGGCAAAGCAGATTCAAGAGGAGGTGAAAAAAGTTTTTAAAATAAAGATTCAACCAGAGGTGAACATAATAAAATAACCCTCGCATTGAAATCAATAACGAGGGTTATACCAAACCAAACTAACCAAATTTATATATGTTTTGAGGGCTTTGAACCCTTTATTTCTTGCTAAATCTGCTAAACAAAATGCTTTTTCTGTCTTAGCTTTGTCTTATATACGAGATAAATCCTATTTTAGATTTTGGCCCCTTAAAAAATTTTATCAAAAGCACCATAAATGAGTACATTGATAGAGAGACATATTGTTTCACTCCTAGCGGAAAAGGACGACAAGGCCATTTCCCTTCTCTACGAAAACTATGGGGATACGCTCTTTGGTGTTGCTTACAAAGTGGTGAAAGATGAGGATTTGGCCCAAGATGTGCTCCAGGAAAGTTTCATTAAAATCTGGAAAAAAGCAGATACCTACGATGCTTCGAAGGCCAAACTTTTCACTTGGTTATTCCGAATCACAAGGAACACTGCCATTGACAAACTAAGAAGTATCAATAATAAATCTGACAAGGAAATCCAAATAGACGTTTCAGACGTATATAATATCGGAGTCAAGGGCGTAAACCCGGAACATCTGGACATCCAAGAGAACTTGGATAAAATCGAAGATAAGTACAGAATTGTTCTAGAAGCCCTGTTTTTTGAGGGAATGACGCAGCAGGAGGCAAGTGATGAATTGGACATCCCCTTAGGAACCATAAAGTCCCGATTAAAAATTGGACTTCGGGAACTTGGAAAAATTTACGGTACAACCATGTCTTTGCTCCTCTTATTAAATCTATTGCCATGAAGGAAAAAGTTAAAATATTTTTAGAAACAGATACTTTGGAAAAGTATCTATTGGGAGACACAACCAAAGAAGAAACCCAAAAAGCTGAAAGGTATATTGCCATGTATCCCGAAGTAAGGGAAACATACGATACGCTTCAGAAAAACTTGGAAACTTTTGCCAATTTATACGCCAAAAAGACCCCTGAAGGTCTTAAAGAGATTATTTTGGCCAGCGCCAAAAAGGAAGGCATGGTAAGCAAAAGATTCCTTCGTTATGCCGTTGCCGCCAGTATAGCGATTATGATATTGGCTGGCTCTTCCCTATTCTTCTGGAATGAAAACCAGACTTTACAAGAGAAAAACACTATGGTCACCAACCAAATCAAGTATTTGGAGAACAACATGAAAGACCAATTGGCAGACATGAGAAACCAATTTATAGTGTTGAATAATCCCTCTACCAAAAAATATAAGGTCAAAGGTGAAAACGAGGGGAAAGAACTTAAGGCTATAGCTTACATTAATCCAGTTAAAAAACTTTCATATATCAATGTAAGCAACGTTCCAGAACTTCCAGAGGACAAATGCTTCCAGATGTGGGCAGAAGTCAATGGTGAATTGGTAAATTTGGGTGTAATCAAGAATTTTGATGAAAAGGACAAACTACTTGCCCTACCCTATGCCGACAATGCCGTAGGCTACATTACTGTTGAACCCAAGGGTGGCAACAGTACTCCATCAGTGGACAATATCGTAGCCAATATCAAATATTAAGGCCCAACTTTAAAGAAACCTTAAACCTCCCATCCTTTAGCAAGGTATTTTGTACCTTTGTACAAAAGTTGAAAGATGAAGTTAGCACTAGTTACCATTGGATTATTAGCCCTTGCCTTTGCAGGAATTGCTATTAAAATCTGGGGGAAAAAGAACGGTGAATTTGCCGGAACTTGCGCGAGCCAAAGTCCATTTTTGAACAAGGACGGTGAAGCTTGTGGTTTTTGTGGCAAACTACCCGAAGAACAAGATTGTAAAAAGGACACAGTTACAAATACCCAATAATTCTTAATTTTTAGGTAAGACTCATTTTTTGGAAAAAACCGACGATTCCATCAAGGAGATTATTAAAAGGGCAAAAGAAGGAAACCAAATTGCCTTCAGTACACTTCTTGACACTTTTTGGAACGACGTTTATGGTTTTCAAATACTTAGAACGAAAAATGAAAATGATGCCGAGGATATTACCATAAGGACCTTTTCCAAGGCTTTCGATAAAATTGATACCTACGACGAAAATTATGAGTTCAAGACCTGGCTCATTACCATTTCCAAAAATCTTCATGTAGACCTTCTTCGCAAACGAAAAAGAAGTCTGATGAACGAAATGGAATCCCGAGGGGATGAAGTAAAAAGAGTTCTGGACGATACCCCAACAGTAGAAGACCGTTTAATCACAGAGCAAAACCTAGCAAATCTACTTAGGGATATCAAAAAACTGAAACCCCATTACCAAAAGGTCATTAACCTCCGGTATTTTCATGAAATGAGCTATGCCGACATTGCCAAAGAGCTTAACGAACCCGTTAACAATGTGAAAGTAAAATTGCTACGGGCAAAAAAACTACTGGCTGAAATCATTAAAAAAAAGTGACCTAGTTCAAGGGCATTAAGTTTCCTTCCCAGTTTCGTATCTTTGTAAATCAAAATTTGTTGTATGAGCACAAGCGTAGCAGAAAACGTTCTTCCTCCCAAAGGAAAGCCTAAATGGCTAAGGGTTAAGCTCCCTACGGGTAAAAAATACACTCAGCTAAGGGGACTTGTGGACAAGTACGATTTACATACCATTTGTACCTCCGGTAGTTGCCCGAACATGGGCGAGTGTTGGGGAGAAGGTACCGCTACTTTTATGATTTTAGGCAATATTTGCACCCGTTCCTGTGGATTTTGTGGGGTAAAAACCGGTCGTCCAGAAACAGTGGATTGGGCAGAGCCAGAAAAAGTGGCGCGTTCTATAAAAATCATGAATATCAAGCATGCCGTGCTAACTTCCGTAGATAGAGACGACCTTAAGGATATGGGTTCCATTATTTGGGCAGAAACAGTTAAAGCTGTTAGGCGGATGAATCCAGAGACCACTATGGAAACCCTGATTCCGGACTTCCAGGGCATATCCACACATTTGGATAGAATATTGAAAGTGGCTCCAGAAGTGATTTCCCATAATATGGAAACCGTGAAAAGACTTACACGCGAAGTTAGGATTCAGGCGAAATACGAAAGAAGCCTAGAGGTACTGAATTACTTAAAGAAAAACGGAGCAAACAGAACCAAATCAGGTATTATGCTTGGTCTTGGCGAAGAAGAAAGTGAAGTCATCAACACCATGGAGGACCTAAGAAAGGTAGATGTGGACGTAATTACCATTGGTCAATATTTACAGCCTTCCAAAAAACATTTGCCCGTAAAGCAGTTTATTTTACCCGAGCAATTCAAAAAATATGAGGAGATAGGATTAGAAATGGGCTTTAGGCATGTGGAAAGCGGGGCTTTGGTCCGTTCATCCTACAAAGCACACAAACACATACACTAGCTCAACCTTCCCCCTCCCCGATCATGAAACAGATTACTGTTGGAATAAATGGCTTTGGCCGCATAGGAAGGACCCTTTTTAGGCTTTTGCTAAATCACCCTAACATTCAGGTGGTGGCCATAAATGACTTGGCCGACACCAAAACCTTGGCCCACCTTTTAAAATATGACAGCATTCATGGGGTTCTGAATTTGGATGTGTCACACAAAGACCATAAAATTTTGGTCAATGGCAGAGAAATTTCCGTTCTAAATCATGATCATCCCAAAGAAATAGATTGGAGTACGCACGAGGTTGATATCGTTATAGAATCCACAGGGAAATTCAAGACAAGTGAAGCATTGGGGTTCCATATAAAAAATGGGGCAAAAAAAGTGATCCTTTCCGTTCCACCCTTGGACGATTCAATTAAAATGGTGGTTTTAGGCGTTAATGAAGAAATTATAAACGGTGAAGACCAAATAATTTCAAATGCCTCCTGCACAACCAACAATGCAGCCCCCATGATCAAGGTAATCAATGAATTGTGCGGGATAGAACAAGCCTATATAACCACAATACACTCGTATACCTCCGACCAGAGTTTGCACGATAGCCCTCATCGCGACCTACGACGGTCAAGAGCAGCTGCACAATCCATAATCCCAACTACCACCGGTGCCGCAAAAGCATTGACAAGTATTTTCCCGGAATTATCGGAAGTAATAGGCGGATGTGGGATAAGAGTTCCCGTTGCCAACGGCTCACTTACCGACATCACCTTCAATGTTATCAAGGAAACTTCGATTGATGAAATAAATGCTACCTTTAAAAAACAGTCAGAAAACCAACTTAAAGGCATAATCAATTACACAGAAGACCCTATTGTTTCTATCGATATAAACAATAGTTGCTATTCTTGTACGTTTGATTCATTGATGACCTCGGTAATTGGTAAAATGGTTAAAATTATCGGGTGGTACGACAATGAAACTGGATATTGCTCCAGAATTATTGATTTAATAGCTTTGCTCATAAAGAAAAATTACGTTTGATATTCAACCTGATTAATAAAAAGATAGGTGAAAAATCGCTGCTCCTGTTGTGCATAGTACTATGCACACAGATTTCTTTTGCCCAAAGTGAAGGTAACACCACCGCAGATGCAAAAGCCATTTTAAATGAGTTTATGCAGTATCGACATGAAAGTAAGGTCGATCAAGCCATGGAGGCCTTGGAAAGGGCCGCAAATATTGCCGAGAGCAATGAAGACACCAACCTTTTACTGGACATTTATCACCAAATGTCCAAATTACTGCTGGAAGAAGGGGACATAGATACTGCCGAATTTTATTGGGGCAGGGCCACTTATTATCTTAAAGACAACTCCTATCCGCTGGCCGAGGCATTTCATTTATATATGGATGCAGCCTTTAGATACGAAGAGGGCAATAATTTTCAAGCCTTGAAACAGCTGGAAGAAGCTAGAAAAGTAAGCAATAACAGAAACCTTACCAACAACATACTTTTACTTGAGGCCAACATCTATATCAATATAGAAAAATATGATGACGCCATTAAAAATCTACATGCACTCATTGTTAATTCAGATAATGAAGAGCGTGCTTTTCTCGCCACTAGAGCCAACCTTCAGTTAGCAAAAATAAGTGTCATCCTGGACGATTGGGAAGAAGGGGTAATACATGCCAAAGCAGCGTTGGAACTAGCAGAAAAACATGGTTTTTCCAAGGAAATCAAAAACGCTTACGAACAGCTATCATCCATATACGAAGCCGATGGCAATTACCGCGAAGCGTTAAGGTATTCAAAGGAATTGGCTCAAATCAAGGATTCCATATTCAACATAGAAAAAGTTCAGTTGGATTCAGATACAGCGGATAAAACCCGTTTTGACCATCAAATGAACGAACTGAACAAGCTCCAAGCTAAAAACGAGGAGTTGAGCGAATCAAAAAACCGATCAGAGATTACAGCCATATTGACCTCTGCATTTTTGACCATTATATCCTTATTGGCAGTATCACTTTTCAGGAACAACCAAATAAAACTAAAAACCAACGACCTCCTTTATACCAAGAACAAGGAATTGGAGCTCGCCAGGGATGCTGCGGTTTCTGCAATGGAGGCCAAAACCAATTTCCTTTCCACTGTTACACATGAGTTAAGAACACCACTTTATGCGGTAACTGGACTCACTCATCTATTACTGGAAGAGAACCCCTCCGAGCATCAGAAGGAACATTTAAAATCATTAAAATTCTCCGGGGAATACTTGTTGAATTTCATTAACGATATTCTTCAAATCAATAAAATTGATGCCGAAAAGCTTGAGCCGCTCAACATAGAATTCAAATTGCATAAGGTGCTGGATGATGTGGTGGAATCCCTACAACAAAATGCACATGAGCAAAAGACGGAACTCATACTGGATTACGACCCTACCATCCCTAAAAAATTAATGGGCGACCCCATCAAGCTTTCCCAAATATTCATGAACTTGGTCGGTAACGCCCTTAAATTCACCAAAAACGGTAAAGTAGAGGTTATTGCCAAAATGCTCAAAAAAGAAGAGGACCAAGTAAAGCTATATTTCGAGGTACGGGACAATGGAATTGGTATTTCCGAAGATCAACAGAAAAATATATTTGAAAGTTTTGAGCAAGGTTCTATCCAAATCAATAGAGAATACGGGGGCACTGGCCTTGGTCTGACCATTGTTAAGAGCCTACTGGGCTTGTTTGGCAGTACAATCAACCTAGAAAGCGAATTGGGCCACGGAAGTTCTTTCTATTTTGAGATGGATATAGATTACGAAAGTAAGGAAAGTGAAGAGGTTTCCTTTGAACTCAATCCAGAGGAATTCCAATTCAAAGGATTGCATGTACTAGTGGTTGAGGACAATAAGATCAACCAAGTGATCACCAAAAAAATGCTCACCAAAAAAGAGATTACCTGCGACATAGCCAACAATGGCAATGAAGCAATCGACTTGGCCAAAAACAACACCTACGATGCCATTTTAATGGATATTCACATGCCGGGCATTAGCGGTGAAGAGGCAACACGCCAAATACGCAAGTTCGACCAGAACATCCCGATCATTGCCTTGACCGCGATTTCATTGGACGACAGTCTGGACAGTTTCTACGAAGCCGGTTGTAACGATGTGGTCACCAAACCATTCAAGCCAGAAGTATTCTACCAGAAAATCGGCGAAAATATTTTCCGCAGTAAAATGCAAGGTTCAGTTTAACACAATGCTTTAACCGAACTTTTTAAAATTTCTTCATCCTGTTTGGAGAAGCTATGCGATATTTCGAGATAGTAAAGGCCTTCCAATCTGCCCTTTAAGCGAACAAAATCCTTTTCTGTGGTTAGAATCAACTCATAATGCTTGAATTGTTCAACTTCCTTGTCGGAGAAATGGTGATGGTCTCCAAACTGAAAATGCTTAAAAAGAATTCCTTCGCTACGCAGATAATCAATCAAAGGTTCCGGAGAAGCAATGCCCGTCACCAATGCCATCTCCTTATGCTTTAATTGAACCAATGGTAATTTTTCTTTGTCCCCATCGGTTACAAAATCATTATAGGTTAAGGCAGCAAACAACACCTTTTGATACGTTGTAGGTTTAAGTTTTGCTGTAATGGACTTCTTTTCTTCCTCGGAAATACCGACTGGACATTTGGTAACAATGATCAAATTGGCACGGCGCGACTCTTTTTTGGCATCTCGAAGGCTACCCGTGGGCAAATACCAATCATTTACATATAAATTTTGAAAAGTCGTCAGTAAAATCGAAAATGTAGGCTTTACCTTTCTGTGCTGAAAAGCATCATCCAAAACAATCACATCCGGACTCATCAAGTTTTCCAGTTTCTCAATACCATTCCGTCTATTGGCATCAACAGCAACACTAACCTCTGGGAATTTTTGATGGATTTGGTAAGGTTCATCACCCAATTCCAAAACGGTACTCTCCAAATTTGCCAAGTAAAATCCTTTGGATTTACGTTTGTACCCTCGACTGAGAACCGCAGTTTTTCGATTTTTCAATATCCGCAGCAAGTACTCCGTCATTGGGGTTTTGCCCGTTCCACCAACACTTAAGTTTCCCACGCAAATCGTTGGGGTCTTGTACGATTTGGACGAAAAAACACCTATATCGAACAAGAAGTTTCGAACATAAACCACTAGGGCATAGACCAAAGAAATAGGGAACGCTATTATCCGAAGCAATTGAAGCATTGAACGAAAATATAATATTTTATCTTTAGCCCACTTAACATTTTTAAAATGACCGTTAACGACATAGGAAAAGTGCTTGAAGAATTAGCACCTTTGGCGCACGCAGAGGATTTTGACAACGTAGGTTTATTAGTGGGCGACCCCACTATGAAAGTTGAAGGGGTACTGGTGACTTTGGATACCCTTGAAAATGTGGTGGACGAAGCCATCGAAAAAAAGTGCAACCTAATCGTAAGCTTTCATCCCATCATTTTCAAAGGCTTAAAAAAGTTGACAGGGAGTAACTATGTGGAACGTGTTGTACTCAAGGCCATCGCAAACAATATTGCCATTTACAGCATGCATACGGCATTGGACAACAGCAAAATGGGCGTCAACGCTAAAATTTGTGAAGTACTGGGAATCAAAAACCCGGAAATCCTCATCCCAAGAACCCATAGCATAAAAAAATTGACAACCTATGCACCGAATGCCGATGCAGAAAAGATAAAATTGGCGCTCTTCTCAGCAGGTGCAGGGGAAATTGGAAAGTACAGCAATTGCAGCTACAGTTTGCAAGGTACTGGAAGTTTTAAAGCGGAAAACGGAGCCAATCCAACAGTGGGAAAAGTTGGTGAGGTACATTTTGAAAAAGAGACACAGATTAATGTCATCTACTCCTTTGAGAGGGAAAAAGCAATCCTAAAAGCGCTTTTTGAGGCACATCCCTATGAAGAAGTAGCGTACGAAGTATTGACATTGGAAAACACCAATCAAGATTTGGGTATGGGTATGGTAGGTACTTTGGAAACCCAAATGGATGAGGAAGAATTTCTTCTTTTGGCCAAAGAGCGGATGAACGCCACGGTAGTACGGCACTCCGCACTACTTGGAAATAAAGTTAAAAAAGTTGCTGTACTAGGGGGAAGCGGCGCATTTGCCATTGGAGCCGCAAGTAAAGCCGGAGCCGATATCTATGTTACGGCCGACCTCAAATACCATGATTTTTACCAAGCCGAAAATCAACTGGTCGTTGCCGATATTGGGCACTTTGAAACTGAGCAGTTTACAAAAGATTTATTGGTTGATTATCTTACGAAAAAAATTCCTAATTTTGCAATCTCTTTATCGGAGAGTATAACGAATCCCATCAAGTATTTATAAAATATATGGCGAACAAGAAAGAAATCACTGTAGAGGATAAATTGAGAGCATTGTACGATTTACAGCTTATCGACTCCAGAGTGGATGAAATACGTAATGTTAGAGGCGAATTGCCTTTGGAAGTACAAGACTTGGAAGACGAAGTTCTTGGTCTTAAAACACGAATGGACAAATTGAAAACGGATGTTGAAACCGTTAATTTTGAAATCACTGCCAAGAAAAACCTTATAGATGAGTCCAAGGCGCTCATAAAAAAATACAGTGAGCAACAAAAGAATGTAAGGAACAGCCGCGAGTTCAACTCCTTGAGCAAAGAGGTGGAGTTCCAAGAATTGGAGATTCAATTGGCCGAAAAGAACATCAAAGAGTTCAAAGCACAGATTGAGCAGAAAAAAGAGGTGATTGCCGCTACCAAGGAAAAATTATCCGAGCGCGAAGGTCACTTAAAGCACAAAAAAGGTGAATTGGACGCCATTCTTGCGGAAACTGAAAAAGAAGAAAAAGCACTTTTGAAAAAGTCCGAGGAGTACGAAGACAAAATCGAAGAGCGTTTGATCAAAGCTTATAAAAGAATCCGTCACAATGTAAAAAATGGTTTGGCCGTAGTTCCTGTGGAGCGTGGTGCTTCTGGTGGATCGTTCTTTACCATTCCACCACAAGTGCAGGTAGAGATTGCATCCCGCAAAAAAATCATTACCGACGAACACAGTGGAAGAATTTTGGTAGACCCTCTTTTAGCTGAAGAAGAGCAAGAAAGAATGGAGAAACTTTTTGCCAAGATCTAATTTCCATTGAAGCAAGAAATTGAAAAAGCCACCTCAAAGGGTGGCTTTTCTATTTTTATGCTATATCATTCCAAAGCGCTACTATTTCTATTTTAAAATATCTCGACTTTGTTCTATATAGACGCTTTACTGTTCTAAAAGTGAGAGAATCCTATCCTCAACTTCCTGTGAGTCCCACTTTTCTTCAATATTGGGCATTTGCATTACCTGCTGCATAATATCTTCCTGCCTATCACCAATCGCCAACGCTTCGGAATAAGGTCTATCCGAAAAAGTAACACGGCTGTATACGGGCACCCATTTTTCCGGGTGCTTCTGGGCAAAATGTTTTTCAATCTTCTTTTGCAGTAGAAATTTTGGGTCAGCTGTTTTACTGCTCATTTCCACAAAGTTCCGGTAACTTAGCTCTGCAATGGCATCGGCATTTGGTTTTCGTTCCTCTTGGTATTCGGAAAAAATAGTATCCCAATCATCCCCATGTTTTTCCATAAGTTGATTGAGCACGTAGATATCTTCAAAACCAGCGTTCATCCCCTGACCGTAAAAAGGTACAATGGCATGTGCCGAATCCCCGACTAGGGCCACTTTGTTCCAGTATGTCCATGGATAGCACTTCATGGTGACCATGGCACTGGTAGGATTGGTAAAAAAGTCCTTGGTCAAATCCTCGATTTCCTTGCGAACGTTCGGGAAATACGTTTTGAAAAATTCCTTTGCATCATCCACAGTTTCTAGGCTCTCAAAAGAAATTTCTCCTTCGAAAGGCAAAAACAAGGTGCAGGTAAAGCTACCATCAATATTGGGCATAGCAATGAGCATAAACTCTCCACGCGGCCATATATGGAATGAATTTTTGTCCAACTTGTGGGTACCATCCTCGTTGGCGGGAATGGTAAGCTCCTTATACCCCACATCTATAAAATTCTGTGAGTAATTGAACCTACTACGGCGCTGCATTTTATGGCGAACCCTGGAAAAAGCCCCATCACAGCCAAAAATCAAATCATATTCATATTCCTTCCACTCACTTTTTTCCGTCTCCCCAGTGTAGATTTTAGCTTCTGGCAAATTCACGTCCCACACTTTCTCATTGAATCGGAACGTAGCTCCTTCTTCCTCTGCGAGATCAATCATCCGTTTGTTGAGGACACCTCGGGATATAGACCAAATGGCTTCCCCATCTTTTCCATATTTTTGGAAATACATGGGTTTATCATTCACATGCATGGCGCGCTTATCCAATGGAATGGCAATGTCCTTTATTTTATCACCAATGCCAACCTCATCCAACGAGCGCCACCCCCTATTGCTCATTGCCAAGTTGATGGACCTTCCGGAAAACTTGATGGTCCTAATATCCGGCCTCCTGTCAAAAACGGTAACGGTATGACCAATTTTTCGAAGATATATTGCTAATAGGGAACCCACCAATCCGGAACCGATGATGGCTATATTTTTTGGAGTCTGTGCCATAAATGCCCAATGGGCTAAATTCTGATTAAAGCAATAAAAGTAAGCATTTTGACTGTTTAACCGTTCTGATTCCTTGGTTTCGATTAACGCAACCTTTATTTTGTTTAATTTTTTATTATTTTTATTAAACAATAAAGAAGATTGACGCACAAGAAACCGTATTTACCCACGAAAACATGTCCTGTATGCGAAAGACCCTTTGCTTGGCGAAAAAAATGGGCCAAGGACTGGGAACAGGTCATCTATTGCAGTGAACGATGCAGAAAAAACAAAAACAAATATGGAGACTAGTCTGATTTGGTTTGGGAACAATCTAAGGATTCAAGACAACGAATCATTGTATATGGCGTCCAAAGCTAATCGTTTGGTTGCGGTCTATTTCTTTGATCCCAGACAATTCCAGATCAATTCCTTTGGATTCAAAAAAACGGAACGTTTTAGGGCCAAGTTTTTACTGGAGTCGGTACGACAACTTCAAAAGAATCTGGAAAGGTTCAATATTACCTTGCTTGTCCACTATGAAAAACCAGAAGACAAGATTCCCGAATTGGTGGAACACCACAAGATTGATAGCGTTCATATTCAAAATGAGTGGACTTCAGAGGAACATGAAGTGATTCAACGTGTTCAAAATCGTTTGCCCAACAACGTATCGGTTCACAAAACATTCGACCAGTTCCTTTTTCACCCTGAAGACATTCCTTTTGATTCCTATGCTCAGATTCCACAAGTATTTACGGTTTTCCGTAAAAAATGCGAGAAGCATGTTCAGGTAAGACCTTGTTATGAAAAACCAAAGGTGTTTCCGACCGACAATCGAGTGGAGTCCAAGGCAAATGTCCCTAGCATGGAAGACCTTGGTTTTTCCCAGTTTGAAACGGACCATCGATCGGCCTTTCCATTTGAAGGAGGCGAAAACAATGCCCTAAATCGTTTGGAGCATTACTTTTGGGACACCAAAAAGTTGGCCTACTACAAAAAGACCAGAAACGGACTGGTGGGCACGGATTACAGTTCTAAATTCTCACCATGGTTGGCCAATGGCTGTATTTCAGCCCGTACGATCTATTGGGAGGTAAAGCGCTTTGAAGACGAAATCAAGAAAAATCAGGATACTTATTGGTTGATTTTTGAATTGATATGGAGGGATTACTTCAAATATGTTTCGTTAAAGCACGGTAACCAAATTTTTAAAATTGATGGTATCCTTCAAAAGGATTACGATTGGAGTACAGACGAGGCTGCAAAGCACGACTGGATCCATGGTAAAACGGATGATGATTTTGTAAATGCGAATATGATCGAGTTAAAGGAAACGGGCTGGATGAGCAATCGCGGTCGACAGAACGTGGCCAGTTATTGGTCCAAACACCTTAAACAAGATTGGCGCATCGGGGCCTCCTATTTTGAAACCATGCTCCTCGACTACGATGTGCACAGCAATTGGGGCAATTGGATGTACAATAGCGGCGTGGGCAACGACCCACGGAACAGGATCTTCAACACCAAGAGTCAAGCGGAGCGGTACGACCCGAACAAAAAATTCCAGAGCCTTTGGCTCCAACCCACCTTATTCTAATTCATGAAAACACTTAGACTTATTCTTGGAGATCAGCTCAATATATCCCATAGTTGGTTAGACCAAGTAGATGATGACCATATATACCTGATGGCCGAGATGCGACAGGAAACGGACTATGTAAAGCATCATATCCAAAAGGTTGTGGGATTCTTCCAATCCATGCGGAATTTCTCAAATGCCCTACAAGATAAAGGCCACCATGTTGAATACTTTAAAATTGGGGACCAAAACAATCCCCAAAATCTACCCGACCTTATAGAGCAAGCCATATCCGAGCACAAGATTGAAAAGTTTGAATATCAATTGCCTGATGAATATCGATTGGACCAACAGCTCAAGGAGATTTGCGAATCCATTTCCATTTCCTCCGAGGCTTTTGATACGGAACACTTTTACACTAGCCGGGATGAGCTGAAAAATCATTTTAAGGGCAAAAAACAATTGTTGATGGAAAGTTTCTATCGGATGATGCGGAAGAAGCACAATATTCTGATGGAAAACGATCAACCGGAAGGTGGAAAATGGAATTTTGACCAGAGCAATCGAAAAAAATGGGACGGCTCTCCCAACATTCCAAAGGAACTTTCATTTGATACCGATGTTACCGAACTACTGGAAGAAATCAAAAGTGCGAAAATAAATACCTTTGGAAATATTGATGCCGAAAACTTTCCTTGGCCCACCTCCTACCAAGAATGCAAGGAACTTTTGGATTTTTTCTGCTCAAAGCTGTTAGTCTATTTCGGCGATTATCAAGATGCTTTGCATACCCAAGAAAAATTCTTGTTCCACTCCCGTTTGTCCTTCGCCATGAACAGTAAAATGCTTTCACCCAAGGAAGTTATCGACACCGTAGTTGACCATTATTATGAGAATAAAGATGATATCGATATTTCACAAGTAGAGGGATTTATTCGTCAGATATTAGGTTGGCGCGAGTATATGCGGGGCGTATATTGGAAAGAAATGCCCAACTACGCCAAATTGAACAAACTGGAGAACCACAATCCCCTACCCGATTTCTTCTGGACGGGAAAAACAAAAATGAACTGTCTGCACCAAGCCATCACACAAAGTTTGGACGATGCATATGCCCATCACATTCAGCGCTTAATGGTCATTGGCAACTATGCTTTGCTCACTCAGGTAAACCCGGACGAAGTGGATGCATGGTATTTAGGGGTTTACATTGATGCCATTGAATGGGTAGAGATTACCAACACAAGAGGGATGAGCCAATTTGCGGATGGAGGTTTGGTGGCGACGAAACCGTATATGAGCAGTGCCAATTACATTAATAAAATGGGTAATTATTGTAAGGAATGCTTCTATAGTCATACTGTTAAGTCGGGAGAGAACTCCTGTCCGTTCAATTCACTGTATTGGAACTTTTTAGAGGAAAAGAAAGCGCATTTTAAGAACAACCAACGGATGTCGATGATGTTGAGCTTATTGGAGAAAAAAAGCAAGGAAGAATTAAAAGAGTTACAAGAAAGGGCACGTAACATTATAGAGCATCCTGATCAATATTGATTTTAACAACCCTTTAATATCCATTGGCATCTTTATTGTCGTATATATGTTAAAATATTCCGCTACGGCGCCTATATATAAAAAGTCCTTCACAATACGTTGCGAAGGACTTTTCACTTTTAAAGAAATGTTGTCTTATTGCAAGATTTCATCCACGATTCCGTATTCCACGGATTCCTCGGCGCTCATCCAATAGTCACGATCAAAATCCTTCATCACCTTATCATAATCCTGCCCACAATTCTCAGATAGGATTTTGGCACCCAATTCCTTGGTCTTGATGATTTCCCTCGCTTGGATTTCTATATTGGACGCCTGCCCCCTTGCCCCACCACTTGGTTGATGAATCATGACACGGGCGTGTGGCTGGATAAAACGTCTGCCCTTTTCCCCAACCGATAGAAGAATGGAACCCATTGAGGCTGCCAATCCGGAACATACCGTGGACACCGGGCTTTTTATCTGTTTAATGGTATCATAAATAGCAAAGCCGGAGGTTACGTACCCGCCTGGGCTATTGATGATCAATTGAATCTCTTTATTGTTCAACATGTCCAAATACAGCAACCTGTCGATTACGTGTTTAGCAGAATCATCATCTACTTGGCCCCACAAAAACACTTTGCGGTCTTCTAACAGTTTTTCTTGGATCAATTCCTGAACTTTTCCTTTTTTTGAACTCATTTTTTACGTGTTGTAAGACTTCAAAAATAATCAAATTCCAAGGAAGTTACCGCACTTGTTTTTCACAATACCACTATTATGATTTTATCTGTACTTTTTGGGATACCACATCCTTGATCGGTATCACAAATCTGCCCTCTTGGGTTTCCAAGGTTAGGCTGTTGTTTTCAATGGCTTTAATGGTACCCTCGTTCCCATCTATCACTATTCTATCGCCCACAACATAAGTCTTTCGGGTGTAGAATGCCCTTAGGATATCCGCCACAATTTCTCGTGACCCCAAACCAACTCCCAAGGCAAAAGCTAAAAGGAAAGAACCCAAAATCAAGGTAATGTTGTTTGTTATGATGGTCGTATCCACCCCTGCTTGGTTCAATGCAGTAATGGACATAAAGATGACAATAACATAGAAAAACAGGTTGCTCACAATATTGGAACCACCAAATTCCAGCGAATCAAATAATCGCTTGATAGTTTTCTTCACAAAGTTTCCGATATAGAAACCGAGCATCAACAAAGCCAATGCGCTAAAGAATCGTGGTAGATAATGCAAAAGGTTGCCAATTTCCTGGGATATTATCTTCCAATCCAAAATATCCGCGGCAACAATTAAAAAGACCAAAATCAAAAACCACCGAACAAAGCCCAATATAACTTTAATGACATCCACATTTAGGTCCCCTTTACCAGTTACATCCATACCATTGATCTTATCGTTGAGCATATCCACCTTGGCCAGCTTCAAGATTTTTTTGAGGAGGAAGAGTACAATTTTGATGACGATCCAGCCTAAGATTAAAATAACGATAGCGCCCAAGATCTTGGGAAAAGCCAATGCTATCTCTTTGCCCATACCAGATAGGGACTCCAGGGTCACATTTTTCCATTCATTAATAGTCTCCATAGTTGTTGTTTATTTATAGTGTTCTGTTAGTTGATTAGTTGTCGCCCATGGTTCTGAATAGCTTGCGCAGCGCACTTCCCAAATTGATCGAGAACAAGGAAGCCATGTCCATGATCAACTTTGCGGCGGCAATGTCGTTCATGACCTTTTGCTTCATGTCGGGCGGTGCCTCATGCAAGGAGGCCTCCAGCTCTTTAAATGGGTTTTTGTGTTTCTTTGCCATCTATTCCAGGGTATTATAGATTTCCAATAGTCTTTCCTTGGCTCTTTTTAGCCGCATCTTCATCGCGCTTTCCCCAATATCCAATAAACTTACCAGTTCTTTTATGCTCGCCCCATCTTGGTATTTTAGCAGCAAAATGGATTTATCTTCGGGAGATATCTGTTCCAAGGCTTTTTTGAGCTTGTCCGCCTTCATTTCGTACAAACTCTGATCGGGCACTTCTTCGGTAAGTTTATGTTCGGAATTTTCAACCTGTACGGATTTGTCCCGTATTTTTCGTTGTTTGTTCCGGTTTACATAGTTCACGCAAAAATTATAGGTAAAAGAATACAGCCAGGTAGAAAACTTCGATTTCCCCTTAAAGGTGCGAAGTTTGATAAAAAGTTGGAGGAATACATCCTGCGTTAAATCCTCCGCCTCGTCCTCGGATTTTGCAAATCCGTAGCATTTGTTGTACACCATCTTAGCATAGCGGTCGTACAACTTCCCAAAAAGCATGGGGTCGTTGTTCGCCACAATCTGTTCCACTAATTCCTCATCAGAAAGATGTACGTATAAGTCTTCCTTTTCCAAAAACGCTTTGTCGGGGTTACTTATAAGTATTAGAAACAAGTTTTTTAAAAAAGTCACTCCAGAAACAGATTTATTTGCTCAGGCTTTTTAAAATGGGGCGCAAAATAAGAGATTTTCCTAGTATATTTGGTTAAAAACCAGATATGAAGACCAATTACCTCGTTGCACTGTTCGCTATTTTAATTTTCGCATCCTGCAAAACGGAGCCGAAAAAAACCGAAGAAACTGCCGAACCTACCAAAACTGAAAAAACAATTCCCGAACGTATTGCAGAGGCACATGGTTTTGACAACTGGGCAGGTGTAAACAAAATCACTTTTACCTTTAATGTGGACCGAGATTCCATGCATTTTGAACGTAGCTGGGACTGGGAGCCCAAAACCAATAACGTAACCGCTATTTCTGGCCCCGACACCCTTATGTACAACCGAGATTCCATGGATAGCATTGCATTGAAGACCAATAGTGGTTTTATAAACGATAGATATTGGTTGATGGCTCCTTTTAATTTAATGTGGGACTCCAATAATTATACCTACGAGCATACCGAAGAGGCAACGGCTCCCATTAGCGAAGAGCCCATGCAAAAACTCACCATTGTGTATGCCAACGAAGGGGGTTACACCCCGGGCGATGCGTACGACTTTTATTTCAAGGATGATTACATTATCCGGGAGTGGGCCTATCGCAAATCCAATCAGGAAGAACCTAATTTGGTCTCCACTTGGGAAGATTATGTGGAGATGGAAGGTCTACAACTGGCCCAACAGCACAACCGCCCCGATGGCGGAACCAGCTTATATTTTACCGGACTTACGGTGAGTAAATAGTAAAATCCATTGATGCTGTTCGGCAAACCTTTAAAATTCTTAAAAACGAATTTCATCCCATGATGGGATAGAATATAAAACAAGCGCAATCTTGTCTTATTCTTATAGTCATTAAAATATCGATTAATAAAACTTGTTTGTAAGAATATATTTATCGAATTTAGAAACGACTAATCAAAATCAACCTTTGAAAAGAAGCCTACACCTAAAGCAATCAATCGTCATTTTCATGACGATTTCCTTCCTCAGCATATCTAATATATATTCCCAAGACAAAAGCGATTGGGGCCTCAACTTTGGTGCTACTTACACCTCACTTTGGGGAAATGATTATGCACGAGCTGTTAATTATGATGTTGGAATTCTATTGGGACTCCATTATGGATACGAGTTTACCCCCGGCATCATCTTGGTAGCCAATGTAAATTACGAACGCCGCACCATAGATGGAAAAGGAATGTATTTTAATTATGAAGGTCGGCCTACGGAAGAATATAGTTTTAAGGATAAATACCATTATCTAAATATACCTATTCTGGTTAAAGTACCTTTTGGACAAAAGGAACTCTGGCATATAGATTTCGGGCCATTTATGAATCTACTTTTAGACGATTCCATTCGAAGGGAAGGCATTAATTCATCTTTTAAAAATTTAGATTACGGTCTTACCGCTGGTTTGGGTAAGGAATTTCCATCAAAAGGTAAATCCAGTTATATCCTTGAGCTCCAATCTGAACTAGGACTTGCGAACACTATGGATTTTGAAAGCTTCGATCCAAATGCACAGACCAAAAGAACAAGCACAATAAAACTTATTTTCACCTGGGTTTTTAATTAGAACATTGGTTATCATGAAACATCTTTTCAGCATCTTTTTATTACTGGCCATTTTTACATCATCCTCCGTTCAGGCTCAAGATTCCGACCTTGTTGTGCCCAACAACAAAGCGGTTGTTTATTTTGTACGAGCAAAATCTATGGGGTCCCTTGTGAATTTCACTTATTTTGATGGAGAAAGAGCAATAGGAAAATTCAATGGAAGAAAATATCTCCGATATGAATGTGAGCCCGGAGAACACCTTTTTTGGGCACGGTCCGAAAACAGGTCTTTTGTTGAGGCCGATTTAGCAAGTGGAAAAACTTATATGATAGAAGCACTTCCAAGAATGGGAGGGCTTAAGGCAGCTGTAAAATTGGTCCCTGTTGATATTGAATCCCACAACATGAAAAAAATAACAAAGCTGTTTTCAAAAAAAGGTTTGGTGCAGTTTACAGAAGAAGAGATTGCTGAGCTTCAGAAAGAAATGACCGAAGTAATTGTCCGTGGAATGGAAAGGTATCAACAAGGCAAAGAGGAAGGCGAGGAAATGGCAAAACTAATGCCTGAAATGACCATTGATTTATCCACCATTCGCACAACTTCCAATTAAAACATACCTAAAACACAAGACAAGTAACTTATGAGTGGCCACAAAGTGATTTAAACTTAAAAAGGTTTGGATAAATATACTCCTTACTTACCCTTCCTATCTAAGAAAAAAGTAATCCCAAAAACCATAAGGGCCAAACACAACAATAAGATAAAACTATAGTTTAAAGAGGCGCTTTCCGCTATAAAACCAAGGATTACAGGGCCCAATAAAAACCCCATATAACCTGCTCCTGCAATAAAGGCTACCCCTTGGGAGGAGTCTACCCCTTTTACATTGCCCCCGATTCGGAACAATTCTGGAACGATTACCGAAAAACCAAGACCATTAAATGCAAAGCCAATGATGGACCATGTGGTATTTTGTGTTAACACCAACACAAAACCAACAGCGGCAATAAGCGCACCCAGCCCAACTATTTTAATAGGCCCTATTTTGGCACTGATCCCATCCCCCAGGAATCGACCCAAGGTCATAGTCGTGGAAAACGCCAAAAATCCAGCTCCGATGAGCATTTCGGGAGCCTTGGTCATTTCTTTTAAATAAAGTGAGCTCCAATCTATAATGGCGCCTTCGCCACCGAACGAGACAAAGCCGATAATCCCGAGCAACAGCAATGGTTTAAAAAGTTTGAAACTAAAGGGCTCCTTTTCTACGGGAGCGGCCACTATGTGGATGTAATGCTTTTTCAGAAAAAAATTGATGACAAAAACCAAAACCACGGTAATGCCCATGTGCAACACAGGGTTTCCGATTACAGGAATCAAGAAACTACCGAGTCCCACCAATATACCACCCAAACTAAAGAAGCCGTGGGCTGCGGACATAAAGTTTTGTTTATCCTCCTTTTCAATTTCCGTAACCAGGGTGTTTATCGCGATATCAATAAAGCCATTGCTGGCCCCAAAAAGGTACAGCGCCGCCATCAGTAGGTAATAATTGGATGCCATAAGCGGCAACATGGCCGTAACGGAAACAAACAACACTCCATACCACGATGCCCTGCCCACTCCAAGTTTATTAATGATCTTCGAGGCAACTGGGAAAATGGTAAATACTCCTAGGGACAAACAAAAAAGTGCTATCCCCAAATCAGCTTTATTAATATCCAGTTTTTCCTTTACCGTAGGGATATAGATGGCCCAAGTACCAAACCAAATATTGATACTGGTAAATACCCATGCCGGCGCAAAATACCTTGGATTGGATAGGATTAGCCAAAGGGATTTCATATGTTGGTCAGTTTTGGTCGGTTCAATTTAGTGCATTGCGATTATTTATCCTGAATTCCTTTTTTTAAGATTTGTCCAAAACGGTACATATCCTCATAGGAACAATACAGGGGAGCAGGAGCCAATCGGATAACATTGGGCTCCCGCCAATCGGTGATGACACCGTTCTTCATTAAATAATCAAAGATGGCCTTGCCTTCCCCGTGCAAGAACACAGAAAGCTGACAACCCCTAGCCTCCGGAGTAATTATCTCAAATGTACTTTCCACCTCTTTATCAATCTCCTGAAGTACAAACTCCAGATAGGCCACGATGGTCTTTTGTTTTTCAATAATGGCATCCATACCTACCTCATCAAAAATCTCCAATGAAGCCAAATAAGGTGCAATGGACAATATAGGTGGATTGCTCAATTGCCATGCATCTGCACTTTCAATGGGGTCGAACTCAGGCTTCATTAAAAAGCGTGTTTCCTTTTTGGTTCCCCACCATCCTTCAAAACGTGGAATATTCTCTTTGCCCAAATGTCTTTCGTGAACAAAAATCCCTGATGCGTTCCCTGGGCCACTGTTCATATATTTATAACTGCACCAAGCGGCGAAATCGGCATCCCAATCGTGCAGGTTCAGTTTTACATTTCCAACACCGTGGGCCAAATCCCATCCAACAAAAGCCCCAACATCTTTTCCAGCTTTGGTAATGCTTTTCATGTCGAGCACCTGACCATTGTAATAATTAACTCCACCCATCAGTACTAGGGCCAGCTCATCCCCTACCTCGTTGATTTTTTGGATGATGTCCTCAGTGCGCCAGGCATGCTCCCCTTCTCGCTTTTTTACTTCAACAATCGCATCTTTTGGGTCCAATCCATGAAAACGGACTTGACTTTGGAGCATATATTGATCGGAAGGAAATGCTTTCTCCTCGCAAATGATCTTGAACCGTTTTTCTGTAGGTCGGTAAAAGGATACCATCAATAAATGAAGATTGACCGTAAGCGTATTCATCACTGAAATTTCTTTGGGCTTGGCCCCGACCACTTTACCCAAACCTTCGGCAAGTCTTTCGTGATAATCCCACCAAGGTTTATCGGCATAAAAATGACCCTCCACGGCCAGCTCCCGCCAATCCTTCATAACATCGTCAACAAATTTTTGAGTCCGTTTGGGTTGAAGCCCAAGCGAGTTTCCGGTAAAATAGATTACATCCTTTCCATTCACCTGTGGATAATGGAATTCATTTCTGTAAGAGGATAGTTTATCGGAAGTATCAAGTTGTTTGGCAAATTCAAGCGTGTTCTGGAACGTCATTCTTTTTTAATTTGAATCAAAAATACGATTTGTGGAAGTAATGAGCGGAAAAGAAAATTACTCCAAACGCATTTCGATGATGTGTTTTTTGAACCCAACTTTTTCATAGGCCTTAACAGCGGGAAGATTTTCGTTATAAACGGTCAATCTGATTTCCTTGTACCCTTCTTGTTGGGACCATTGCTTAAGCTCGTCAACGATTTGGGCATTTATGCCTTTCCCCCTAAAATCCTTGTCGGTATACATAAAACCAAGATAGGCATACAGCTCATGGTCCAGATAATGTCTTGCTCTTTTGGGAATGGCATAGCCCGAAGCAACTATCTTACCCCCTACTTCAGCGACCACTACATGGGATTTTGGGTCTGTAATCATTTCGCCAATATCGTAATAGCTTATCGGCCCCTCTTTTATAGTAACATCAAAAGGACGTTCAGCCTTTATTATTTCCTGTTCAAAATTGAGCAACACAGGTAGGTCTTCCATTGTTGCAGTTCGTATGTTCACCTTTGGTAGCACCATGGAATGGTTTTGCTTTTCATCTGTTCCAATGTAGTTCTTTTCTATATTTTTGCGAAAAATAAATCATGCATTTCCTATCACCCATTTTGGAAAGTTACATCACCAACAGTTCGGAGGACGAACCCGAATTGTTGCAAGAACTAACCCGAGAAACGCATTTAAAAGTGATTCAACCCCGAATGATCACCGGGCATTTTCAAGGAAGGGTGTTAAGTATGTTGTCCAAGATCATCAACCCCAAATATATTTTGGAGATCGGCACCTACACGGGCTATTCGGCACTTTGCTTGGCAGAAGGGCTTCAAAAAGATGGAGAGCTCCACACCATTGAAGTGAACGAGGAACTCCACGAAATGCAACGAAGGTATTTTGACAAGAGTGGTCTTGGTTCCCAAATCAAACAGCATATTGGCGATGCCCTGGATATTGTTCCCAACTTGAAACAGACTTTTGACCTTGTTTTTATTGATGCTCAAAAAGTGAACTACGATGCATATTTCGAAGCAGTGATTCAAAAAACAAAAACAGGCAGTGTTATTCTTTCGGACAACGTTCTCTGGTCTGGAAAGGTAGTAGAGCCTTTACAACAATCGGACAAGGCAACAGCTGCACTTTTAAAATACAATCAAAAATTAAAAGAAGATCCCAGGGTAGAAACGGTATTGCTGCCCATCAGGGACGGGCTGACATTGAGTAGGGTGCTATAAATCGCTGGTACAGCAAGTAAAAAAGCCATCCGGATAACAATCCCACTACCATACCCACCAAAATATCGATTGGGAAATGTACACCTACATAAATACGGCTCATGGCAAACAAGATAGGCCAAATAAAAAATAGAATGGCCCATTTTACTTTCTGTCGTAAAAACAAAAATACCAACATGGTTATGGAAAACGAACTAGAGGCATGGCCAGAGAAAAAGCTATAATCCGTTGGTGTTTTTAAGATACGGATCAGGGTATTTATTTCGACTGTATTGTTCGGACGCAATCTAGCCACGGATATTTTGGTGAAATGTGTAATAACCGTAATAAAAATGGCCAAAACCAAAACGGTAAAAAACATATACAAAGCTTCCTTTCTGGGGAATTTCAGGAAGAACAATATCAAGAATAAAATAAACAAAGGAATCCATGTGGAAATGTTAGTCACGGTAGACCAAAAAACATCGTACTGCTCTATGCCCAAACCATTGAGATAAACAAAAGTATCTTTATCCCATTTGAGCAATTTTTCCAACATAGGAATCTTACTTATTAAGGTCTCTTTTGATAGAACCGGAAACTTCGTCTACATTCTTTTTTACATCATCGATTTCCTTGCGGATATTCTTTGTGAAGTCGGTATCGACATCCGTACTCTTTTGGATTTCGCGCTTAATATCGTCGGTGGCGTCCTTAAGTTGGCGCATTCCTTTACCTAGCCCCCTGGCTATTCCAGGAATCTTATCCGCACCGAACACCATCACTACAATGAATAGGATGAAAAAAATCTCAGCTCCGCTAATAAATAGAAATTGCATGGCACAAATATAATCAGATATTGGGATCAAAATAAAAAAAGCCCCGTGAAATCACGAGGCTCTTAACATAGTTTTTTCTTTTACTATTTTCCTTTGATATTCTCTTTGAACTTATCAAAGTCAGACTTCTCTTCTTTCTTTGGCCAAGAGTTGTTGGTAGTATCGATATCGGCTGTTTCCAATTTTGGATCCACAACGATTCCAACCAATTCTTTTTCCGTTGCCATCACTCTTTTTACCTCGGCATCGTTCTTTCTCCAAATTTCCGGTGGATAAGTAATGCTCTCGGTGGTACCATCTGCGTAGGTGTACTCCACGATCAACGGCATTGGAATGCCTCCGGGCTTATCAAAAGTGATTTCGTAAAAATATTTTGGCTCTTTAACCTGGGCTCTTTCGGCTTCGGTCATGTTGTCCATCATAAACTCCTTAAGGTTTTGGGAAGTCTCTGTTGGAGATTTTCCTTTTAATTCAGGAGCAAAATCCTCACTGTCCTCTTCTGCCAAGTAAACCAATGGTGGAAGATCGGCCTCAGTTAGGTTTCTATCCGCCATGTATTTTTCCATTTCCTTGGTAGGCTTATTGGACACGTAGTATTTTTTAACTCCTTTTACTCCTATATCCACATAATCCGTGGTATAGAACCATCCTCTCCAGTACCAATCCAAATCCACCGCTGAAGCATCTTCCATGGTTCGGAAGAAGTCTTCTGGTGTTGGGTGTTTGAACATCCAACGCTGTGCATAGGTTTTAAAGGCATGGTCGAACAACTCTTCGCCCATAACGGTTTCCCTTAATATATTAAGGGCAGTTGCAGGTTTTGAGTAGGCATTTGGTCCAAGCTGATACACGTTCTCAGGATTGGACATGATGGGTGAAATATAACTTTGATCTCCTGCCATGTAAGGTACAATCTTGGAAGGCTCACCTCTTCTTGATGGATAGTTTTCGTTTGGTGCGATAACATCTGGGTTGTTTTCCCCAAATTCTTGCTCTGCCAAATACTGCATAAAGGTATCCAAACCTTCGTCCATCCAACCCCACTGACGCTCATCGGAATTTACGATCATTGGGAAGAAGTTGTGACCAACTTCGTGTATAATCACACTGATCATCCCATATTTGGTTCTATCGGAATAGGTACCATCCTCATTTGGACGTCCGTAGTTCCAGCAGATCATTGGGTATTCCATACCTTGGTTCTTCGCATGTACGGAAATGGCCTTGTGGTAAGGGTAATCAAAAGTATGCTTGGAATAGGTTTCCAACGTTTGTGCCACAGCTTTGGTGGACATTTCCTCCCAAAGTGGGTTACCTTCCTTTGGATAAAGAGAAACTGCCATTACATCTTTGCTACCGATTTTAACGGCTTGCATATCCCAAATAAATTTTCTTGATGTGGCAAAACCATAATCCCTTACATTGGTCGCCTTGAATTTCCAAGTTTTGGTATCGGTAGAGAAGCCTTTTTCTGCGGCCTCTGCTTCTTCTTGTGTTACAATGACCACAGGCTTATCGTACGATTTTTTGGCCTGCTTGTAACGCTTCATCATCTCTTTGGAGAATACTTCGTCGCGGTTTTGAAGTTCACCGGTAGCATCCAATACATGATCCGCAGGTACGGTAATGCTCACATCGTAGTTACCGAATGGCAACGCGAACTCACCGCTGCCCCAAAACTGATGGTTTTGCCATCCTTCCACATCACTGTAAACAGCCATTCTTGGGAAAAACTGGGCGATTACATAAGCGCGGTTTCCATCTTTAGGGAAATACTCGTATCCCGAACGTGCCCTGTTCACCGTGTGATCAGGAATATTGTACCACCATTTGATGGAGAAAGAAATCTTCTCGCCACTCTTAAGTGCTTCTGGTATGTTGATACGCATCATGGTTTGGTTGATGGTATAGGACAATGGCTTTCCATTGGCATCTTTTACCGATTCGATATTGAAACCTCCATCAAAAGGCTCACTGATATAGGTCTGGGCAAAATTACCAGCCGTATAAGCAATGTTTACGCCATTTCCATTACGTAGGGGCGACTTGGAATCCTTTGCACGCACATTTTGATCCAACTGCACCCACAGAAATTCTAGATCATCCGGAGAATTGTTGTGGTATGTAATGGTTTCCTCACCATTTATCTTGGCATTTTTATCGTCCAAGTAGATGTCCATAACATAATCCGCCTGTTGTTGATAATAATCGGGACCGGGTGCGCCCGAGGCAGACCGGTATGTGTTGGGAGAGGAAAATTCCTCGTACAATTGTTTAAACCTACTTTGATTGTAGTGACCGGGCTCCCGTTCTTCTTTAACGTCCCCTTCTTCTTGCGCCATAACAACGGCTCCAAAAAGGAACAATACGGAAGCTAAGCAATACTTGAATTTGTTCATTTTCTATCTGATTTTATAACGGTGAAAAATAACATATTTTAACCAATTGTTAAGAATACGTCATAAGTTTAACATTCCTTTATTGTTCTCCCTGATCAATACAAAACTTTTTTTATTGCCCTTCCACTTTACATGGACCACATTTTTCTGCTCATCAAACAGATCGGTAAGCACTTCGTTTTGTATGGACATGGTTTTTATTTCTGATAAGTCGACATCGGGGATTTCCAGGTAACAGATGACTACATCGGTGTCGTATCGTTTTCCCAAAAAGTTATATTGGACTACTTCCCCATCAAACTCCATAACAAATTTTGATCTAAAATATTTTTCGATGTATTCGTCGGCAATCTTGGACTCTTTTGGAGTGGCCAGTTTGGCCTCGATACCGTATCTCTCCTTGAGAAGCTTATCGAGGTCATCTATAAAAATCCGACTAGTGATTTGGAAAGCTTTGTCGTCCTCCGAATAGGAAATATTAGTGACGCTAACATAGAATTTATGGGCGGATGAGAAAGAAAAAAACAGAAATATCACCAAAGGTAACATCCAGAATTTTGCTTTTTTTAGTTTCATCATGTTCTATAAGACTTTAATTGTGCAACAATGTTACAGTTTTAGAATACGTTCTGCAATTTACCTGCCAAACTATTTCAGACATCTGACATCTGAAAAAATCAATCCAAATCGTTGTTCTTACGGTAAGCTCTACTTTTCCGCAACATAATGTCCCATATCCTTAATTTATCTTGCGACTGCACCGCTTCTTGAAAATCTTCGTCCACCTCACAGAAATACATAAAATCATCTATTTTTTCCATGGGGATTTTCAAGGTGGTCACAAATAGTGAATCGGCGTAAAATCCTTGCACCCGCTGTGTTTGAGCATACGCTTTATCCAGTTCAACTCTATTTTTGAGCATTTTGGTACGCCCAGTTATGGCATTTATAATGGGGTCCAAGGGCGGACTCAATATCATCCCCATGTTAAACTTTCCTGCCGTGGCCTGTTGCAATTTACGCTCACTTTGAGTGGGTATAGACTGATTGGCATTTGGCAATTTTAGGGCTTCGGCACTTACATCCTTCTCCAAGGTGACCCTATCGACATCCTTGCTCAAATCGCCAGTTAAATTGTAGGGGCTTACCACTACTTCCTTTAATTGGTTCACAAATTCTTGCATGGGCACTTCAACAAAGTTGGATCGGTACAATACTTCGGTAACGGGAAGTGATTTTCTTAAAAAGTGGACCGCAGAAAACACAAGGGTATCGTTCACTCTGACCCGAATGGAAAAGTTTCCATCTACATCGGTTATTACAGCGTCATCGGTAGAAACATTCTGTACTACCACTCCTATAACATCCTTGTCGTCGCTGGTGACCCTTCCTCGCAATATTTTGGAGCCTCCGGTTTGGGCAAGTGCCCATTGGGAGGTGAAAATTACCAGTGCAAGAAAGATTTTTTTCATTCCTCATCCAACGTTTCCCGATACTCCTTGCTTTGGGTGACCAGAAAATCTATCAATTGGAATTCATTTTCTTTTCTGAGCAAAGTCTGTGAAGGAACCTTATCGTCGCAATACAAAAGAAATGCATCTATTTTATCTTGTGGCAACCTTAGGTCAACCACAAAAAATTCATCGTCGTACACATGCCTAAGCACTTCGCTCACCTTTAGCGGGGCCCTTTGTTGCCCATTGACCTCTTGTGATTTAAACAAAGCTTTGAAGATATTCACAAAGTTGATACCGTCTCTCATACCACGGGTTATCCTGGAATTTGCAATATTCTCCACTTCGGTACTCCTATCTATCTCGTAGTTGAATTCTTTTAAATCCTCATTCTTCACCTGCAGGAACCTTTCTTGGTTTTCCGGGGTAACCACTACCTCGTCCAACTCTTGCACTTTTTCATCAACCTCTACTACCAAGCGATTGTTCGCCAAAATTTCCGAGGTTATGGAAACCACTTCCAATTGATAGTTTACAGCGGTGAAAACCAATTGGTCCCCATCCTTTACCGGTATCATAAACTCTCCATTATCATCGGTTATGGTAGCTTGCCCGCTAGTGGAATTGATAACGTTCTCGTTAGGGACATTTGAACTCCTGTAAAGCACCTTCCCCCTGAGCATTTGGCGCGTATCCTGTGCCATGGACCAGCCCGACACAAGCACAGAGAACAATATCAAAAAAGCATTTTTCATTTCAATGTATTTAGCACAAGTTAAAGAAAACCCATGGAGACGATAAAAAAAATTAAGGTGTTCTAAACTTTTGTTAATTCTGTATCGTACAAATATACCAAAGGGAATTCCATTCACCCCCGAATTACGTGTTTTGACGGTATTTATTAAAAATATTGAAACATAAGGTTAGTTTTGTTTTTTACGTTTGGAAATCCTCAAATAACAAACACTGTGAAAACTTCAATTGTCTATTTGATCATAGGCCTACTCATGATCAACACGCTGAGCGGACAGGTAAAAATCGGGAACAACCCGCAAAACCTGGACCCAGCCTCCGTACTCGAACTGGAAAGCAATACCCGTGTTTTGGTAATAACCAGAGTCACCGATGCTCAAATGAGTGTGATCAACCCATTGCCGGGCGCCATTGTTTACAATACCGACCAAGAATGCCTGCACTATTACAATGGAACGGAGTGGGTGAACATCTGCGAAGAACTGGACAATTCCTTTACGGTAAGCACAAGGGCGGATTATTTAAGGCAATTGAATCCACAAGCAAGAGATAGTACCGTTGTTATTTCCCAGACCATCAATCCGGATGGCAGCATAAATTACAATTTTGAAGTAGGACAGATCACAGGGGCCAACATAGTGACCCAATCCATTAATGCAGACTCAAAAATCCAACCTACATCGATCACCACAGGACTGTTAGCTCCCAAATCGGTGACCATCGGCAAATTTGCCGATGCCACGGGCGGTCAGCCCGGAGATATTTTTCAGTGGAATGGTACGCAATGGACATTGGTCAACGAATCCGCATTGGGGATTACAGAAAAAGACAGTATTGTGGGGAATGAGGTTTTTGATGCTACTATAAACGGATCATTGGTAAGAAATGGAGCCGGTACCGAAACAGACCGATACACTTTGGATGTTTTGGATGGCGGTATAGACACCGCTGAATTAGCCGACAACGCGGTGACCACACTAAAAATATCAGATGGAAATGTTACCGATGCAAAGCTTGACAAAGCAAACATTCCGTTAAGTGGATTTGGAGCAGCAATAGCTGATATTGATTTGGGCAACCAAAGCATCTTTAATTTGGCAGACCCGACAAATCCATTGGATGCTGTCAACTTACAATATTTGACTGATGCGATTGCAGCATCCAACCAGACAATCGTTAGCGCAGACACTCCAAATTCAATAACAACAGGTACCGATGGTGGTGCGCTATATGATGACACCACCGTTCAGAACAGCATTACCACCAATGCAAATGAAATAACCGCCAACAATGCCGACATCCTACAAAACCAAAACGACATTGCGGCCAATGCAACCGCAATTGGAACAAAAGAGGATTCCGCAAACAAAAGTTCCGATGTCACACTATCCGATGGAACCAACACCTTGTTCCCGACGGAACTTGCGGTAAAAACATACGTGGACACTGAAATAGCCGCCTCCAACCAGACAATCGTGAGCGCGGACGCAGGAAACTCCATCACCGCCAGCGGAACAGACGGGGGAGCGTTCTACGACGATACCAACATTCAGAACGACATCACAGCGAACACAACGGCCATCACGGCCAACGACGCGGACATCCTGCAAAACCAGAACGACATTGCAACCAATGCAACCGCAATTGGAACAAAAGAGGATTCCGCAAACAAAAGTTCCGATGTCACACTATCCGACGGAACGAACACGTTGTTCCCGACGGAACTTGCTGTAAAAACATATGTAG
>NZ_CAMYIC010000024.1 GCF_947258355.1 uncultured Allomuricauda sp.
AGCTCGTAAATCTCATGTTTCACACTTTTAATTGGCGAAAATAATTACGCTCTTGCCGCATAATCTGAATTATAGTAAGATGTGCCTCGTCCCTACAAGGTAGGGAAGCGAGATGTTCCTGAATAGCCCTTGTTGACGGCGATTCGTTTAGGAGCACCAAAAAAGTCAACACAAGGGTGTTCGTTCGCTTTGGCGACACCTCTAAAACCTAAAGAAGATAAGTGTATGTTAGGCCGTATCTGGTCAGGCATGCATCGAAAACCAAGCAGATACTAAGCATGTAGAAAGCATGGTTATTGCTTGTTTGGACGAGGGTTCGAATCCCTCCGGCTCCACTAAAACACCATCAAAACACAACAACAAACCTGTAAATTACTGATTTACAGGTTTTTTTATTTGTGATTAAAATTTTCCTTCCCAATCCATATTGGTCTGTGACTGATAAAAATCACTTCCGTAGTTCTTCATTATTACTATCTTGAAACGATTTATTTTTAAGCTCCAATCCATTATTATGAAGGATAACGGCACTCAATTAGAAAATTATTTAGATCCACACTACATAACCCGCAGCAATTGGCTGCGCGCTGCTGTCCTTGGTGCAAACGATGGCATTCTTTCAACAACTAGTATTGCCATTGGTGTGGCCGCTGCAAGTGACAGCAAAGACCCGATAATCTTGGCGACTTTGGCGGGGCTGGTCGCAGGTGCTTTATCCATGGCTGCTGGAGAATACGTTTCGGTAAGTTCCCAAACCGATGTGGAAAAAGCGGACATTGAGCGAGAAAAACAGGAATTGGAAGAAATGCCCGATATGGAATTGGAGATGCTTACCCAAATCTATCAAGAAAGGGGACTTAAAAGAGAAACGGCTCAATTGGTCGCCAAGGAACTGACTGAAAAAGATGCCCTTGGCGCACATATCAGAGATGAACTTGGAATCAATGAAATAAGTCAGGCAAAACCTGTACAAGCTGCATTGGCCTCAGGTGCATCCTTTACAGTTGGGGCATTGCTTCCCTTGGTTGTCGCCTTGTTCCTACCTCTTAAGAATTTGGAATACTATTTATATGGTTTTGGGATTTTCTTCTTGATATCCCTTGGGGCCATGGCAGCCAAAGCTGGTGGATCGAGTATTTTGAAAGCTGTTGCCCGAATAACCTTTTGGGGAACGGTTGCCATGGGGATAACCGCATTGGTAGGTTATTTGTTCGATGTCACCGTTGCTTAAGTTCAAATTTCCCAAAGTTGGAAACAAACACTGTCCCAGAATACTTTTTTGGGTATATACCAATGATTTCACACAAAAACCCTTGACCAAAAAAATAGCGGACAAAGCCTAGAAAGCTGTGTCCACACTCGTTTAATGTTTGCTTATCCACTTATATTACAGCAACTTATGTAACTTAGGTTACAAAGAAAAGGGCCGAAAACTGACAATTGTCATATTTGCCGATTGCACCTTTGACTACTTTTACTCCAGTAAATCAAAGAATCTAGAAATCATGAAAAATTTAGTCATATTAGGTGCAGGAACGGCCGGAACAATGATGTCCAACCATCTTGTATCAAAGCTTCCCAAAGATGAATGGCAGATCACCGTGGTAGATCAATACAAAACACATTATTACCAGCCTGGTTTTTTATTTCTTCCCTTTGATATATATACCACCAAACAAGTAAAGAAAAAAGGTGCCAAATTCATTCCAAAGGGTGTTAATTACATCAACGAAAAAATTGAGCTGATCCAACCGGAAGAGAACAAGGTTCAATTGGATAATGGAACCGAACTCCATTATGATATCTTGATTATTGCAACGGGTACCAAAATTGCCCCTGAGGAGGTTGAAGGTATGGACGGTCCTGAATGGCACAAGAGCATCTTTGATTTTTACACTTATGAAGGTGCAAAGGCCCTTCGTGATAAGTTCCGCGAGTGGGAAGGTGGCAAATTGGTGGTTCACATTACCGAAATGCCCATTAAGTGTCCAGTAGCTCCTTTGGAATTCGCTTTCTTGGCTGATTCTTATTTTAAAAACAAAGGAATGCGTGACAAAGTGGATATCACATTTGTAACTCCTTTGGGAGGGGCTTTCACTAAGCCAAAAGCCACACAGGCATTGCATCACTTGCTAGAGAACAAAGGAATCAAAGAAGTAACCGATTTCAACATCGAGCGTGTCGATTATGAGAATAACAAAATCATTGATTATGCAGAAACGGAAGTTCCTTACGATATTTTGGTAACGGTTCCAACGAATATGGGAGATGCACTGATAGAAAGATCAGGCATGGGTGATGACCTCAACTTTGTTCCTACAAACAAGGCTACACTACAAACAGATGATCATGAAAACATTTTTGCCATTGGTGATGCTACCAACCTACCTGCTTCCAAAGCTGGTTCCGTAGCACACTTCGAGGCGGAAATATTGACAGAGAACATTTTGAGATATATTAACGGAGAACCTTTAAAAGAAGAGTTCGACGGCCATGCCAACTGTTTCATCGAAACAGGAGGAGGTAAGGCCCTTTTGATAGACTTTAACTATACGCATGAACCAGTTGAAGGTACGTTCCCATTCCCTGGAGTAGGACCATTGAACCTGCTTAAGGAAAGTAGGACAAACCACATGGGAAAAATGGCCTTTAGATGGATCTATTGGAACATGCTGATCAAAGGAATCCATATTCCTTTCGTATCTGCGACCATGAGCGAAAAAGGAAAAAAATTCGAAGAAACCGAAGCATAATTAATAAACTTAAACACAAATAAAATGGACAAGACAATAGCACAAGCAACCGTTTCAGTGGACCAAGAAGGATACCTAACAGATTTTTCTCAATGGAACAAGGAGATTGGTACAGAGATAGCCAAAGAACAAGGCATTGAAATGACTGACAAGCACTGGGAAGTCATTGATTACATCCACGATAAATTCAAAAAAGAAGAACCCTTATCCATTAGGGGAATCAAAAAAAGTGGTGTACTCAATATTAAAGAGTTCTATGCACTTTTCCCAGGAGGACCTTTGAAAAAAGCAACGATGATCGCCGGTATTCCAAAACCAAAAAGCTGTATTTAATTACAGGCAGCGGTTCAATTAATAGGATTTAAGAACAAGGTTAAACTTAAGATAATGAGCGATACAAAAGTTAAAAAAATGCTTTTTATACTCTCCAAAGCCACACTCGAAAATGTGTATGCAGCATTTGTGATGGCCAACGGAGCTCGAATGGAAGGCATAGAGTCTGAAATATTCTTTACGTTCTTTGGATTGGAAGCCATTCAAAAGAAAAAACTGGAACACTTGCATGTTGCCACGGTAGGTAACCCGGCAATGCACATGCCAACCATGTTGGGAGGTTTGCCAGGTGTTGAAGCATTGGCTTCCAAAATGATGAAAAAAGAGATGGACAAATTGGATATGCCGCCGGTAGGTGAGTTCTTGGAAATCCTATCCGATTCTGGATGTAAGCTTTGGGCATGTAAATTAGCTGTTGACATGTTCCATCTAGAGGAAAAAGATCTTATCGATGATTTGGATGGCATTCTTACCATTGGAGATTTCTACAGCAGGGCAGACCAAGATGGAACCCAATTGCTGTTCATATAAGAATATAGAAAAACAATACCTTTTTTATATTTAACGGGAACTGGCCAAAAGGTGCAATACTGTTCTAAAAAAACAGAAACGCTTTTTGGCTGGTTTTTTTGACAAATAATACACATTTCCACAGGTGTTTTACGCTTTTTATATTTAAAAGTCGTCAATCCAATCAAATTTCCTTTTGATTATTTCTTCCTTTTTCACATCCAGATATTCCAAAAATGCAACAGCGGCAGGAGAAAGATTTTTTGACTTCAACCAAATCAAGTTCCATGTAGTGGTGATTGGTAAACCTTTGACCTGCACTATTTTTAAATCTTTGTTGAGCAATTCGTTTTTTATCCCTATCAAAGGCATAACGGAACAGCCAAGTCCAGAAACCACGGCTTGTTTAACCGCTTCATTGGAGGTCAACTCCATTTTCTTTTGAACTTTAAAATTGTTTCGTTCTATAAAACCCTCCATGGCATTTCGAGTGGCCGAGCCAGGTTCCCTGTAGATCAAAGGTATTTGTTCAAACAGTTTTCTTTTGGTCGTACTCTTGGAAAATTTCCTATGGTAATTGCTTACATAAAACAATTTATTCGGCATTAGTTCCACGGCCTGAACATTTAATTTATCCGGAAGAACAGAAACTAAAGCAAAATCAACCTCATTGAGTTCCAGGCTTCTTACTACTTTAGTTTTGTTGGTAACATCCATCACAAGATCCACACCATCATTCTCCTTCATAAAACCTGACATAAAATAAGGCATCACATATTTCCCTGTCGATACCACCGATATTTTTAGGCGTCCAGACAGCTTACCTTGATACGCCATGGTCTTGTAATTAATTTCGTGAACCTGATTGAGAATTTTTTCTGCCGCCCGAGCAATTTCTTTACCAAAATCGGTAATAAAAAGTCGTCGACCAACTACTTCGGTAAGTGGAATTGGAAACTGATCCTGAAAATTTTTTAACTGAATTGAGACCGCTGGCTGGGTTAAATGCAGCTCTTCGGATGCCTTCGTAATACTCTGTAGTTCAGTTATTTTAAGGAATATTTGAAGTTGATGTAGGGTATAGTTCATAAATATTTTTAATGTTTACCATTATAAAGATAAATAAAAATTAATGATAATTATCTATAACCTTTGCAATCGAAATCATTGTTAAAACCAAATACGAATGGAAACAAAAGAATTAGCTGAAATCTTGATTGACAAACAAAAAATTCAACTGGTAGATGGAAAATTTACCCCTACCGAAGCTTCCGATGTTATTACATCCCTAATCAATGAAAAAATCAACTTCCACAAAATCCAAAGACTGAAAATTTGGGAAGGCAACCATCAGAGCAAAACCAATTTACTGGATAACCGCATACAGGAATTGGAACAAGAAAAGCAAACCGCTCGAGATATTGTAAGTCAGGCAAGAACCAAAGGTAAAAACATAACCATAAATGGCATTTTAGAAATCACTTTGGAAGATTAAAAACAACTTTACGGGAAAAGCTCCTGTTTGATAAGCTATACTAAACCAAAACACGAATTTTAATTCAATTTCTTATGCAATTATCCAAAAAAAACACTTTGATTCTTTTAGGGGTGCTTATGGTGGTATCATTTATTATACTCTCCTATATGGAGGGATCCCTATTCCTTGATCGCATTTTATTGTGCAGCTTTATTTTAGTTACTGCTCTATTGGCAAATTTGCGAAGTAGGGTGCGCAGAGTTATCCCAGAGGAAGATAACAAGAATAGATAACTCATTAAAACCTATAGATAATGACTCCATCAACGAGCATAATCAGAAATTCTGGGAAAAAGATTGATATTACCGGGACAATCCCGGTTTTATTTTGGTTACTTTTTTTGACCAACCTTATTCTTACAGTTTTCTATTATCCAAATATTCCTGATTGGCGATGGGAAAATGTTTTTAGAATAAATGGATTTACCGCTTTGTTATGGACCACTGTAACATTTTTCAGTGCAATAATCGGTAGTTATGCAAACTCCTATTTTAAAGACAGTGACCAAAAATCCAAGTTCATGTTCTTATCACTTGGGTTTACCTTGGGAGTAATGCTTTTTGTGATATCCGAGCACCTTGTTTTACTACTTTCTAGCTGGCTACTGATGGGTACCCTTATGTCGGCATTGATAGGTCTGGATTCTAAATGGGGTGATGCACGGGAAGCCAAGAAGTTCATCAGGCAATACTTTATCATCAGCACTATTTTTTTGAGCATTGGCCTGCTTTTACCAGCATCCTACAATAATACCATCACAATAAGTGAATGGATCGCTTCCATAGTACAAACGCCAAGTTATATCAAAACTATTTCGGCCTTGTGCATTATTATGGCCGCATTGATACAATCAGCTATATTCCCATTTCATAAATGGTTGCTTTCTGCCATGACCGCTCCTACGCCTGCATCCGCATTAATGCATGCTGGTTTTGTGAATGGGTCCGGGATATTACTTACGCTGTTCGCGCCATTGTTGTTTGCTTCCAATACATTGGAAATACTTCTTATTGTTGGTGGACTTACTGCAATTGTAGCTCAATTCACCAAGTTGATCCAGGTTAATGTAAAGCAACGCCTAGCATGCTCTACCATTGCTCAAATGGGTTTTATGATAATGCAATGTGGTCTCGGATTTTTCAATGCTGCAATTGCCCATTTAATTCTGCATGGGTTCTACAAAGCCTATCTTTTTCTTTCTTCCGGTGAAGAAATTGAACAATCAAAACCCAGTGAACCACCAATAATCCGAATAAAATGGCTTCAGGCTCTTGTTGTACTGATATTCAGTGTATTGGGCGCATATCTATTTATCCTGTTCACTGGTAAGGGAATGCACATGGATAGCGGTATTTTTCTAACGCTAATAGTATCGATTACGGTTGGGCAAGCCACTTATAATATTGTAAAGCATAACCCCCTTTCAGGAATTCAGAAAATAATACTGCCCCCAATACTTTTTATTTCGGGTATTGGTGTATACTCACTATTCTATAATGGAGTTACGGCACTAATGGCAGATATGCCTCTAATTGCCTCGCCTACTCATCTATCGACAACCCAAATCGTTTTTGGGGTTGTTTTCTTGGCAGGTTTCTTTTTGATGAAACTTGGAATCTACCGAAAAATTCCATGGTTATACGTCAAATTGCTCAACCTGTCACAGCCCACAAAGCGGACAATCTTAATGTATAAATCCAAAATTCAATGAAGCTGATCAACCTGAAACATCAAATTGAAGAAGCCTCCAAAGTTATTGGAAACACATGGCCACTTTATTCCTTTGTGACCTCCAACCCACTGAGTGGCTTCGAACAATTACCATTTTCGGAAGCGGCCAATCAAGCTAAGCACATATTAAATGCCCGGGTATATCCAAATGCTTCCATTTACCGTAAGGCCTGGGAGGCCGGAGAGATTGAAAAAGGTGAGCTCATTGGAGCCCTAAAAGAAAATGGGTTCCATGAAACACCTGAATTCTATCTGAAACAAATGGAATCTGAAAAAGCTATAGAAACCAAAAACGAAAACCATGATTTAGATAGAATCACGGTAAAATGGTTATCCGCTTTTATGGACGAAGGTTTGGCCGAATGGGAGATGCCGTTTAAAAAATCAGGTTTTTACAAGGCTTGGAGACAATTGGCGCCTTGTGATACGGAAATTGGAAAAATAAACCGCAAGGATATTCCAAAAACAAGTGAGTCTGTACTTTCCGAAATATTATCGGGGTATTCAAAACAAGAGATAAATACTATTATCACATACCATTTGGCGGCATTGCCAGGTTGGACCGGGTATATTAAACATAGAAGCACACAATCCCGGCAACAGACCCACCCTATTGAATTGAAGGACTACCTAGCTGTTAGACTATTGATTGCCAAGCAATTGAAAATTGATATTTTACCCACCATTACGAAAGAAAGGGACAACTCAGAAACAGCAAATCTACAATACCTTTGGCTGAAGGCATGGGAGCAAAGTTGGCAAAACCAACTTATGCACAATCTTGAAAAAGAATCCATATCCACCCAAAAAAATCCGGCCTTAAAAAAGGTTCCAGATGCTCAATTTGCGTTTTGCATCGATACTAGATCTGAACTTATCCGAAGACATGTGGAATCCGCCGGGGATTATGAAACTTTCGGTTATGCAGGTTTTTTTGGTATTGCAATGGATTATGAAAGTTCCAAAGATGGTATTTCCCGTAAGTCTTGTCCACCCATTGTAGATTCCTGTTATTCGGTTTCTGAAATAGCACAAAACAATAAGAATGAACAGAAGAAAATCCAAGACAAGAAAAATGAGACCCAAAAGTTTTGGAACTATTTTCTAAAGCGAATGAAGAATATGTTGCCCTCCACATTCGGTTTTGTTGAAGGCTCAGGGTTTTTCTATGGGATGCAACTACTATCCAGAACCATTGCGCCCGTATCACTTTATCGCTTTTCACAACGAAATAGCTCAACATATGAGTCTGTTTGTGAACCTGAACTTTACAAATCCAACGGGGAAGAACTAAATATTCCCACAGAAGAAAAAGCGATCATTGTAAAATCAGCTTTTAACTTAATGGGATGGAAACAGTTTGCTCCACTCGTGTTATTTGTAGGTCATGGAAGCCATTCCGCAAACAATCCATTTGGTTCCAGTTTGGATTGTGGGGCGTGCGCTGCAAGCCCAGGTCGACATAATGCACGGATGCTTGCCAAGCTTGCCAATGATTCTGAAGTGAGGAAGATCATAAAAGAAAAGTTCGAGATAGAAATTCCGGAAACTACTTTTTTCTTGGGTGCAGAGCACAACACAACAACGGACGAAATTGTGCTTTTTGATTCCGGTTTGCCCGAATCACACCAAAAACAAGTAATATCCTTAAAAAGAGGTCTTAAAAAGGTGCAAGCAACCGCTACTCAAGAAAGATTGGGAATTAATACAAACAGTATCTCCCATGCCCAAAAAAAGGCCGGTAATTGGGGAGAAACAAGACCAGAATGGGGATTGGCCAAAAATGCCAGCTTTATTATTGCACCAAGAAAAGCAACCCAGCACATGGAACTTAACGGTCGTTCCTTTTTACATTCCTATAATTGGAAAACCGACAAAGAAGGGATAGTTTTGGAAACCATCATGCAAGGCCCCATGGTAGTTACTCAATGGATAAACAACCACTATTACTTCTCCACAGTGGATAATGACAAATTTGGAGGGGGAACCAAGGTTACCCATAATATTACCGGAAAATTTGGAGTAGTCCAAGGAAATGGAGGAGATCTTAAAACCGGCCTTCCATGGGAATCCCTATATACTTCCATGGACACACCCTACCATCCACCCCTTCGCCTTTCAGTGATCATTCAAGCACCTTTGGAACAGGTTAAGTCTATAATTGCGAAAAATGAAAATTTAAAAGGATTGATAGACAACGAATGGATTTACCTTATCGTAATGAACCCTTTGGAAGATGGAGCTTTTTATCGCTACAAAAAAGGTACAGGATGGTCATTGGCTTCCAGTAAAAAAACTGCCACAAAGAAAAAAACAATTATAAGAAACATGCCAGAAGAAGTTCTGGTATAACCGATTGTTCTCTATAAGTTGGAGCAAGTTTGATTTGAACGAGAAACCTGTAAATAATATTTACAGGTTTTTTCATTTTAAAACATCTAACCTCTTGAAAATAATACATATTCCTCACCGTTAAAGCATATAGGAAAGCTATTTTTATTATGTAATGGCACACTTGTTGCACTCTATGCCTTCCAAAATCTTACTATCATGAAAAATTTCAACCTGTTTCTACTTTCAATGATTGCCGTTTCTTTGGTTTCTTGTGCCAGTTCCGGGTTTGTTTATTTGGATTACCCCCAAGAACCAGAACTACTTTTACCTCAAGAAATAGAAAAAGTTGCCGTGGTTAACCGTTCCTTGACCAAAGAAGAGGACAAAAGCAACAAAACACTGGAATCCATAGCTACAGGAGAGATAGCAGGCTCTGACAAATTGGCCTCCGATGAGGCCGTTAAGGGTATTTTTGATGGACTACAAAGCAGCAATAACCTTAAAGCTGTAATCCCTCCTACTGTTCGGATTTATGGTACAGGCACCAGAAAAACCCCAGAAATTTTGAGTTGGGAGCAAGTCGAGGAAATTTGTGAATCTGCCAATGCTGATGTGCTTTTGGTACTCGAAAATTTTGACTCCAATTCAGATTTTGTAATTGCCAATGCAGTGAATCAGGTTACTTCGGTTTTGGAGACAGGACGTACCAACACTAGATTCCCTAGACGGGCAAGGGTCAACGTAAGAAGTTTTTGGAGACTTTACGATCCGTATTCCAAAACCATTATGGATCAATATCAACAGACCTACTTTATGGATTTTGAGCTTTTTAGTGGTGCCGCTCCTTTATCTGCACTCCCAGAAACTGCCTATGCAGCTGGAATGGATTACACCAATCGATTTTTCACCAGTTATTACAGGGTAAGGCGCGATATGTACAAAAAAGGAAAAGGCAGGGATAAAAACCAATTTGCCGCTGGTTGGAGAAGCAGCGAAGTGGCCAACTGGGACAATGCCATTAAAATATGGACCGATGTGGCCAACAATCGAGGGAAATCAGCAGGAAGAGCCGCACACAATCTTGCCGTTGCCTACGAAGTTAAGGGCAAGACAGATTTGGCATTGGAATGGGCAAAACGGGCCTACCAAGAATTCGGGGACAAAATGGCCCGTGATTACGCCAAAGTATTGCTGAACCGTAAAAGATTGGAGTATTAGGTCTCATCGATTATTTATGCAATTCTCGACCTAATGAGTTAGCTAAATTCAATTTTAGCCACAATCCTATTCTTAATTTGTGGTGCAGGCCATTGTATTGGATGTTTTATTGATGACAAAGCTCGCGTAGAGCAATCCAACACCCTTTTCATAGCTCTTTATCTTCATTTTTGCACTGATGTCAACGAATATTGTCTTGTTCAATGTACTCAGTTAAAACAAGGCATATACTTTTAAGTAGGTGCAGGGACTGCTCTATGGTATTGGCCTAGCATTGTATTTCTAAACCAAAAACATTACCGTTTATGTTTCCAAAGAAAAAATGGTTTGTTTCAATGGAAGCACTAAAGAAGAAGGTGTGATCCCTGATATTTATATCAAAGATCTACTGGATGAGAAGAATAAGATATTGCAGGGGATGCAGTTACAAAGTGAAGGCTAAAACCTTATACTGGGATTTTATACAAAAGTGTTTTCAACACCTAAAAAAAGGTGTTTTTCACAAAGAAAATTTCGTAATTTTATTTGAGGTGAAATCGGTTTCTCGGCTCAGGCCAGTGCCTCTTTAAAAAGTAAATGAACCACGACCACCCCAACATCCTTAAGTTAATCCGAAAAATAATCCGTTCGGTCGATATAGATAGTAAGCGTATCGAAAAAGAATTTGGAGTTAGTATTCCACAATTGCTCACACTTCAGTTTTTGGATACTCAAGAAGATTTTAAGGCAACCTCCACCCAAATAAAAAAACACTTGGAGTTGAACGCCAGCACCGTAACAGGAATCATAAACCGTTTACTTTCCAAAGGTTTGGTCGCTAAAATGCCGAACCCAAAAGATGGACGTGGCTATTATATTGTATTAACCGCCAAGGGGAGCCATTTATTAAAAAAATCTCCAGTAACCTTGCAAGAAACAGTTTCAAAAAAAATTGAAAGCCTATCCCAAGAGGAAACAGAAACACTTTACAAAGGAGTCGGACTGTTAATCAATTTGTTGGAGGCTGAAGATTTGGATGCTGCTCCATTGATTACCTTGTGCGATGACCTTTCAAAAAACCAGTAATACCGCATTTGTTTTTTAAAGTTTTTCAACAAAACTGGGGTTTTGGTATGTTTTCCACTGATTTAGAACCAATTTACTTTCTACTGAAACTATTTTATATAAATTTGAACTTTCTTAACAAAAAATATTGTTAAATGAAGTTCATTGAAAAAATACTATTATCGACATTTTTCGCCGCTGCCATGGTGGTCAATATAAATGCCCAAGAACGGGAAATCACAGGAAACGTGGTTGATAGTAATGGAATTCCATTAGCAGGGGCCAATGTTATTGAACAAAATACGACAAACGGCACCATTACGGATTTTGATGGAAACTTTACTTTGATCATCACTTCAGAAAACCCAAAATTACAGGTAAGCTATGTAGGTTTTAAAACCAAAACCATACAAGTTGGTACAGAAAGCAATTATTCCATAGAATTGGAATTTGCTGCCCAATTGGACGAAGTGGTCGTTACGGCATTAGGTGTAAAAAGAGAGGAAAAGGCCCTAGGTTATTCCGTTCAAAAATTGGCTACCGAAGAAGTGGCAAAGGTTAAGGCCACCAACTTTACCGATAACTTAGCCGGTAAGGTTTCCGGGGTTTTTATTACAGGTTCTTCAGCCGGGCCAACAGCATCTTCAAATATCAATATTCGTGGTGCAGCCTCACTTTTGGGCAATAATCAGCCTTTATTTGTTGTGAATGGGATGCCCATAACCAACGATTTATACAGTTTTGATGATGGACTGAACGGTTCAACCACAATTGATTTTGGTAATGCCGCGCAAAACATCAATCCAGATGATATAGAGTCGGTAAACGTACTGAAAGGGCCTGCCGCTTCTGCTCTTTATGGGGCAAGAGCTGCCGACGGTGTAATTCTAGTTGAGACAAAAACGGGGGAAAATGCCGAAGGATGGGGCGTTGAGATCAACAATACTACTACTTTCTCCTCCATTCTAAAAATGCCCGATTACCAAAACGAATATGGTTTTGGTGGCGGAGGTAAATACTCTTACCTAAATGGTTCCAACTACATTGGAGAAAATGAATATTATGAGGCCTATGGCGAAAACTGGGGGCCACGAATGAACGGTCAGTTAATCAAACAGTTCAATTCCAACGGAGAAGCTGTTCCATTTACTCCCGCTCCCGACAATGTGAGAAATTTTTACCGTACAGGAACATCGGTAATCAATAATATTGCCATCAACAACGCCACTGAAGATTCCGATTTTAGATTTTCATACACAAGATTGGATAAAGAAGGTATATTACCCAACACCAACCTTAAACGTAACACATTCCAAACCAGTCTTGGCAAAACCCTATTTGATGGCAAACTTCAATTTAGAACCAATGCCATCTATGTGAATTCCTTTTCAGATAATGTACCAAATGCTGGTTACGATGAATCTTCATCGGTGCAATATGGTTGGTTATGGTATCCCAGACAGGTAGAAATCGGAGATTTGCGCCAATATTGGATTCCAGGGCAAGAAGGTGTTCAACAACGTTATGTAGAAAACCTTTGGGTAAACAATCCTTGGTTTATCATTAATGAGAACACCAACTCCTTTAGAAACAATCGTGTTATTGGAAACATTCAATTGAACTATGACTTTACCGATCGTATTTCCCTGCGTTTTAAATATGGTGGAGATGTACTGAGCGAAAGACGACAATACAGAAGAGCGCCTTCCACAAAAGCTGTTTTATTGGGAAGCTATCGTGAAGATGAAATCACTTTTTCAGAAACCAATGCCGAACTTTTGCTTTCCTACAGTAGTGATAGACAAAATGGTTCGGATTTTCAATATGATATAAAGCTGGGAGGTAATATTATGAGGCAACGGGCCAATTTTTTGGTAGCGAACAACCCTCAGTTGAAATTATTTGGGACAGATGATAGCATCTACACCTTGGCCAACAATCGTTCCGGTGTACTCACCGAATCACAAAAAACAAGAGTTGGCATCAACAGTTTGTTTGGTGTTGCCACATTTTCATATAAAAACTATTTGTACTTGGATGCCACTGCAAGAAATGATTGGTCCAGTACTTTGGTGGACCCTGTAGCTGGCAAGGATAATTCCAGTTATTCTTTCTTTTATCCATCTGTTTCGTTGAGTGCCATTATTTCCGAAATGGCCGATCTTTCTGGAACACCCATATCATTCTTAAAATTTAAGGCCAACTATGCAGAAGTAGGTAATGGAGCACCACCCTACGCTTTTGGAACTACTTTTACACCACAAGCCGCATTTGGGGGCAACTCCATATTTACAGCAAACCGTACCGTAACCGACCCTAACCTGACCAATGAACGTACCCGTGCCTTTGAACTTGGGGCCGACCTTCGATTTTGGAACAATAGATTGCGTATGGATGCCACGTATTATAATATGCTAAGTTTTGATCAGGTAATCCGCCTGCCCGTTGCCAGTACAAGCGGTTACGATTTTAGTTTAACCAATGGCGGTTCAATTCGGAATAAGGGAATTGAGGTATTATTGAGCGGTATTCCAATCCAAAATGAGGATTTTACTTGGGAAACGACCTTGAACCTAGGTCATAACAGGGCCGTTGTAGAGAGTCTTCCTGACATTGTAACAAGCGGACGCTACTCCATAGTTGCAGACCTATTCCCTGGTGATGAAGGAGGTTCCGATTTGGAGTTCGTTGCCGAAGAAGGAGAACTTTTCGGTCAGCTATATGGTCTTGGTTTTGTTAGACATCCCGAAACAGGAGAGATCGTACATCAAAATGGTTTGCCCATGATGACCCAAGAAAAAGTTTCAGCAGGGTCTTATCAACCGGATTTGCGTGTAGGTCTTCAAAACACCTTCCGCTATAAAAACTTTGATTTTGGATTTTTGTTCGATGGACAGTTTGGCGGTAAAATTTACTCTAGATCGCACGCACTTTACAATACAGGAGGTGCCATCACCAATAATGATGACCCCAATCTACCAATCTCAACCTTGGATGGCAGACAGACCTACTCCGTAGACTATGATGGTGATGGAGAGCCTGTGTACACCCTAGAAGATGAAGGAGGGGGCGTAGTTGGCCCAGGATTGAATTGGGTGGACTCCAATGGCGATGGCGAAATCAATTTTGATACAGAAGTTTCTGAAAATGATATTGCAGTACAACCCGGAGGAATAGGTTACGTGGGTTATTTCTATCAGTATTACGGAAATGGTTTCAACAGGGACAATATTGAAGCTGCCACATACGATGCCACCTATGTGAAATTAAGGGAGGTTAGCTTAGGATATAATATACCAAGTTCCTTTTTGGATAAATTGGGCATTGTAAGTGCTAGGGTTGCATTGGTCGGAAGAAACCTTCTTCTGTTTTCCGATGTGCCGACCATAGATCCAGAGACCTTTTCTATAAGAAACGGAGTATTTGTTCCTGGTTATGAAAGCCAGCAAATATTCTCCTCGAGGAACTATGGATTCACAGTAAATCTGTCCTTCTAAAAAAATTGCTTAAATCACAAATGAAAATATGATGATTAAAAAAATTAGTTTAACCACAATACTTTCAGTGCTACTTTTTACAGCATGTGAAGATTTTGAAGACTTTAATACCAACCCAAATGAACCCACTAGTGTAACCACAGATGTGTTGTTGCCAGGGGTTATTCGTTCAAGTATAAATACTACTCAAGACGCCTCCTTTCTTGTTGGGAACAATGCAGCACAATTGACCGCAAAAACATTACGCCTCGAGGTGGATGCCTACACGTGGAATGCTTTTCCAACGTATTGGGAAGGATGGTACAATAGTTTGACCGATTTGGAAATCATTGAAAATCAAGCGGTACAAAACGGAAATCAAGCTTTGGAAGGAGCAAGCATAGTGTTGCGTTCTTGGATTTTTGAGAATATCACCGATTCCTATGGAAACGTCCCTTATTCCGAAGCCACCAAAGGTTCCGAGCTGAACTTTACACCAGCTTATGACGATCAAGAGGAGATTTACATGAGCCTTTTGTCCGAATTGGAAAGAGCCGACCAACTTTTGGCAAGCAATTCTGGTAGTATTGATGGAGATATTTTGTTGAACGGGGATATTTCAAAATGGAGAAAGTTTGCGAATTCTCTACGATTAAGATTGTTGATGCATGCAAGTAATCAGTTGCCGGATGTTGCCTCAAGGTTTCAAACAATTGTGTCCCAAGGCAATATCATGGGCAGCAACGATGACAATGTAACATTGACCTATACCGGATCTTTCCCTAACGAATATCCTTTGATTCCTTTAAAAACAGGTGATTTTGATGCTGTTGCCATTGCAGATGCATCAGTAAACGTCATGCAGAACTACAACGACCCGCGGTTATTACGATATGCAAGACCAAACAATGAAGATTTTGATACCGACCCAACATTTCTTGGGGCGTTTAATGGACTGGGCGATGATTGTCCCAAAAGTGGGGCTTCGCGATTAGGTGTCCAATATTTTAATTATCCTGGTTTGACCCAAGCCTCTGACTTAGGTTTGGCAATAGCAGAAGGTATTGTGATGACCTATTCCGAAGTTGAATTCTTACTGGCAGAAGCCGCCGCCAAGGGATGGATAGCAGACGATGTTGAAACCCATTACAGAAATGGTATCCAATCATCCATGGCGTACCATGATGTGGACCTAGCACCGTTTGGCTGGGCAAGTTTTGATGATTTTTATACGAACTCTGGGGTAGCCTATTCAACAACTACAGATATCTGGGAGCAAAAGTGGCTGGCCCTTTTCTTTCATGGTATGGAACCTTATTTCGAAGTAAGACGTTGGTATTTTGAATCGGGCAACTCATTTGATGGAATTCCTTTTTTAGGACCAAGTTGTGGAAATTCCAACAATGATCAACTCCCCTTAAGGTTTACCTACCCAGGTGAGGAACAATCATTGAATATAAGCAATTATCAAGCTGCGGTGGATGCCATAGGCGGAAGCGATAGTCAAAATGCAGCAACATGGCTGGTTCAATAAAGCTTATGAAAATGCTGTTTTTTAAAGCAGCATTTTTTTTATTGTAGCAATTTCATTATTCTCTTACGCTTAAATAACATCATAAATGGCCAGAAAAGGAGAAAAAAAGTATTTCGATATTCATGCCCCCGTATTTTATCCAGCAGCCATGATTATTTTGGCCACTATTCTGGTTTCCTTTTTCTATAGCCAATCCATTGTGGCATCCTTTGGTCTTTTTCAAGAAAAAACATCGGAATATGCAGGTTGGTTCTTTATCCTTTCCATGAATGTTTTTGTGGTTGCCGCACTATGGTTTGCCTTTAGTAAGTTTGGAAAAATACGATTGGGAGGACCTAAGGCCAGGCCTCAATTTTCAACTTTTTCATGGTTTTCGATGCTGTTTTCCGCTGGTTTGGGAATTGGTTTAATGTTTTATGGAGTAGCTGAGCCTATGTTCCATTATGGCAACCCTCCCCTACCTGTAGAAAACTTAGGGGAAAGAGCAGAAAATGCAATGCTGTTCACATTTCTTCACTATGGTTTTCATGGATGGGCGCCCTACGTAATTGTAGGCTTGGCGTTGGCTTTTTTCACCTTTAACAAGGGGTATCCCTTGACCATAAGCTCATTATTCCGACCATTAATAGGTAATAAGGTCAATGGATTCTGGGGACATTTGGTGGATATTCTTGCCGTAATAGCCACATTGTTTGGTCTTGCGACCACCTTGGGAATAGGAGTTCAGCAAATTGGCTCAGGTTTAGAGTATTTGTTCAATATTGAAAATACCACTGAAACCCACATTATACTTATTATATGCATTACTTTGGCAGCCACTACTTCTGTAGTTTTAGGTTTGGACAAAGGTGTTCGTTTTTTAAGTGTAATCAATATGAGGTTAGCGCTGCTATTTCTTGTTTTCATATTGTTTATCGGGCCAACGTCGTTCATTATGGATGGCTTAATGCAGAATGTAGGCAACTATTTTAATTCCTTGATAAAAGTGGGGTCATGGGCAGAAACTTATCAAGACAACAATTGGCAACATAGTTGGACGGTTTTTTATTGGGCCTGGTGGATAAGTTGGTCGCCTTTTGTTGGTATGTTTATAGCCCGCGTTTCCAAAGGAAGAACGGTTAAAGAATTCATTTTGGGCGTACTTTTGGTCCCATCTTTATTGGTTTTTGTATGGATGTCCGTTTTTGGTGGAGCTGCAATTTTTGTGGAATCACAAGGTTTGGCGCCCATTGCCCAAAGTGTTAACAATGATCTTTCGACCGCTTTATTCGTTTTGCTGGACGAATTTCCATTCTCTTCCATTACTTCATTCGTAGGAATAGTTTTGGTGACCATATTCTTTGTAACTTCATCTGATTCCGGTTCTTTGGTAATTGACAGCATAACCTCTGGAGGAAAATTGGATGCCCCAGTAGGCCAACGCATATTTTGGGCATTGCTGGAAGGTGGTGTTGCAGCTTCACTCCTGTTTGCGGGGGGGCTACAAGCGTTGCAATCTGCCGTGATATCGGCCGGACTGCCTTTTGCAATCATTATTTTATTGATTATATATTCATTGGCAAAAGAATTTACCAAAACAACCCATAAAATGTGGTTAAAGGCCAAAGAAAAGGAGAGAAGGGAATATTTGGAACAGTTAAAAACAATAATAAATTCCGAAGACGATGAAGATTGACAAACTATTTATTGGCCTGGATTTATCCAAATATGACAATGCTTGCATTGAGAATGCCCATTATCTATTGAATCACATCCCAAGTATTGACACCGTAGTGCTCTATCATAATATAAAATTCAACTTTATTGGCGAACTTGATGAATTTACCGAATTGAGCAGTAGTCAGTTAAGGGAGAAAATCCTTAAGCACATCAAAAAGAACTATGTTCCATTGTTCGAAGAACACTCGGAAAAGGTCATCCCTACTGTCACGGATGATAACAGCACTATAAATGCTTTAAAAAATCAACTGGCCTATAATACTAGTTCCACGCTCTTCATTTTTGGAAGTAAGTCACAAGAAGATGGTACTGGGGATGTCCCCATGAAGACCGTATCACTCAAAATGTTCAATTCTCCGGCACTATTTTGTCCATCGCCGGCCAACACACCTTACAAGACACTCTTTGCGGCTATTGACCTTAAGACAAAAGGCAGCGATAAAAACGTGATTACTTGGTCCAACAACTTTAGGGAACATTTTCCAAATTTAGAAGTGACCGGTGTTTATGTAAACGAAACTCCTCTGGCCTACTTCCCCTACATTGAAAAAGGAAACGATCAAATTGCTGATGAATTATGGCATAATTGCGAAGCCAAATTCAAAAAGCTTGCCGAAACCCAAAAAAAACATGTCAAGGAATGGAACTTTAAACTTTTAAAAGGCAATGGTGTAGTTCAAAACCTAAAAAAGGCCATTAAAGAAGAGAAGCCCGATTTGTTGATCGTTGGAAGAAACTCCACTTTTCTACGCAACACCAACGTATATGGTAGTACCACCAGAAAACTATTGATGAGCGCCCCGAAAGTGCCCATTCTCGTTATTTAGAGTTCCCTGATTTTTATATTACGGAACCTTGTTTCAAAATACCAATACTGTAATGCTATTTTACCCTCGATGGTTTTACCGAATTCAGGATAATTTGAGAAACGGCTATCTGCAATCATTTGTTTCCATTCAGGTGAGTTGAAATCTTGCTCAGCTGTAAGAACTCCATTTAAATAGAACGCTATTTTACCATCTACTTGCTTTATTGTTGTTTTGTTCCAATCTCCTTGTTTTACTTCCGCATTATTTTGCTGTGGCAAGAAAACATAAAGGCAGCCTGGTCGTTTTTCGGGAACATCGTAATCCATATGGTCCGCACCCAATATTTGATATTCCGGTCCGGTCTGCCATGCCGTTGGAACCTCTGGCAATTCCTGTACATTGATAAAGACCCCGCTATTTCCATTTCCGGATATTTTCCATTCCAACGAAAGTTCGTAATTGTTATATGACTTATCGGTCACTAGGTCACCAGCGGTCAATGATTCGTCGTTGGCATTACTGTGGAGTTCACCATCCACAACTTCCCAAACAGAATCGGCGTTCGGGTCATTATATAAATGCCATCCATCCATGGTTTTTCCGTCAAACAGCAACTCCCAGCCCTGCTCTTTTTCCACATCCAACAATTGGTTATGGATGGCGTTTTCCACCGCTGCTTTTTTGGTACGCCAAGTATCGGTTTCTTCTTTTTTCTTATCATTTTTACAGGATACCAATAAAAACAAGACAAGGATAAATCCAGTGACTTTTGTGTACATGCTCAAAGTAGTTTGTTTAGTTGTGCAGTGCTTAAAGATAAAAAAAGTATTCGACGCTTCGCCGTAATCGCATTTCTGAAAAAACAAATCTTCAAGGTGACATAAGTCACTTTAGAAAAAAGCGGGTTTTTATAAATTGCGTTGTATAATTTTTTGTAAAGATGAAAGGAAATTTTGCAGCTTTAATCAACAGCGACCAGTTAACGCTTATCGACTTTTCCGCCGAGTGGTGTGGTCCCTGTAAAATGTTGGCACCCATTTTAAAGCAAGTAAAAGATGAAATGGGCGATTCTTTAAAAATTGTAAAAATAGATGTCGACAAGAACCAAAACCTTGCCAACACCTACCAGGTGAGAGGTGTACCTACCATGATATTCTTTAAAAACGGGGAACAGCTCTGGAGAAAATCCGGAGTGCTCCAAAAAGGGGAAATTGTGCAGTTGGCAAAGTCTTTCTTATAATCTTTTGGGGTTTTTACTCGAATAAATGAATGACCAAAAAGGGCACCGTAGTATTAAAAGATACTTTTTTGATCACAGGTTCCCTGGTCAACCTTTCAAAAAAAGAGTGATCTTGATTGATCATGACTACCATATCAATAGTTTTATCCATGGAAACCACTTTCTGAATGGTATGGTTTACCGAAGCATCTTTTTCTACCTCAACAAACTCATAGTTTATGGATTTTAGACGTTTTTCCAATGCAAGTTTTGATGCCTTTTGTTCAGCAGTTAGATTATCCAAACTACCCACATGCGTAATCCACAATTTGGCGTTGAAATGTTCTGCAAAATTCAATACCGGTTTTAGCTCATAGTTTTCAAAAAGATGTTCATATCCAGTTGCCAATAATAATGCATCTATTTTTCCATCTGGCTGATAATCGTCCGGAACAGCAATGACAGGGCAAAAATCTATCTCTTTAATTACTTTATAGGTATTGCTTCCCATAAAAACTTCCTTTAATCCGGAAGAGCCCTTTGTACCCATTATTATATAATCTATTTCCTCGTTGTACACCGTTTTACCTATGGCATTGACAAGAGTTCCTGCAACGGACCTAATTATGAATTTATGATCGGGGTTTTTGTCGATACTTTTTATTTTTTTCAATTCGCGGTCCAATTCACGCTCAGATTGTTCTTTGATCAGATTATATAAACGGGTATCGTTGGCCCCTGCCATTTTGGTTGATAGACCCGATGCACCTACCTGATAGGAATTCAGGATAAAGAAATCACAGGGAACATCTTTAAAAACATGCAAAGCATATGCAATGGCATTCCAAGAATTTTTGGAAAAGTCAGTGGGCAATATGATTCGTTTCTTTTTCATTGCTTATCGTTTTAGGTTTTGCATTACCATAAAAGGTATTTTAATCTTCAAACCAAGTAAGTCCACTGTTGATCTATACAGCATATCCTCAAAAAAAGAATGCCTTGAATTCATCATAACCAGCATTCCTGCTTCTTTCTTCTCTATTTGTTCCAAAATAACCTCTGCTTTGTTCTTAACAGGGGTTGTCTCAAAATACAAATAGGGCTTGGTAAGCGTTTCTTCCAAAAACAATTTATTGTCCTCTTGTCTGGGACTGAGCTCGTCAAAATCCGTGATATACAAACAATGTACTTTGGATTTAAATTTACCCGCCAAGTCACCCAAAAGTTTCAGTTCCCTACGCTTATAGGGCAGCAGATAGTCTGTCGGAAAAAGGATGGCTTTGGGTTGTTTATACTCGAAATCCTCTGGCACTGCCAAAACTGGGCACTTTACATATTTAAATATTTCTATAGTGTAACTGCCAAAAGTGGTTTTATGGTTACTGGTCTCTCCCTTAGTACCCATAATCACTAGGTCAATGTTCATTTCATCCACAAAATCATTAACGGCATCAACCAGGTTGTCGAAAGAAGCAATGGCTTCAAAATTATGCAGAGGGTTTGGCGGCTCGCCTATTACCGAATCTATTAATTCATCCAATTTTTTTTCGGTCTGCTCCTTTATTTCATCCTTTAACTTTTCAGTATTCTCCCTATCTACTGTCTTGTACTCACCATATACTTCTTCACCATAAGCATGAAGTACAAAAAAACAAGTGCGCTCACATTTATACAGTTCTTTCGCATAGTGCAGAGCGTGCAGGGCATTCTTAGAAAAATCGGTAGGAATCAATACGGTTTTCATCGTAGTACGGCTTTTATCAAAGATATACCTATGCAGTCATGTAAAAAATGACATAGGTCAATCTACAATGTTTTGAAATATGCTTCAACCGGATTCCAATAAAAAACCCCTCTTAAAAAGAGGGGTGCTGTAAGACTAAAAGTTAACCTTTACTATTTTCCGTTAAACCATATCATCACATAGACCACAATAGCAATAATGATAAGTGAGATAACAATATCTTTCCAATTGTAACTGCTTTTGTTTTTCTTCTTTTCTTCTGCATCTATAGTTGCATACGTTAAGTTCTTTAATTTCTCTTCGGATGGCGCTTTGGTAGCATAACTTACTACTAAAATCAAAATCACACAGAACAAGAAGAACCAAGAGGCAAATGACAAGAAATTCATATCTCCCATTAAATACCAGAAACTATCTGGGTTCAAAGAATCTTTAACCAATTCCAGCACAATTCGAATGGCACCAACCACAAAACCGGTCACCATGGTCACAAATGCACCTTGGGCATTGATTCGTTTGTGGAAAATACCGAGCAAGAACACTGCAGTAATCGGTGGGGCAATGTAAGATTGTACACTCTGTAAGTATTCGTAAAGCACTCCAGAGATATTGGCCATGATAGGAATCCAGATAATACCAATAATAACAACAATTACAGTTGCAATCTGACCTGTTCTCACCAATTTTTTCTCAGGAGTATTAGGTCTCAATTTTTTATAGATATCCACCGTAAACAAAGTGGAACAAGAGTTGAATACAGAGGCCAAGGAGCTCATCAAAGCGGCCAATAGTCCTGCTGCTACCAATCCCCTTAATCCAGATGGCAATAAATTACTCATCAAAACAGGAAACGCTTGGTCCGGGGAATCCCATTCCAATTGCCCCCTCATTTTTAAGGTCAATGCAATAACCCCGGGAATCAAGAATAAGAATACTGGCAACAGTTTTAACAAAGCACCGAAAATTGTACCCCTCCTACCCTCTTTTATATTCTTTGCCGTTAAGGCTCTTTGCACTATATACTGATCTGTACACCAATACCAAATACCTGTAATGGTACTGGCAATCAAAAGTGAAGGCCATGGAAAATCTGGATCGGAGGCCGACCTCCACATATTTAGGTATTCTGGGGTCACGGTTTGCTTCATGCTTTCCCAACCACCAACTTCATCAAGACCTATTATCGTCAATGCCGCAGCTCCAATAACCAGAATAACAGCTTGGAGTGTTTCAGTATAAACCACGGCACGCATACCTCCTAGCACGGTATAAACCCCGGTCAGCACCACAGTTGCAATGGCACCTGTCCAGAAATCAATACCCAATAAGGCAGAAACCACTACTCCACCTGCATAAATGGTTACCGATATTTTGGTAAGCACATAGGCTACAATGGAGAATACGGATAAAATCCATCTAGCTCTGGCATCGAAACGTTTTTCCAAAAACTCGGGCATGGTAAACACCCCGGCCCTTGCATAAAATGGTAGGAATACCCAACCTAAAATCAGAACCACCCATGCTTGAATCTCGTAAATCAGCATGGGCAATCGGTTTCCCGCTCCGGCCCCTGCAAGTCCCACAACGTGTTCCGATCCAATATTGGAAGCAAATATGGAAGCACCGACCACAAACCAACCTACATTTCTACCTGCCAAAAAGTAATCCTCGGTATTGTTCTCTTTTTTTCGGATGACCCAAAGGGCTATGCCCAAAAGGACCAAAAAGTAGATGGATATGGTTATCCAATCAAAAGTATCCAATGTCTTCATAGTCGTTTTTTATTTGGTTGATAGTTTGTATAAAGTCCTTGAAGCATATGTTTCTCCTGGATCTAACCTTACCGAAGGAAAATCATTTTGATTAGGACTATCGGGGAAATGTTGGGTTTCCAAACAGAAACCGGATCTTTGAGCATAGGTACCTCCATTTTTTGCCGGCAAGGTCCCGTCCAAAAAGTTTCCGCTATAAAACTGCATGCCAGGTTCATTGGTGTATACCTCCATAAAACGACCAGATTTTGGATGGTGGACGGTTGCTGCCAAACTAAAATCATCTTCACCCTGGTTGAGCACCCAACAATGATCATAGCCCAAACCAAGTTTCAACTGTTCGTTATCCGCTTCTATTTCCGCTCCGATCAATTTAGGTTCCTTAAAATCAAATGGGGTCCCGGATACTTGTCTCAATTCCCCGGTCGGAATCAAACCTCCATCCACTGGAAGAAAAGAATCGGCATTCAAATGTAATTCATGATCCAGCACCTTTTCGGTCAACCTTCCAGACAAATTAAAATAACTATGCTGAGTAAGGTTTACTATGGTTGGCTTATCGGTAACAGCTTGGTACTGTATATCCAATTCATTATCATCGGTAAGTGTATAAGTTACTTTAACGTCCAATTTCCCAGGATAACCTTCTTCGCCATCTTGACTGGTGTAGGTAAGTTCTACACTGGCTCCGTCTTCATTATTCTTGGCCACACCGGTCCAAAGGACTTTATCAAATCCTTTTTCACCGCCATGGAGATGGTTATCACCGTCATTGGTCGCCAAATTATAGGTATTTCCATCCAGAGTGAACTTACCATCGGCGATTCGGTTACCGTATCTGCCGATAAGTGCACCAAAGTAGGGATTGCCATCCAGATATTGCTCAAGGTTGTCGTACCCTAGAACGATATCTTCATAAAGTCCATTTTTATCTGGAGCTGTCCAACGGGTTATGATACCACCATAGGTGATGACATCAACTTCCATTCCCGCTTCATTCTTAAGTGTAAATTTCTTCACCTTGGTCCCATCGGGCATTTCGCCAAAGACTGTTTCCTCAATGGGGTTTTGTTTACTATCGGTTTTTACGGTTTCCATTTCTGACTGGCTTTCTTTTTTGTTTTCCTTACAGCCAACATGTAAGAGGGCCAGAAGTAAAACGGAATAAAATATAGTAGGATTGGTAATTCTCATTCTCTTAAGTTTAAATTAGTTGACTACATGCCATGTTGGAACAAATGGTAATAGGCCTCATTGGCGTGGAGTTGATCTTTGAACGCCCTTAGTTTTGTGTCGGCATCTATCACTAAAAGTTCTATCCCGAAAATATCGGCAAAATCTTCCATATATTCCGTAGTCAATGCCTGAGTATAAACGGTATGATGCGCGCCTCCGGCATGAATCCACGCTGTTGCGGCAATTTCCAAATTAGGCTTGGCATCCCAAAGTACACGTGCCACTGGTAGTTTTGGCAAATCGGCCATCGGTTCCACGGCTTCAACTTCATTAACGATCAACCGGAACCTGTTCCCCATATCGATCAATGAGGCATTCAAAGCATCACCAGCAGGGGAATCAAACACCAATCTTACAGGATCTTCTTTACCTCCAATACCCAATGGGTGCACTTCACAAGATGGTTTTGCACTTGCAATGGAAGGACAAATCTCCAACATGTGGGAACCCAAAACATAATCTTTTTGTGGGGTAAAGTGGTAGGTATAATCCTCCATGAACGAGGTTCCACCTTCCAATCCTTCGGCCATTACCTTCATAGTTCTGGTAAGGGCTGCGGTTTTCCAATCTCCTTCTCCCCCAAAACCGTAACCATCTGCCATTAAACGTTGAACCGCGAGTCCTGGTAATTGTTTCAAGGCTCCAAGATTCTCAAAAGTATCAGTAAAAGCCTTGAACCCACCATCTTCCAAAAAGGTTCTCATGCCAATTTCAATTTTTGCGGCATCTACCAAAGATTGACGTTGCTCTCCACCTTTTTGCAATGCAGATGACAAGGTATAGCTAGCTTCATATTCTTCTACCAATTGATCGACTGTCTTTTGATCCAATCCATCAATAATATTGGTAATATCAGAGGAGTCGTAACCGTTTACCGCTACACCAAAACGCATTTGAGCGGCAACCTTATCACCTTCGGTAACGGCAACCTCGCGCATATTATCTCCAAATCTGGCTACTTTCATGTGCTTTAATTCGTCTGCACCCAAAGCTACACGAGACCATATGGCCAATTTGTTTTGTACCCGCTCATCTTTCCAATGGCCTACCACAACTTTACGGTTTTTACGCATCCTGGACATCATAAAACCAAATTCTCGATCACCATGTGCCGATTGGTTCAGGTTCATAAAATCCATATCAATGCTATCCCAAGGGATTTCAGCATTAAATTGTGTATGCAAGTGGCACATGGGCTTACTTAAAATATTTAGACCTGCTATCCACATTTTTGCAGGGGAAAAGGTATGCATCCATGCAACAACACCTATACAGGATGAATCGCTACTTGCTTCACGACAAAAGGCAGTAATCTCTTGTGGGGTAGTAACTATAGGTTTGAAAACCAAAGTAACCGGTAATTTACCCGCTGCATTCAAACCATCAACAATAGCTTTTGAATTGCTGGCCACTTGTTTTAAAGTCTCCGGTCCGTATAAATGTTGGCTTCCTGTTACAAACCAGATTTCTTTTTTGGATATTTTCATTTAACTGTAATTTGATTATTGACCGTAATAGGCATTTTTACCATGTTTACGTTCGTAGTGTTTTTTTATTAGTGAATCTTTTAGTCTAGGAGCTTGTGGATTTATCTGCAAAGTCAGATAGGCCATTTGGGCCACTGTCTCCAATACTTTGGTATTGTAGACCGCTTTTGCAGCATTTTTACCCCATGCAAATGGACCATGGTTTCCGATCAACACCATTTCCACCTCGTTGTAGTCCAAATTTCTTTCCTTGAAACAATCCAAGATTTGAATTCCGGTGTTGTGCTCGTAGTTTCCTTCAATGAGTTCATCTGCCATGGGTGGCGCACACGGAATATCTTGTGTTAAGTGATCGGCATGTGTGGTTCCAAAAATTGGAATATCCTTTTGGGCCTGTGCCCAAGAAACGGAATACATGGCATGCGTATGGGCTACACCTCCAATATTTGCCCAATTTTTATAGAGATAACTATGGGTTTTGGTATCGGATGAAGGCCTAAGTTTACCTTCCACTACATTATTATCATAATCCATGATAACGATATCCTCAGGTTTTAGGGTTTCGTAGGGCACACCACTGGGCTTTATAGCAAAAACAGCATTGTCACGGTCCACAGCGCTCACATTACCAAAAGTGTAAATAACCAAGCCCAAGGCATTTAGTTCCATATTGGCCTCATAGCATTCTTCTTTGAGCGATTTATATTTTGAGCTCATGCTTATTGATTTTTATTGGTTTGGTCTTCCACAAAACTTCCGAGTTGTTTGTACTCCTCCAATAATTTGGAATACACTTCCACTTGGGAGGATTGTGGGAAATATTCTGCTTCAAAATCACTTCCCATTACTTTACTGGCCTCAATCACATTTTCGTAAATGCCTGATGCTACGGCTGCATAAATTGCCGCACCCAAAGCAGGGGCTTGGTCCGATTCTGCAACTTTAATGGGCATGTTCAATACGTTGGCCAAGGTTTGCATAATAAAAGGCGATTTTCTTGCCACACCGCCAATACCTATTACGGTTTCGATTTTTACTCCTTCTTCCTCAAAACGATCAACGATCATCTTGGCTCCAAAACAAATCGCGTTCACTAAGGATTTAAAAATATGTGGTGCCTTGGTTCCCAAAGAGATTCCAGAAATAGCACTTTTTAATTCTTGATTTGCATCCGGTGTTCTTCTTCCATTTACCCAATCCAAGGCTACTGGAATTGCCTCGGCCAAGGGAATGTTTTCTGCTTGTTCGGCCAAAGCTCTAATAAATTTGGATTCCACTTCAGCTTTAAGTTCTTCTTTTTGAGCATCGGAAAGAACCTTCGAATTCAAAACTAGGTTGTCTATTGGCCATTGCAATACACTTTTGAACCATGCCAACACATCGCCAAAAGCGGATTGACCTGCTTCCAACCCTACCATTCCAGGAATTACGGAACCATCAACCTGTCCACAAATTCCTTTAACGGTTTTGTCCCCCACAGCCTCGTTGGAGGATACCATAATATCGCAAGTGGAAGTTCCCATTACCCTAACCAGGGCATGGTGATCCACTTTGGCACCAACAGCTCCTGCATGGGCATCAAAAGTTCCTACGGCAATCACAGTATCGGTGGTTAGTCCCAATTTGCCTGCCCACTCTTCATTTAAATGACCGGCTATTTCGTTGGACGTAAATGTTTCTTCATACAAATCATCTCGAAGTGATGCCAAATAGGGGTCCAATCTGGAAAGAAACTCTTTATCGGGGAGTCCGCCCCAGCTCTCGTGCCACATAGCCTTATGACCTGCAGCACATCTACTTCTCTTAAATGCTTTTAAATCCTTTTCATCTGCCAAAAGGTAGGTGATAAAATCACAATGCTCCATCCAGGTGTGCGCGGCATCGATTACACTTTTGTCTTCCCTGGCCACATGAAGTATTTTGGCCCAGAACCACTCAGAAGAATAAATACCTCCTTCGAACATGGTATAATCAACTCCTCCCCAACTTCTGGCCAATTCATTGATTTCATTGGCTTCATTTACAGCTGTATGATCTTTCCAAAGCACCATCATCGCATTTGGATTCTCTTTAAAACCCTCTACACAGGCCAATGCAGTTCCATCTTCGGTCACTGGCATTGGGGAAGAACCTGTTGTATCAATACAAATACCCTTTACAGTTTCTGGAGATACACCACTTTGCTCCATTACAGATGTTATGGTATGTTCCAATCCCTCTATGTGATCCAAAGGGTGTTGTCGAAACTGGTTAACGGCAGGCTTACAATATTTTTGCGCTTTCCATCTTGGATACCAGAATACTTCGGAAGCCAACTCTGCACCATTTTGGGCATCGATCATAACCGCTCTTACCGAGTCGGAACCATAATCGAGTCCTATTACATATTTTTTCATTGCTCCTTAACTAACTTCTATCGTTCTTAAATTTTTATCACGAATCCCCCATAGGGCTCTACCTCTATTTCCATTTGGGAATTGTCCACTTCTTTTATTCCAGGAATCTTTGATCCATTATCGTAAAACAGTGTACCTGAATTATTTTCGGTAAAGGAAAGGTCGACTGTCCACGATTTGTCAACTTCTTCACCGTTTATTCCCACGACATACCAATCCGTACCCTTGCGTCTGGCCAATATGACTTCTTTACCTGGATATCCTTGAACAAATTTCACTTCATCCCACTGTGTAGGTACCTGCTTTAACATATCTACCACTGCCTCAGGCATCTTGGCCATTCCCTGAGGTATTTCAGCAATATGCTGTATGCCTGATGTGAACAAAATGGGCAACGCCAATTCAAAAGTCGTTGTTGTTCTTCGATTGATATAGGGGATACTATCCAACACCATGGGGGTGAAATCCATGGGGTCGTACACATTTCTTGTAAACGGAATTACTGCACAATGGCTTGGTTGAAGATCAGCATTGGCCTGATCAAATGTAACGAACTCCTCCCCTTTTATGGATTCCATGGTCATAAGGTTTGGATAAGTACGGTGCCATCCTCTTGGTAGGGTTGCCCCATGAAAGTTAATCAACAGGCCAAAATCTGCGGCATCTTGTAAAATACCATGGTAATAAGCAATCATGGATTGTCCGTCGCCTCCAAAAAAGTCAATTTTTAATCCGCCCACCCCCATTTTTTTAAGCTTGGAGAACTCTTCTCTTCGGTCCTTTGAATTCAGTAGTTTACTTTTTGGGGTATATTCCGTACTGTTCCAATCTCCTGAAGAATTGTACCATAGGATAACTTTTACTCCTTTCGAGTCTGCATAATCAATAAGTTCCTGCATCCGCTCATATCCGATTTTTTGGTCCCAATTCACATCGATCAAGGTATAGGGCCAGTTCATGGAAGCGGCATAGTCAATAAATTGATGGGATGTTTCATAATCGATCTTATCATCTTTCAACAGCACCCAGCTCCATGTGGCCAGACCCCCTTTTACGGGAGAGGTATCCATGGTAATTGCCGGCGCTGCCAAATCGGTTCCAAGGGTACTTTCTACAATTTGATCTAGATCACCCACAGAAATAATTCTCCATGGCGTTGTGACAGGCAACTCGCCTTTCGGCAACAATCCTCCTTCTGGGAACACTTCTTCTTTTTGAGGAAAACTCACAGCCAATCCATTTTTATCATCGTCATACATCAGCCTTGTTCCGCAGTAGTCTTCATGCAAATCGGTTTCGCTCACCAATAACCAGGAATCACCTGTTTTGAACAACGCAGGGTACACATATCCCTCTCCTATCGGGGAAGGCTCATCTACAGGAATCTCCATTTGATAGTGTTCCTCGTAGGAAGGATTGGTCTCGCTCCAGCCAGTTTTTGCTTTTGACATGGGCTGCATCCATGAAACTGTATTCTCGGAAAAGCCGTAGCTAGAAGATTCCCCGGTAATTTTGATAGGTTGCCCCTCTTTACCCACAACTCGATATCTAAACGCAAAACCGGTATCTGACAAATCGAAATGGCATTCCAAAGTCATGTCACTTTCTGAAGAAAAGCTCATCACATATCTATTTGCGTTATAGCTAATGTCCTTTTGTTTACCATGAAACAGGGTATACGATTCGTCAATTTGTTGAACAGCTTGCTTTTTGTCCAGCTTCAGTCCTTTTGATAAATCAACATTTTCCAAAATGAGCCCAATGTAGGAAGTATCCAACACCATACTATCCTTATGGAATAATTGGTAAAAAGGTTTTCCTTCATCATCCAAAAACAACGCTGCCCTCAAGGTTCCTTCTTGGTTGGTCATGGAAACACCATCCCTTTCCGGTTCACAACCGAAAAAGAATGCCGTCAAAACAAACAGCAATATGATGTTACCAACCCAATTCTTCATTCTCTAGATATTGATTTTATAGATTGAAAATTTCATCGATGGGATTTCAGCTTTTAGCATATTCCCTTCTATGGAAGCAGTTCCTTCCTTGGGACTGATTTTCATTGGTTCTTCAAATGAGTTTTCGGCCTCTAAATCGTCCATTCCCATCATCAACACCGAAACATTAGTTGTAATACTGCCGCCCTCTATTTGAATAGAAAGGTTTTGATTTTGTTCTGATGTATTCACCACCTTAATAATCAATTCATTGGTATTGACATCTTTGACCGCAGTGGCATATAGCCCATCTTTTCCAATAATTTTATCTCCATTCTCGGTAATCTTTAAAAGGTCCGTACCTGGATTAGTGGAATACATTTTTTGCACCTGATAATTAGGTGTGCCAAACGATTCCAAGTTATTGAACCAAATCATGTCAGGCGTCCATTGCCAACCATCGGCATGTGCCATCAAAGGTGCATAGGATGTGAGGTGAACCACCTCTGCATTTCTTTCCAACCCGGTCATGAAGGCAGCTTCAGAAAGTGCGGACTCCCAGTTGTTCTTATTTTCAGGGCTCGCTATGGCCACGGTTTGCGCAGCATATTCCCCTGCAAAAACCTTGGGTCCATTACGATTATAGCTATCATAACGATCTGCATTTTCGCGGAACCATTCTGGTGGCTTGTAGTAGTGTTCATCTACAATTTCGGCATTCATTTGCTTCAACTGTTCCCAGCCATATTCAAAATAATCTCCTTCTGGGAAGGGACCGCTACCAGAAACAATGATGATTTCCGGATATTTGGATTTGATGGCCTTTTCAAAGACTTTATATCTTTCGATGTAGGCTGGTCCCCACTGCTCATTTCCGATTCCAATGTATTTCATGTTGAAGGGTTCCGGATGGCCCATATCGGCACGTACCTGGCCCCAAGGGGTGTCGGTACCGCCATTGGCGAACTCTATCAAATCAAGGGCATCTTGTACGTATGGAGCTAATTCATCCATGGGAACCAGTTCCCCTGTATTAAACTGGCAAGCAATTCCACATCCCAAAATGGGAAGGGGTTCTGCTCCCATATCCTCGGACAATTGGAAGTATTCGAAGAACCCAAGACCAAAACTCTGATAGTAATCCGGCGTTGGTCGGTGTGCAAATTCGGTATTCCAACGATTCACCAATATTTCCCTATCCTCGATATCGCCAACGGTTTTTTTCCATTGGTATCTTCGGGCCAATGTTCTTCCTTCTACAATACATCCTCCTGGAAAACGAAGGAACCCTGGGTTCAAATCGTCCAATAATTGAACTAAATCCTTGCGAAGCCCCTTTTTTCTTCCTTTCCATGTATCTTGAGGAAAAAGGGAAATCATATCCAAGTCAATTTCACCTTCACCCTCGAAGGTGATCTTGACCTTTGCTTTCATTTCAGTTTTGGATACTTTGAAGGTTGATTCGTAAGTTTTCCAAGAATCGCTATCAGGTGATACAGCAGTCTCCCCAAGTACATTATCCAAAGAATCTATCACTTGGAGTTTGATTTTTTGGATATCCCCGGAATGTTTCGCAGCATCTACCGAAAAGTCGTATTGAGCGCCCTCTTTAACTCCCATTCCCCGGAAGCCTTCATTTATGAGCACGTAACCTTCATCGTTTTTGACCGAAACACGGGCAAAATTATGATTGGTTCCTTCGTCCGAATATTTGATGACCGATAAAAATCCGGACTCATTGTTATAAGAATGCCTATCGCTATTGGGCTCCACCCAACCCGTTTTGGGCAAGGTAAATTCAAAGGAGCGGTTTTTTATCATTTCGGCGTACAACCCGCCATCTGCGGCAAAGTTGATATCCTCAAAAAAGATACCGTACATAGTGGGTTGTATTTTTATACCCGTATCCTCCATGTTCACCACCAATTCCCTATCGATATCTATTGCGCTATCATTGGCTTTGGTTTCCTCTTGATTTTTACAGCTATAAAAACCCAAGACCATAACCAGTGCCAAAATCAGTACTCTAGTCATATTTTTCATGTTGTTTAGTTTGTAGATTTTAATTCTCTTCCACTGGCAACCATACTTTCATTTTTCCAATGCCGCGATTGGACCATGTGTAATATGGAATTGCCGTTAATTTTTCGTTTGATATCGTGTTGACCCCACCCAATAATTCGGGCTGCATTTCCACATTAAATTCCTCGTTTGCTGTTAATTGGATTTGGTCAAAAGCGTCTTTGTTATCGATTTCCTCCACTGCATAAACTATGGGGCCGTATTCGAGCGACATTTTTCCTTTATCCTCTTCAACCAAAGGATTGGCCATTACTTTTTTAACGGACATTGGAAACTCCAGTTCCACCACATCCCCTGATTCCCATGTTCTGGTGATGGTGAAGTAACCGTTATCGGTAACCGCATTAAACTCTTCGCCATTTAAGGTAATCTTATTGCTTGCCTCATCTTTGGTTGCATACTGATACAAATCTCCCGGCAAAACGGTATTCCTCGACCATCCCGGTATTCTAAATTTTATGGTAAACTCACCTGTCTCTTCTGGATCAACAGTGAATTTCACTTTGCCATCCCATGGGTAGGATGTATCCTGTGAGACCAACACATCTTGTTCCTTCAATTCCACCCTTGCCTCATTGCTTGCGTAGAGATTCGCGTATAGTGTATTTCCCGTTTTGGAATAAATCAGACCTGGTATAGCAGGAATAAAACGAATTACATTGGTAGGACAACAAGAGCAATCGAACCAATCTTTTCGTGTGCATGCGCCTTGATTGAACTTATAAACCCCGTCGGATTCCAACGCATTTGGATAGAAAAACTTTTCACCATCCAAAGAAAGTCCCGAGATCAATCCATTATATAGTGTACGTTCTATCACATCGAAATATTTGACATCACCGGTTAGGTTGTGCAACCTATGGTTCCAGTATACATCTCCTATAGCTGCGCATGTTTCATTATAGGCTGTTAAGTTGGGTAATTCATAGTTTTCGCCAAATGCCTCTCCATCGTGTTTTGCACCTATGCCCCCTGTAACGTACATTTTTTTGTTTACCATGTTCTCCCATAGCGCGTTCACCGCATCCAGATAGGCAGTATCTTTTTTAATAGCAGCAATGTCCGTCATTGCAGCATACATATACACAGCACGTACGGCATGACCCACTACTTCGTCTTGGTCTACAACAGGAACATGATCTTGGGAATAAGGCCCAAACAATTCATGGTTTTTAGGGTTGCCCCTATTGTCCAAAAAGTATTTAGAGAGTTTCAGGTACTCCTCTTTCCCTGTAATCTGATATAATTTAATAAGTCCTGTTTCTATGATCTGATGTCCAGGGACAGCATCAATTTTACCTTCGTCATCCCCGAATGTCTTTACCATTAAATCGGCATTCTTTAAAGCAATGTCCAAGAAGTTTCTTTTCCCTGTTGCTTTGTAGTGAACCGATGCAGCTTCGTATAAATGCCCCGCATTGTAGAGTTCGTGACTCATAAAGAGACCGTCCCAACGTTTAGCTTCTTTGACCTCCACCCATGGAGCCGGAGGTTTTGCGGGATTGATGGTTCGCCAAGTGGTTAGATAACCATCCATCTCTTGACCAACTTTAATAATCGATACCAAGGAATCCACTAATTTTTCAAGCTTTGGGTTTGGGGAACTGATTAAGGAATTGGACGCTCCCTCAATAATTTTATAGACGTCGGTATCATCGAAAGGCATGGCTCCCCTAACCTCACCATTCAATTCTCCGCCTGCGATCAAGAAATTATCAAATCTTCCTTCCTGTTCACATTTTTCTATGGCATACTCAATCGTCTTGTTTTGTACCCTTTCTATTATTGGCAGCCAAAACTCATCCTTAATCTTTACGTTTTGAATGTTTACAGGTTCAATTTCATACCCCTTTGGCTCTTCGATATCTTCCGATACAGTTGCATTGTTTTTACAATTGATCAGTAACAGCGCCAGTGCAATTATCCATGTAGTATTTTTTATGCTCATCATTGGTATCAATAAAAATTTTGAATCCAGCCCTTTCAATTCATGGGCTCTACCACAGGCCAACCATTAAGCCAAGTAATTTCTTTTACCACGAGTTTTGGAGTCCCATTATCGTTGGCATCGTAAGCATGGCTGAAATAATAATCCTTACCGTCAAAAGTGTAAACACTGTTGTGACCAACGCCGTACCAGTTTTCGTTTCCTTGGATCAAGATAGTTCCTCCTCCTTGATTTAGTGCTTTTCCATCTGCATCCATAAACGGTCCGGTTGCAGATGTCGAACGTCCTACAACTACCTTGTATGTACTGTTTTCCCCTCTACAGCATAAATCCCACGACAGGAACAAATAGTAATATTGACCTTTCTTGAATATGAACGGAGCTTCCAAAGCGGCGTCTCCGGGATCTTTATCATCCAATTCAAAGCTTCGCTCACGTCTGGCTATGGTTTTCCATTCTTCGGGTTGGGCAATGGATTTTAGGTCTTTGCTGAGTTTCACCATTTTAAGACCATTCCAAAAAGAACCGAATGACATCCATGGAGCACCGTTGTCATCAAAAATAATGTTTGGATCAATGGCGTTCCACAAATCCCTGTTGGGTACCGATTGCACTATGATTCCCTGATCTTCCCATAGATAGTCTTCACTATTTGGGTCGAGTGTTTTATTTATCGTCAAACCAATGGCCGAGGTATTTTTGGCAAATGCCGAAACCGAATAGTACAGATAATACTTTCCGTTATGCTCAATAATGTCCGGAGCCCAAATATGATTTTTAAAATCGGGTACAACCGAATCAGTCCAAGTTGGTTTCTCTGTGAAAATAGGGTCCAACTTCTCCCAGTTTTTCAAATCGGTGGATACAAAATGTGATATACCCCTACCTGTGCAAAATAGATGATATACACCTTTTTCTTTGATCGCTACCGGATCATGGACAACTATATCGGATTGAGCAAATGCACCAACTGTAATACATAAAAACAAGAGCAATACTCGTAGAGCTTTAGATGAAATGGAAATATGCATCTGATATTGTATTTAAAAGTTTATTTTCCTGTTACCACCAGAACAGAAAATGGCGGCACTTCCACTTCCAAAATCCCTTTGCGGAACTTTACTTTTTTCAACTCCTTTGGTGTGATTTTTTCGGGTTGATCAAAAGTGTTATGGTCTTGTAGATCTTCAGAGGATAAAATGGTGCCCGAAAAATCTTTGACATCCATATCACCAAGGTTGATTTCCACTGTATGTGATTTGTGGGCATCTATATTTACCATGGAAACATTGACTTGTCCCGCATCGGTTTTGGATGCCGATATGGAAATAGCTGGTAGTTCCTCTCCTTCAAAATTATATGTAGGGGAATCAAAATCAACTGGAAGCAATTTGGCATCTTGATGCACATTGTACATCTTCATGACATGGTAAGTTGGTGTCAGCAACATCTTTTCATCTTCGGTTAACACAACAGCTTGCAATACATTAACGGTTTGCGCCAGATTGGCCATTTTCACCCTTCTTGCGTGATTATTGAAGATATTGAGGCTTGTTCCAGCTATCATGGCATCGCGCATGGTATTCTGCTGGTAAAGGAATCCAGGATTGGTCCCTTTCATTACGTCGTACCATCCACCCCACTCATCTACAACCAATGCTATAGTGTTATTAGGGTCGTACTTATCCATAATGGCAGAATGTTTTGTAACCAAGGTGTCCATTTTAAGGGCGGTCTTCATGGTAGAAAAGTATTGCTCTTCACTATAGTCTATCGAGGATCCTTTTTCATTCCATTCCACGAATGAATAGGAATGTAAGGCCACGCCTTCAATCAAATGTTTGGGAATATCACGCATCAATACCTCGGTCCAGTGATAATCATCAACATTGGCACCGGATGCGATACGGAACAAACCATCACTATTGGTCCAATCCGTCATAAAGGTTGCATATTGACGATAAATATCCGCATAATGTTCAGGGGTCATATTTCCACCGCATCCCCACATTTCATTTCCTACACCCCAATATTTCACATCCCAAGGTTCTTCCCTACCATTTTCCTTGCGCCAATCGGCCATAGGGCTACCTCCTTGGTGAAGTACATACTCCACATATTCAGTGAATTCTTTAACGGTACTGCTTCCCACATTGGCGGCCAAATAAGGTTCAGCATTCAGGGTTTCACAGAGGTTAAGAAAGTCGTGCGTACCAAAACTGTTATCTTCGGTAACACCTCCCCACCATCTGTTTACCATAGTTGGTCTTTCATCCTTGGGACCAACACCGTCTTTCCAGTGATAGGTATCCGCAAAACAACCTCCAGGCCATCTTAGGTTGGGAATTTTAAGCTCCTTAAGGGCTTCAATAATATCATTTCTTACACCGGCCGTATTGGGAACCATGCTTTCCTCTCCAACGTAGAGTCCACCATAGATACATCTTCCAAGGTGTTCGGAAAAATGTCCGTAAATATGTTTGCTGATTATGGGAGCTTCTGCATCTTCCGTAACAGTTACTTGAACAGGTCCTTGTGCAGAAACAGCGACCGAACACAAAAAGGCCAATACGACCGTAGAATAGTTAAAAAATTTCATGTGCATTTGTTTAAAAAAGACCACGACCAAAATCGTGGTCTTTAAAAAATTACTAAACTTAAACTAACTCAAATAAGATCTACTTTACGCTACGTAAAACCTTATAAGTGTTTTTTTTACATTTATAAAATAACGAAAGTTTTCCCGTTAAAACAAAAAAAATATCCACTCATATTATCCGGCAGCAATACACAATTAATAAATTATTGATTTTCAGTTAATTATGGATAATTTTTTATGCTTAATCTACTTTTTTACCCCAAATTGCCGTACTACTTTCATTCAATCCGCTGAATAAAATGGTAGAGTCAACCCTATTTTCCCAATCGCGGCCTCGTTCAACATAAAGTTTGTAACTGGTTTCCCCGTTATTTAGACTTACAGTGAGCCATGGAGCTTCATAAGTCCATGTATTTATTGCTTCTCCATCAATGGTTCCATCTGCCATTAATTCCAAATCCTCGGAATATTGAAAATCAGGCGAGATTTGTTCGTTAGCATAGCCAGGAACTACTCTATAGTCAAATTCAATTTTTTCATAACTACCCACTATATCGGATTCCGAAATATCGGTTTGGATTACATTGGCATATCGCTCCGGTGAGACTATAGGCCAACCATTTTCCGTCCAATGAATTTTTCGAACGTGAAGCACCATGAAAAAAAGGTTCTCTCCGGGCCGCCCTTGATGCGCCATATAATATTGACCGTTTCCATCCTTAAAAACACCGGGATGCGACACCCCTTGCCAACCTGAGTGATCGTTAAATCTATAAGGAGCTAAAATCATCGGGGCATTATCTGCCTCGGTATTAATGTCAAGTCCATTTATATCCAAAAAAGGGCCCTCGGGATCTGCACTCCTTCCAACCCTAACATTATACTTGGTTTCCAACCAATCGTATGCAATGAACATATAGTACATGCCCTGGGTTTCATTGTAAATTACTTCTGGAGCTTCGATATTTCCGTTTACAGTTCCGTTAGTAAATCCCCTTTGCGCAATCCTAACACCTTTATCACCATTTACCATGGCCAAACCTGTAGCTGGATCTAATCTTAATTTATAGATACCATCATAGGCCGATCCATAATAAAACCAATGTTCACCATTTGGAGTCACGACGATAGAGGGGTCGATTGCGTTGGTTTGAACGGTACCGTCGGCAGCTGAAGTAACCACCAAATCTTTTTCAATCCATGGACCTTCTGGTGAACTAGAGGTCGCTAAACCAATAGCACTCAATCTTCCTACACTTGAAGAGAGCGAATAGTACAAACGGAATTCATCGCCAACTTGCATAACATATGGAGCCCATAAGGAATTAAAAGGTTCCGCACCTTGACTTTGAATATAGGAACTCCCTTTAGAGGGCAGGCCGTTGAAAGCCCATCCTAAAAACTCCCAATTGATCAAATCCTGGGATTTTCTTATTTGGATTCCCGGACGAACATCTGAACCAAATGAAACATCGGTATTATAGCAATAGTAGGTTTCCCCGACTTTTATCACTGAGGGGTCATGCACATTGTAAGGTCCCCACTGCGAAGCATTTTCCTCACCGGCAACCCCAAAATAGGTGTCCGAAATGTTATCCACGGTATAAACCGGGGCCGGAGTGGGCTCTGGTTCAGGATTTGGATCAGGCTCAGGGTTGGGCTCACTTACTTCGGGCGGAGTATCCCCAAGATTTTCATTTGAACAAGAAACCGTCGCCACTAAAAAAGATGCCATGGTTATTGCAAAAATTTTATATCTAAGCATTTTTATTCGAAATAGAACTTGTGTTTTTAACATTGTCAACCGTTTTGTAAAATCTTAAAACATTCCCGATGCCAGTGATTCTAATTTTTATTAGGAATTTCCATGCGGACCAGCTTTTTGTTCACATCATAAAATTGAATGGAATCGACCACCCCTGAAGCAATAATACTATTGGAAGTCTGGGAGAGGTAGCCTGCGCCCATCAAATTTTCCTCTTTTCGTTTCTTTCCATTGTTTAAAAAAACTTCGGCTGTGCTTTCTCCGTTTTGGAAGTCAATTTTTTTCTGTTTTTCGGAGTCTGCAATACTAAAATTATCCAGTGAACCATTGTTTTTTCCAACAAGTACCAAAGACTGTCCATTATAACTATCCAAACGAACCATACTTTTAGAGTCTCCCAATGCTTTAAAACCGGACGAAGTAGGATCCACTACTTCAAAAGATGTTCCTCCTTTGTTCAATAATACGGTTCCAATAGAGGCATCGTACCTCCCGTAGACCACTTCTGTGTTATATGAATTTCCTACCAGGATAAGGTCTAATAATCCATCAAAATTCAAGTCTTCCGCCAATATTCCATAGACTGGTGCAAACTGGGCTTCAATAGGTAATGGGATAACAGAAAAACCTTCATCTCCATTGTTTTGAATAAATGAAGATTGCATCACTTTGCTCTCCAACGTGCTATGCCCCTGAGACCCCAAAAAGTCCATAATATCATTTGTTGTGGATTTGGCATAGCTTCTATAATGCAATATATGTTTCTTTAACTGTGGTAATTGTTTGGTCAATTCATCCAAGGAAGTCAAAGGGTAGTATTCCCCCTCTTCATATACGGAAAATATAGGGTCGACAAAGCCGTTCTCATCAAAATCGGCATAGTCCAATTTTAAAGGATGCTCCGCAGTCCCTTTTAGTGCTGAATTGAGCCCGATATTGCCCACAACAAAATCAATGTCGCCATCATTATCAAAATCTTCTGCAACAATGCTGTTCCATAGACCATTGGTTTCGGCAAGTGAAGTTTGAGGAGTTATGTTTTTTAATTTTATACCATCCCCTTTAAAAATGGTTACAGGCATAAACTCGCCCACCAGCACCAAATCCAGGTGTGAATCATCATCGAAATCTGTCCACACTGCCGATGAAACCATCCCAACATTTTTAATCGAAGGTGCCACCTCTTGGGTTATATCCACAAATTGCCCGTTTCTATTCTCCAACAAATAACTCGTTGGTGATTCCGGATAATGTCCAGGAATAACCCTACCCCCAACAAACAGGTCAATATCCCCATCACCATCAAAGTCACCCCCGGCAACCGTAGATGTACTTTCATTTTTTATGGGCAGATCTCCCTTGGCGAATGTTCCAACATTATTGGGGTCGTTCAGGTATAATCTGTCTTGGTAGGCTTGATGACCTTTATAGCGTTCAGACCCACCACTAACAACATATAAATCTTGAAGGCCATCTCCGTTGGCATCAAAAAACAATGCTCCCAAATCCTCATATAATTGGCTATCAGGAATTTCTTTTTTCTCAAATCCTCCTGACTTCTGCTGCACAAAAATAGTTGAACCGAAACCATACGAACCCCCAACAAATACGTCTTGGAGGCCATCGCCATTTATATCACCCACAGCAAGCCCAGGTCCTTGATTGGAAAAACCATGGTTTAACAAGGACTGTATGTTGTAGTCACTGAACTCCCTTTCCACATGATCAAAACCAATTAAGGAATCAATCTCGAAAATGGGGTCCCTATTATCGATTTTTGCTGCTTCAACTGGCTCTACCTCTGCATGTTTAATTTCAATACGCTGATTTGCCGATACATTTGATTGCATGGAGATATCACCATTTGGCCAGATTACTTCTACACTATCAATCTCATCGGTTTCTCCCAAACCAAAATGAAGATCTTTCTCTACACTGCTTTGAAATCCTCTGGACGACTGAAGCACTTTTTTCTGACTAGTACCATCATAATAAAGGGTAACTTCCGCACCTATAGCCTGTGGGTTGAGTTTATTGCCCACAAGCGAAACTTGTACGTAATTTGAATTTTTAAATAATTCCCTTGTATTGTTCTTATAGATAAAAGCTGGCTGATCAATATTATTTACCACAAGTTCCAAATCACCATCCAAATCCAAATCTGCATAACTAGCCCCATTGGAAATGGATTTTTGATTAAGTCCCCAATCATTGGCCTTTTTTTGAAAATTTAATTGTCCCTTATTCTCAAAAATGTAGTTGCTCAGCTCTATTGTTGGCCTAACAACTAGACAGTCGAGAACAGATTTTCGAATTTCTTCAGGGTCAGAAAATGTTTTAGATCCACTTTGCCTAAACTTTACAAAATCCAGGTCGGTGATATCCTTGCCATAGCCATTGGTAATAAAAATGTCGTTATTTCCATCGTTGTTGAAATCAGTTATGAGCGGGGCCCAGCTCCAGTCCGTTCTATCGATTCCCATCAGTTGCCCAATTTCGCTAAAGGTGCCATTGCCATTATTGTAATGCACCATATTGCGCATATACTGATGACCGTAGCCAAACTTCTTTGCCATTTGGAACATATCGTAAGAATGAGAACCCGACATAAGTTTTCTTCTTTTATGCTGTTCTGGTAGCATATCCAAGGTGATTACATCCATCATACCATCATTGTTGATATCGGCAACATCATTGCCCATGGAAAAATGACTTGTGTGCCCAAAATAGGTCAATGCTTCTTCTGAAAAAGATCCATCCTTATTATTGACGTACAGTAAATCCCTTGATAAATAATCATTGGAGACATATATATCCGGCCAGTTATCATTATTGGCATCTATGACAGAAACACCAAGACCAAATCCTTCAATATTTATACCTGCTTCTCTGGATACGTTGGTGTAAACCGGATGACCGAGGGCTTCGTTATAATCATTTCTATAAAGTCTATCCGTGTTTCGATAGGTTCCATTGGTAACCATTGGCCTCACCATTATGGCTGAATTTTCGAACCCACCACCGGTAAGCAAATACATGTCGAGGTCACCATCCCGATCATAATCAAAAAAAATGGATTGGATGGATTCACCCTTATCGTCTAGACCGTATTCCTTTGCGGATTCCATAAAGGTCGCATCTCCCTGGTTTATGTAAAGTAAATTAGGGAAGCTATCCTTGTTCCCCATACCTCCCACAGAAATATAAATATCATCAAGGCCGTCACCATTGATATCGATTACACTTACGCCGGTACACCACTTGTTGGCAGTGTTGATATTTGATTTATGGGTAATGTCATCGAACCGTAAGTTCCCTTTATTTAAATAGATTTTACTTTCTTCCATGTTGGAAGTGAATATTAAATCGGGCAGACTGTCTTTGTTGAAATGGCCCACACCAACTCCCCCGCCGTTGTACAGGTATTCATAGGTAAGTAGATTCACACTATCGCTAGTGGTTATTCTATTTATGAAGTCAACTCCGGTCCTTTTTGATGGCAATAGCTGGAATAGGGTGTTTTTATCGGAAGATTTGCTACATGAAAGCATCAATACCAATAGAAATAAACAGCTATATTTTCTTATTTGCTCCATGATATTGATTTAATACTTAAAAAATATCCCTTGGATCGATGCCCAAAAAGAACAGCGACCAAGGGATAATAAACAATTGAGACTAATCGTTTGCCGAGTTCCCTACTAAATTTGGATTACGATCCAATTCAGTCTGAGGAAACGGTTGATATTTTCTATTTGGAGCATAGCTGTTAAAATCTGGATCATTTGCTTGAAGCTCGTTCAATTTTGCAGAATCATCCAACCATCCCCATCTTTTTATATCGTACCATCTTAAACCTTCTATTGCCAATTCAGTAACACGCTCATGCGCCAACTGATCCATAAATTGAGTTAGGTTATAGGTAGCAAACTCCGCCTCTCGGTCAGGAAGGTTTGCCCTATCCCTAACACGCTGAACATGAGTTGCAGCCGATGGAATATCACCTGTATTCGCCAAACATTCTGCATACATGAGCAATACATCCGCAAAACGTATAACATGGTAGTTAATACCACAGACAAAAGGATCCCCTCCAGTATTAGCTAAAGTATATTTAGCGATATAATTTTCATTTTGATCTAAGAAATATGGCTGACCATAGGATTGTGTTAGTCCTTCATCCGGAAGATAAGACAAAATCGTGGCAGGGTACCTCGGATCTATTTCATCGTTTATGGTTCTTTCTTGTTTCAATTCATCAACTAGGAATTGAGTAGGGATGAAGTCATAAAAATCTGCGCCTGAATATGTAGGAGCGATTGCCGAAAATTGTCTCCAATTAACCGTGGGGTCCCCACCCCAATTGAAATCCACATTTGCACTTTGTGTAAATTCTGCCCAAAATATTCTACCGGGATTTGCATTTTCGATTGCAGGATCCTGGGAGAATAAATCGCCATAATTGGGAGCTAGGTCATACACACCGGAATTAACCACAGTTTGAAAATACGGTAAAGCTCCTGTATAATCACCTTGATATAATTTGACTTTGCCCATTAATGAATTTGCCGCTCCAACTGTTGCACGTGCTGCTTGACCTGTATCCGGGCCAGAAACATTTTCGTAGCTTACCGGAAGTTTGGTTATAGCCTCGTTCAAATCTAATTCTATCTGCGCATAAATATCCGCCTGGGTAGTTTCTTGATTAGAAGGGAAAAAAGTGTCAGCTCCGGTTTGAACTTCTAAAACCAACGGAACATTATCGTAAACATTGGTTGCATTGAAATATGCCAAAGCCCTTAAAAAATAAGCCTGACCAAGAAGGCGATCTCTAAGTTCTGGGTCAATATCCTCAATTTGGTTAATAGCTTCCAACGCTTGATTAGCCCTGTTGATTACCGTAAAATAGCCCAAATAAGCTATTTCGAGTGCTCCGTCCGTAGACGGTACTGTAAAATTAGCGGTTTGAGCTAAAAATATCCAAGGACTCCTTGATCGTGCCTCATCTCCTCTCGCATCACCCATAATCGGGGTCATTCTCTGATAATTACCATCTATAATAAGTCCATTGTAAATGGCATCTACGGCAGCTTGTGCTTCGTCTTGACTTTGATAATATTCTTCTGTTGCAAGCCTGTTCGTGTTTTCAATATCCAGTTCCCGATCACACGAAATAAGCGGTGTAAAAACAACTATAAGTAAAAATACTTTGGTTAAATATGTTTTCATTTTTCTTAGCTTTTAAAATTTTAATTGAACACCTAACATGGATGTCATTGGTCTTGGATATGTTCCAAAATCAAAACCAGGGTTCAAGACTCCAGCTTGGAAATCTGGATTGTACCCTTTATATTTTGAAAAAACAGCTACATTTTGGAATGTAACATAAAATCTCGCCATCGACATATGAAGTTTCTCCAGAATGTTGTCAGGTAATGAATAACCCAGTGATATGGTGTTTATCCTAAAATAATCTCCATCTTGCAACCATCCTGGTCTGTTGGAATCACGTTGATTGTTGTTTGGATCTCCAAAAACCACACGTGGCACATCGGTATTTGTATTGGTAGGTGTCCAACGGTCTAAAATATCCTCATGCCAGTTGGTATATCCAGTAGTCGGCATTAAACCACGATACAAATTACTGTTGATCAAGTTTCCTCCACTACCCTGTCCGAAAATAGTGAAGTCAAAGTTTTTGTAATTGGCCGTTATATTCAAACCATAGTAATAGGTTGGTAATCCTTGACCTAGGAAAGTACGGTCATCATCATTAATAACACCATCTGGACTCCCATCAGGACCACTTATGTCCCTAAACTTAATATCTCCGGGTGCTGTTCCTGGCTGTTGGGTAGGTGAATTCGCCACTTCCTCAGCCGTCTGAAATATACCATCATAAACCCAACCATAATGCTCACCTAATGAACGGCCTACAATATTTCTGCTTCCGGTACCCGTAATAAATTCTTGACCACCGATTTCCAGTATCTCGTTATTTACTGTGTAAAAATTTGGGGCAATTTGAAATGAGAAATCATCACCAATAGGTTGTCTGTAAACAGCGGAAAATTCTACACCTGAGTTTCTAATTGATCCCGCATTGGATAATATTTCGGAATTGAATGCACCTACCGTATTTGACAATGGAATGGGAATATTAACCAAAACGTCCTCAGATGTGTTTCTATAATATTCGACAGTAAAGTCCAACCCTCCATTGAATAAGGTAGCATCGATACCGATACTACTGGTTCTTCTGGTTTCCCATTTGATATCTTCATCGATAAGCTGGGTTACAGCTGCGCCCACAACAGTTGGCCCTCCGGAGAATTGGTAAGGAATACCCCTGTTTACGGTTCTTTGGTAAAGGTAGTTTCCGATTTCTTGGTTACCAACTTCACCCCATCCACCTCTTAATTTAAGGCTTCTTACAAAGTCTGGCAGATCAAATTCGTTATGTATTTTCCACGCCGCGGAGACTGATGGAAAAAACTCGTACCGAACATCGGGATTAAATCTTGACGATCCATCATATCTAAGGTTTCCTGTAAGGAAATATTTGTCGTTAAATGAATAGTTTACACGTCCTAAAAAAGAATATAATGCCGATTCTTGAATGTTATCGAAAACACTATATTCGGTTGCATTTTCTAGGTTCAAGATATAAGGAGCGGTCAAACCTCCGCCCACAGTGGTAATAGCTCTAAAATTATCCTTTTGGTACGTTTGTCCAACCAATACGGATAGATTATGCTTGTCGAATTCTTTGGTATAATTGGCCGTATTCTCAATCAAAAATCGGTCAATACTTGTATTTACAACTCGCAACTGGGCCAAAGGATTCGGGAAAAAGTACCCCAAGTCATATTCGGGAACAAATAGTTGACCCTCTATGTTAGTGTTATTGTATGATGCACTAGATTTTAAAACCAGCCCGTCAATTGGCTCGTAACTTAAATACAGGTTAGCATTTAATCTATTTACTTTTGATTGGTTATCAATCAATGTATTTATACCTGGTACATTAAGTGTTATGGATTGATGTATCACAGAATTTGCACCACCAAATCCACCTAAGCGATTTGGGTCCTCTACTGGAATAGTTGGTGCAGCTTGAAGCAGATCATTAACCAATGTTGGTCTACCGCCAGGTAAATTAATAGTAGCGGTATCAAATAAAGGATTCTCGTCCGAACGTACAAAAAAGAGATTTTCACCTACTGTGAATTTACCAAATTCCGCTTCCGAATTAACCCTAAAAGAATAACGCTCATAATTTGGACCTTGCCCTACCAGAGTGCCTTCATTGTCCAAATAATCCAAGGACATAAAATATTTGGTGCTCTCAGTACCACCAGTTACATTGAAGTTATGATTTTGGATAAAACCTGTAACATAACCTTCTTCTTGCCAATCCGTATCAATATTATCAATAAAATCGGGTGAGTCAGGATCATTTCCTGTAGGTATCGGAACTGTATTTCCACCGTTATTTATCAACTCCCTATTAATCGTTTGATAACCCACTCTATCCAGTAGTGGAAGTTTCTGCGTTATGTTTTGTATTCCAAAATATGATGAAAGACCAAAACTTACCTTTTGAGACCTTTTGCCGGATTTTGTAGTGATTATGATTACCCCGTTACCTGCTCTGTTACCATAAATAGCACCGGCAGATGCATCTTTCAGTACTTGAACAGATTCAATATCGTTAGGGTTAATATCCCTAATTCCATCAATGGGAACACCATCAACTACGTACAAGGGCTCTGCACTGGCTCCAATACCAAACGTAGCCACACCTCTAATACGTACGCTAGGTGCTGCGCCCGGTTGTCCGTCGGAAGTAATGGACACCCCTGCAACGCGACCTTGCATCATTTGCGTGACATCGTTTGTAGCTTGTTTGGTCATTTCTTCGGGGTCCACCAAACTTACGGCCCCTGTCAAATCTTCCTTCTTTTGGGAACCATAGCCCACAACAACCACTTCGTCCAAGTTGGAAACGTCTTCTGTCATAGCTACGCTGATCATTGTTCGCCCACCGATTTCAATTTCTTGAGAGCTGAACCCTACATAGCTAAACACCAATATGTCATCAGATGATGCCTCAATAGTATAGTTACCATCAAAATCGGTAACCGCACCATTAGTGGTACCCTTTACAATAACATTGACACCGGGAATTGGTGTTCCGGAGTCAATATCGGTCACTGTACCGGTAATTGTTTTCACATCTTGGGCCTGCATCTGAAACCCAAGGAAGAGAGAGAAGATAAAAAGCATCCAACTTTTTTTTGGAAACCACAGCCTCTTCACCTGTAATTGTTTGTTTTTCAGCATTTTGTTTAGTTTAATTTGTTTTAAGTGTGCATTGTACACGTGTAAAGAAATAAAACAATTATTGGTTTTGCAAACTTTTCGTTAAAAAAATGTATTTTTAACACTTATAAATTCGTTATAGGAATGGGCTATTAGATAATTGTTTATATTTTTGTTTTTGGATTTTATATACTACTAAAATGTTGGAAGAAGACTTGGAGGTGTCGGAAGACCCAAACATTCATCTCAATTATTATCAAAAAGAAGATCAGGTATTATTAGCGGTCGACTGCATTATCTTTGGATTCGATAAAGAAAATCTCAAGATTTTACTTATTAAAAGAAATTTTGATCCCGAAAAAGGGAAGTGGTCCCTAATCGGTGGATTCCTTAAGAAAAATGAAGATTTGGACCAGGCAGCTGTGCGGGTCTTGGAAACATTGACAGGATTGAACGATATTTATCTAGAACAATTACACACCTATAGTAAAATTGATAGGGATCCTGGACAACGAACTATTTCTGTAGCTTATTACGCGTTGATTGATGTGGACAGTCATCGTTTTGATGGTATCCAAATTGATTCGGCCCATTGGTTCGATGTAAACGAAGCTCCTGATTTGATCTTTGACCATAATGAAATGGTACGAAAGGCGAAAGCTCGATTAAAAAGAAGAGCGCTCACCAAACCCATTGGTTTTGAACTCCTACCGGAAAAATTCACTATGAGACAACTTCAGAACCTGTATGAATCCATTTTGGACAAAGAACTGGACAAAAGAAACTTTATCAATAAAATCAATTCTTTGGATGTTCTTGTTAAACTTGATGAAAAAGACATGAGTGTTTCCCGCAAGGGAGCTTACCTCTACGTTTTTGATAAGGACAAGTATCAAAAGAAAGTTGAGGAAGACGGGTTTATATTCAAATTATAAACCCGTTTGTTTATTCCTCTTCTTTGGTTTAGGTTGTGGGGGAACTACCCTATTTAAACTCGGTGGAAAACTTCCACTTTGTCTTGTAATTTTTATTCAAAGGAAGATCTTGCAACAGGGCGCGCAACATTTCTATCGGCATTCTTCCTTCAACCATTACACGGTCGTGGAACTGCTTCTCCGTCCATCCTTTTTCCAACATTTCGTTTCTAAGCGCATAAAACTGCAAGCCTCCCATCATGTATGCCAATTGATATAAAGGCGGGTAGTTGGTTGTGAAAGAACGTCGCACCTCTGCTTCAGCGTTGGCATACTCATGCCCTACTTCATCCACCAAAAGATCGATACATTCCTGTGGGGTCATTTCCCCTAAGTGGAACTTGAGCGAGAAAATGATTCGCGCACAGCGATGGATTCTCCAGAAAAGCATACCCAATTTTTGCTCGGGAGTTTGCGGAAAATCCTTATTCCACAGTATAATTTCCCAATATAGGGCCCAGCCTTCGGTCCAAAAAGGATTGTAGAAAGGTCTCCTGTAACTTTTATGGCGACTGGTCATAAAATACTGAAGGTTATGGCCTGGAAGCAATTCGTGTTGGACCGTGGGAAAGGAGAAATTTGGATTGTTGCCCCGCATGCTCATCAATTTGTCGTCGTGGTCCATTTCCATGGTCGGATAGGAAATAATGATGTCCCTCCCTCCTAAAAAGAAAGGGCTGACCTTTTGTCTCTCTGGGCTCATCATTTTCATACCCCAGGTTTCCTTGGCCAATTCCGGCAGCGTAATCAAATCTCTTTCTTCAATAAAATCCACGGCATGGGAATACAAATCCATTATGGCCTGTGGCTGTTCCCCAGCAGGAACATAGGTGTTCTTTACATGCTCCAACGCCTTTTTCCAATCATCGCCATAGCCCAATTCCCTGGATGCTTTGATCATTTCATTCTTGCACCATTCAAATTGTTCCTCTGCTGTTTGTATCAGTTCTTCAGGTGTATAGGGAATAAATTCCAATGCAAGGCTTTCGTTTAACGCGTCCTCACCAATGGGTTTCCCCACAATACCACTGCCATCATCCTTAACGCTGTCTTCAGAATAATTTTCCTTGAGGAAGTCCGCATAGGCGGTCAGTTTTTCGTTTAACTTTTGATATGGCTGTTCTACCCACCACGTAAAATCAGGGTCGTATCCATAGTAAAAATTATAGGCCTCTTCCAATCCTTTTTGGAGCGATGCAATGATTCCCGAAGCTTTATCGGCTGTTTGCCAATCCTTGAAAGGTTTACTTTTCCATAACTCCATTTCAGAATCAATTGTTTCGGCCGCATCCTGAAAAGTCTGTGCCAATTGTTTAGCATTGGGCTTTTTACCTCTTCTACGCTCTTGAATGAACGTGAAGATGTCCCCTGTAAAGTTGCTTACCTGGGCAACCGCTTTATATTCATCATAATCCTGATCCAAAAAATAGGCTCTTTTGGTCATCAAGCTCTTCAATAAAATATAGTCCACTTTACCCTGTTGGGACAATGAAGAGAAGTCTATATCCGACAACCTATCTTGCCAATCCGAATAAAACTTGGTAAAACGCTGATAGTATTCCTCGGATTCGTCTACACTGTAAGTTCGACTAAGAGCCCAGTTATCCGCCTCAAACTCCGTGACCAAATCGGCCAGCTTACTGGTTTGCGCTGTTGCCAACGAGCCAATCAATAACACTATGATGATTCCTGCTTTTTTTAAACCCATATTGTTTTTATTTAAGTTTTGACACTACCTAAAGGTAGTTGTTGATTATTTCAGTTCAATATCCAGATAAACGGAATGACGCCCATACGTTTCATAAAATGGTTTAAATACGACCCCATCTATGGTAAAATTCAATGTTGTTGGATCTCCCTCAATGTTTTTTGCCAGATTCTTTGCATCCAAATTGATTTTTCTCCAATCATTTCGTGATTCGTCTTCTGGAGCCACCAACAATATGGGGCCATAAAAGAGGCTCGCTATATTTTGTTGATCCATAATAGGGTCCAAGTGAAATTGGAATGGCATCTTCAACTCCACCTCATCCCCATTTTTCCACTCACGGGCGATGGTCAAGTACTTACCTGGCAGGGCATCTACTTGACCTATTGATCCATTTATTTTTACAGAAACACCTTGGGTTGCCCATTGTGGCACTCGTATTTTTAAATCAAATACACCTTCTCCTTCCACAATCAATTTGGTATGGTCTGCTTTGGGAAAATCCGTTTCTTGGCGAAGGGTGATACCTTTCTCTACCCATTTTAAAGTGGAAGGAACAAAGAGGTTTACATATAGCTCCTTGTCATTCTTGCTTTTAAAATAAATTGAGTTCTGAAACTTCGTGTTGCTTTCCAACGCAGTACCATTGCAGCAGGTAAAACCTTTCATGTCAGGATTGCCAAACCGTTTTACAGATCCAGGACGCAAGGGTACGTGGTAAGTATTGGCAGGACTGTCCTCGGCTACAGAGGCCAATATATGGTTGTACAGACCACGCTCATAGTAATCCATGAATTCCGTTCGCTGATCAAATAGAAATAAGTTTCTGGTAAGCTTCAAAAGATTGTAGGAAGCGCATGTTTCATTTTGTCCACCAGACGAAAAACCGTTTTCGTACAAGGTAGCAGGTTCACCAATGAAACACTCTGGATTGGTAGGGTTCCGCGCACCGGCAACACCACCTATACTGTACATATAATCGTCTTTGACCTTGTACCAAAAATTATCCGCTACCCGATAGTATTCAGGGCTTTTTGAAACTCGGTACATTTCGAGGGCACCCATAATTTGTGGAATATGCTGATTGGCATGTAACCCTCGAAAAGTATCCACGTTTTTCGCTAACCCGTGGGAATGTTCAGCATCACCAAAAAACATCTTGATATTATCAAACAACTGCGCCACCTTCAGATATCTTGGTTCGTCGGTAATTCGGTCCAATCGGGCCATTGCTTCGTTCATACCTCCAAATTCACCTGCGATATAGGTGTTCCACATAGCAATCAAAGTATCGGTGGGCAATTGGCTCAACCGGGCATACACCCAATCTCCCATTCCTTTGGCAATTTCTAGGGCTTTCTCATTGCCACTTACCTCATAAACATCCAATAAACCAGCGAGTATTTTATGCAATGTGTAGTAGGGTGCCCAAACTTGTGTGGGTTTTGTGCCGTAGACGGCTCCTTTTTCCAACATGATAAATTGGTCTGGAGGATAGGCGCTTATAAAACCATTGCCCCAGTTCCAAAAATCCGTACGGATACCATTTTCACTCAGATCGGAATCGTATATTGATTTTCCAGGACCAGGTGGCACAGCGGTTGGGTCTGCCACAAACTCACCTCCCTTTTTGACAGGTCGACCAGATAGTTGTGACAGCTCGTAAAGTACTGTCACCATATAATTCATTTTGTCTTTAAAATTGGCCTGTAATGTTGTATTATAACCTGTACTGGCATAAGCCTGAGCAAGGGCACTGAGGTAATGACCCGTAGCATGCCCCCTTAATTTGGTCTCTTGGCTGTCCCACACCCCTAAAGGTTCAGCTCGTTCGGGCTGCTCCTGTCCGAAGGCGTTTCGAAACATGTACAAAAAAGAATCTGGGTTGGTCTCCGCGAGTGTAGAGATGAATTTATCCCGATTGGTTATAAATTTTGTTGGTTCTCCTTTCGTGTTGTGGTTTAATGTTACCTCATCAAGAGCGAAAGCTTCCAATGTACGGATAGGTGTACCTTGTGCCTCTCTAGGTTTCACCCTCACTTTGGTCCTTGGCTGAAACTGGGTACCCTTTACTTTGCCGGTGATGACATATTCACCTACTTTCAAGACATCTTGGTTATCCTTCGGTGCTGGCCAAATCACCCTTACTTTTTCCTGTGGGATACCATCTTCGAAAACCGCCTTTATATATCTAGGCAACCTGGGCAGTGACCCCACCTCTGCTTCCACTTCAATATTTTCAACATCAATCAAGTATTTGTTATAAAGCTGAGGGGTATCCGAAGCAAATGTGGGAAGATCATTTTTTGCCACATCTTCGGCCCCATCCTGTGCGTGGACCCGGTTTAAGGACCAAAAGATTAAAAACAGTAGCGCAACAATTACTTTTATTGGTTTCATGCTGATTATCTAAAAAACACAGACATCTATATCATCCTGTATTTATTTATTATTGATGAGTCCGCTACAACACCTGAAAACCATGTGCATAAGGGTCGTCATCATCTATTATAATATTGTTATAGCCAATTACCTGAGCCCATCCTTGAATGCTCGGGATTATGGCCTGCTTTCCGTTCAAGGTGGTTTCAGCTTCGACTTTCCCCACAAATTTGCTTCCGATGAAACTTTCGTGAACAAAAGGTTGCCCCTCTACCAGCTTGCCTTTGGCATATAGCTGGGCCATACGCGCCGAGGTCCCTGTGCCACAAGGAGAGCGATCTATCGCCTTATCCCCGTAAAAAACAGCATTCCTTCCCGATGATGAAGCATCCAAAGGATTACCGGTCCACATCATATGACTTACATCCCTTATGGTCGGGTTTTCGGGATGGATAAACCTATCTGGATACTTTTCATTGATTGACTTGCGCACCACTTGTGAATAGTGGATTATTTGACCTGCCGAATAATCTTGCAGACCGGAAAAATTCTCCTGAGGGTCCACAATGGCATAAAAGTTTCCACCGTATGCCACGTCAAAAACAATTTCTCCCAACTCTGGGCATTCCACCGTTAGGTTTTCGGTCGCCAAGTACGATTTCACATTCACTAGTTTAACCCATTCCACCTTTTTACCGGTCAATTGATACTCAATTTCCACAAGACCCGCAGGTGCCTCCATTCTTATCTTACCCGGTATTTTAGGCACAATCAGTCCTTCTTCAATGGCAACCGTAATAGTGCCAATGGTACCATGCCCGCACATGGGCAAACAGCCCGATGTTTCAATGAAGAGTATGGCAAAATCATTCTCCGAGTTGTGCGGTGCCATCAAAATGCTCCCACTCATCATGTCGTGCCCTCGGGGTTCAAACATTAATCCCCGCCGTATCCAATCATACTCCTTTAAAAAATGCTGACGCTTCTCACTCATATCATTGCCCATCAAATTTGGACCTCCTCCTGCAACTACCCTCACAGGATTTCCGCATGTATGCGCGTCTACACAAAAAAATGTTTTTCTGGCCACTCGCTATTGTTTTAGATGGTCTGGCAATAATTCCATTGGAAAAGATTGATAACTGATCGGTCTTACCCAACGTTTTATGGAGTGAATACCCACCGCTGTAAACCTTGAATCGGTAGACGCAGGGTAAGGCCCTCCGTGTTGCATGGATGCACATACTTCCACTCCGGTTGGAACCCCATTGTAAATAATTCTTCCTACTCTTTGCTGTAATGTTTCCACGATTTCTTCCAAGTCGGCACCATCTCCTTTCTCCGCGATCAAGGTACCCGTCAATTGACCTTCCAGTCCTTCGATAATCTGAAGAAGTTCCGATTCATCTTGACATTGAACCACCATTGAAAACGGTCCAAAAACCTCTTGGTGCATTTTAGGATTCTTCAGAAATGCTGACCCAGAAACACTGGCAATGACCGAAGCAGCGTCATTTACGCTTAAATCCCCATCATATTTGCCAACTACCTCGACCCCTTCTTGGGAAACAACATCATCTTCCTTGGATTCATATCCTTTTTTGATATTAGGGTGCAGCATGGTCTGAGGAGCAATAGCTGTGGTTTCCTTTCCCAATTCCTGAACAAAGGCTTCAGTATCGTCGCTCTTCACGGTTAACAATAAGCCTGGATTGGTACAAAATTGTCCCGTACCCAAAGTGATGGAGCCCGCATAAGTCTTTGCCAGCTCACTTCCTCTTTTGGAAATGGCATCTGCAGTCATGATTACTGGGTTAATACTTCCCATTTCTGCAAAAACCGGTATAGGTTCATCCCGTTTGGCAGCCAAATCGAAAAGCGCTCTTCCTCCTCCAATACTGCCAGTAAAACCGACGGCCTTAATTTTTGGATGGTTCACTAGATCAATTCCGGTCTGCACTGCTCCATTAACACTTGAAAAAACACCCTTCGGCATTCCTGTTTTTTCCGCAGCATTTACAATGGCCGAAGCCACCAATTCGTTTGTACCTGCATGCATGGGATGGCCTTTTACGATTACTGGGCAACCGGAAGCCAAAGCACTTGCCGTATCCCCGCCTGCTGTGGAATAGGCCAAGGGAAAATTACTGGCTCCAAAAACCGCCACGGGCCCTAAGGGAATCATTGTTTTTCTTAAATCGGGTTTGGGCTGGGGTTTTCTATCGGGTTGGGCGGCATCAAAGGTGTTTTCACGCCAATCATCATTCTCGATCAATTCTGCAAAAGAGCGTAATTGAAAAACCGTTCTTCCACGTTCTCCAATAGCCCTACCTTCGGGCAGGCCGGATTCCAACATATAGGTGTCGATCAATTCTTGGTCCAAAGCCAAAATTTCATCGGCAATGGTGTTCAGAAAATCTGCTCGTTGTCTTCCCGGAATTTTTCGAAATGTTTTAAAAGCTTCCCAAGCCTGTTCGGCAGCACTTTCTATTTCTTCTTTTGTGGCTTCCAAGAACACCGTTGGGTTCTGTATATTCTTTTTGGGATCAATGGTTCTGAATTCTACAGACCCATCTGCCTTAAATTGTCCTCCAATACAGTTTTTACCTGTAATCATACTACACTGTTTATGTTTTTATATTCCGGAAGTTCCGGTCTATTCTTCATTGCGGTTTCTATCACTTTTAAAACCCGTTCTCTTTCTGCTCCCTGTAATGGCAATCTAGGGGCGCGTACATGTTCGGTGCCAATTCCCGTAGCGACTTCCGCCAACTTTATATTTTGAACCAATTGCGGGCTGATGTCCAGCTCCAATAATGGCATGAACCATCGATAGATATCCAAGGCTTCTTGAACCCTTCCAGCTTTTACCAACTCGTAAATAGCAACCGTTTCGGCAGGATATGCACAAACCAGTCCAGCCACCCAACCTACGGCACCAATCACCAAGCTTTCCAAGCCCAAGGTATCCACTCCCGTAAAGACTTTGACCCTATCTCCAAACTTATTTTGAATTCTAATCACATTGGTTATATCGCGAGTGGACTCCTTTATAGCCTGAATGTTATCGCATTCGATCAATTCTTCCAACATCTCCAACGTTACTTCTATTTTATAATCCACGGGATTGTTGTAGAGCATAATGGGCAGCGAAGTACTGTTCGCCACGGCCTTGAAATAGGCGACTGTTTCGTAATCCGTCGCTTTATAGCGCATTGGCGGCAAAAGCATCAACCCGTTGGCGCCCACTTTCTCTGCTCGTTGGGCTGCCTCAATGGCTCCTTTTGTACTTTGCTCGGCCACGTTCATGATTATCGGAATTTTTCCATCGGCCAATTCAAGGGACTTTTTTATCAGGATTTCTTTCTCCTCTTGCTCCAAGGTACTCGCTTCTCCCAAAGTACCCCCGAGAATTATTCCGTGTACCCCAGCTTCAATCTGCGCTTTGATGTTCTTTTCGAACATGGCAAGATCCAATTTATCATCACTTGTAAACTTCGTAGTTACAGCTGGCATTACGCCCTCCCATTTTACCATAGTCGTTTCATATTATTTCTATCTAAAATTACAAAGCTGACCACATTCCCTTTTATACCATTATTAGCCTATTGTTATACTATATTACCCTAATTTAGCCATAATGTATATTTTTGAAATAATTTAGGCTCATTCATGAAAGTCCTTCCCTTTAAAATACCGAAACCCAAGAACGAGGCACTTGTCTACCAAATTGACAGGGAACAGGTGTTTTATGACCAATTGCACCAGCACGGGGAAATTCAAATCAGCTATGTGGAAAAAGGAGCAGGTTCACTTATAGTGGGCGATAGCATCAACGAGTACAAAGCGGGAGACATTTTGGTCATTGGAAGTTTTATTCCCCATGTATTCCGAAGCGACACACGAATCAAGGAAGAATCTTTGATGCACACCCTGTTTTTCGATGAAGACTCCTTTGGCAAGAATTTCTTTCAGCTAACGGACCTATCATCAACGCAAGGATTCTTTAAAAAATCGGTGTTTGGGATGCGAGTCTTCTCGCGGAAAAGCAAAATCATTCCCTTGTTCCAAGCACTATCACATCAAAACAAAGTGGAACAGATCGCTTCGTTGTTAATGATCATCAATCAAATCAACAAGTCGAAAACCGCGCCCCTTTCCTCTTTTGTTTACCGAAAATCGTTTACCGATGACGAAGGCAAACGCATGAGCCAAGTGTACGAATATGCCATGGAGCAATATGCTGAGCCTATTACATTGGATGAGATAGCGGAAAGGGCCAACATGAGCAAAAATGCATTCTGCAGATATTTTAAAAAACGGACCAATAAAACTTTTTTCCAGTTTTTGATTGAAATACGGATCGAGAACGCCTGTAAATTTCTCATCAAAAATCCTGAGCTGTCGGTTGCCGCAATTGCGGAACAATGCGGATTCAACAATATCGCCAATTTCAACCGCAAGTTCCGAACGTTTAAAAATTGTACCCCGACCCAATACCGCAATCAATTTTAAAGCAAATTCTATTGACCCTTGGATGCTGATTACTTTATCCATAATTTCAATACTTATTCAGATTTAGCAATTGTACACCATAATTGACATAGAAACCACGGGGAACGGAATCAAAGGCAACAAGATTACCGAGATTTCCATTTTTAAATATGATGAGGGACAAATCGTGGACGAATTCACGTCTTTGGTCAACCCCGAAAGCCCTATCCCCTATTTCATTACCGGACTCACAGGCATTGACGACCAAATGGTACAGAACGCCCCTACTTTTCAAGAAATCTCCCAACATATTCTGCATATTACAGAGGGATGCATTTTTGTAGCCCACTCCGTTAATTTCGATTATGGCGTCATCAAAGAGGAGTTTCGACAAATAGGTGTTGATTTTACCCGTAAAAAACTCTGCACGGTCCGCCTATCCCGAAAATTGATACCCGGACTCCGTTCCTACAGCTTGGGCAAATTATGTTCAGCGGTGAACATCCCCCTAATGGACCGACACCGTGCACGCGGAGATGCCCATGCTACGGTCCTTCTGTTTGAAAAGCTTTTGGAAAATCCTGAATCCGAAATGGTATTCAAAAAATTCTTGAACGCCCGAAGTCAAGAAGCTACTCTTCCACCTCATTTGCCCAAAGCCGTTTTTGACAAGATTCCTCAAAAACCGGGCATCTATTATTTTATGAATCAAAAAGGAGAGATTATTTATGTAGGGAAGGCCATCAACCTTAAAAAAAGAGTGTTGGGACACTTTTACGATAAAAGCCGAAAGGAAATTCAAATGTGCGGGGAGACGGCACATATCGACTTCAAACTGGCGGGTAGTGAATTGGTTGCCTTGTTGATGGAATCCGCAGAAATAAAACGCTTGTTCCCAACATACAACCGTGCACAAAAAAGACAAGGTAAGCAATATGCCATTTTTGCATACGAAGACCGAAACGGGATTATGCATTTGGCTTATAATACGATTAAAGGCGCCCCTAGACCATTAAAAGTATTTCACAATCAAACTGAATGCCGAGCGTATTTGGAAGAGGTGTGTAAACGTTTTTCGCTTTGTCCCAAATATTGTCATCTACAACAAACAACTGCCGCCTGCTCACATCATGAAATTGATACCTGCGAAGGAATTTGTAGAGGTGAAGAGTCTCCAGAGCAGTACAACCAAAAAGTCGAAGAGGCCATAGCACTTATGAAAATGCTGTCGTCCGAGGTCAGAATCATCAAAGAAAAAGGCAGGGTCGAAAATGAAAGTGCCGTGGTTTTAGTAGCTGATGGCATCTACCAAGGCTTTGGTTTTATCGATACCGACATTGAAGTATCCTCCATTGAAGATGTTGAGGCTTTTATTACCCCACAAAAACATACATTGGAAACAGAAAGTATTCTTACCCAATATTTTTTGAAGCATAGCAAGAGTCAAGTACTTGCCTCCTAAAACTATACTTTAGGTTTTAGAACGACCTTAAATTGAGCCGAATCCTTCAACTTTTGAAATCCTTGATGCAGATTGACTTGCTCAACGGCATAGGGATAAAAGGAAATGGGCTCAATACATACCATGTTCCTGACCTCTGTCCAACACATAAAATGGCCGAAACCTTCGGTCTCAATGGTGATTTCCCTATCGTCTTTTAGTGTAATGGAATTACAATCCGCCACTTGCAATGCTCGACTCCCAACAGCCAACACCTCATCCAACGAAATCTCTTTGCCCTTTGCCAAAATTACTGGCGATTTTGAGTGTAATTTAAATGCAGGATGATAGCCCAACATAAAAGGCATTGCATCTTCTCCTGAAATTTTAAAATGGACTTCGAGGCCATCATTGGTCAATAAAAACGATTTCTCGAACCTAAAATCATAAGGCCATGTAAGTGCCTCTTCGGTAGATTTTTCAGGGAATTTTGAATTGGAAACCTCGGTTCCGGATTTGTACTCCTTGACGAAAACAGCAGAGGTATCTGTTTGATGTTCCAATTGGTAATCCATTTGGCGCAGATGTCCATGTTGATCTTGGACCGCTTCGCCTTTGGGTGTTTTTACACGAAAATCCGCCTCATTGACCGGCCCTATTATGGGAAACATTTCGGTATCAGCACTGCTCCATCCCGGACTTCCTTTTTGGTGGATAAACTCGTGTCCGTTGACCACGTAGCTCACCAACTCACCTGCATCAATCTGTACTACCGCACTATGTTTAGTAAGGGTTACCATTATTTCGTATTTATCAATCGGTAAATCAATATAGCCGTTCGCTTGGTCAATGCTTCAATGGTATTTAGGTTGACTGTCTCCTGAGGAGTATGGGCGTTGGAACCCATGGTGCCCAAACCGTCCAACCCATCCACATATTCCGCCACAAAAGACACATCAGCGGCTCCCCTTTTTCCTGGGTCGTAGGCCAACACCTCTCCTTGTTTCAGGTCCAGACTCACTTCATTCAACGTTTCCAACAATGCGAGATTGCCTTCGGTAGGCTTCATGGCGGGGTAACTATCCGTAAAACTTATGCTAGCCGAGGTCTGTGGTAGATTATTGGCCACAATCTCCCTCATTTTTGCCCTGGCACGTTCTTTTTGTTCTTCGGATATAAACCTGAGTCCGCCTTTTACCACGGCTTTTTGGGCAACTACATTGGTTTTTCCAAAGGCATCACCCTTGCTGGTCAATTCATCGTAATTGACAAAGGTTCCACCCAATAAAACACCCGGATTAAAGGTCAATAAATCCTCTCCTTTCACATCGGTATAAAACTCATGGAGTATTCTGGACATTTCGAAAATGGCACCCGCACCTGTACCTTCGCTAAAAATTCCAGAGGAATGGGCACGTTTTCCCTCAACCTCTACGGCCCAACCTGAAGCACCTCTCCTGGCCACAGTGGCGTAATTAAAACCTGTTGAGGTTTCAAAACCAAGGGCAATATCACTTCGTTTGGCCGCATCAATCAAGTCCTTTCTGCTTATGGACAAAGGTTTGCCCGTGCTCTCTTCGTCCCCTGTAAAGGCTACGATAATCTGTGCATCATCCAGCAAACCGTTATCTGAAAGTGCTTTTAAGGCATACAGCACAATTACATCACCGCCTTTCATATCGTTCCCTCCCGGGGCATGAGCAATGCTATCGTTCACAATTTTAAAGGTCTGGAAAGGACTGTCTTCCTCGAAAACAGTATCCAAATGACCGATGAGCAATAACTTTTTCCCCTTTGAACCAGTCGTTTCAGCAAACAAATGCCCCGATCTGTTCATCTCTTCAGGCATCTCAATCCAAGTAGTTTCAAAGCCAATATTGTCAAAGGCATCCTTAAAAACCATGCCTACTTTCTCAACACCAGCAGCGTTTAAGGTACCACTATTGATATTGACTACTTTTTCGAGAAAGCCAATGGCTTCGGCATTGTTCTTTTCAATAGTGGAAACAATCTTTTTTTCCGTTCTAGATAGTTTTTGCGCCGAAACAGTTGCAATAAAAACCAAGGCAAAAAGAGTAAAGAAATATTTAATTTTCATGGTGGGTTATTTTGTTCGACAAGTTATCAAATTAGATTGATAAAGCCCACACGACAACATATCTTCTACTCGAACTGAATGGCTTTTACGGGTGTAATCTTGGTTATGATATATGATGGTATCAGCAACATCAATAAACAAAGTAACATCACCCCAATATTCAATAGTAAGATGGTTGGCACATCCATATGTACTGGAATGTAGTCAATATAATACTCCTCGGGATTTGGAAACTTGAACATTCGGTACTTACCCTGAAGAAAAATGACCCCCAAACCAATCAAGTTGCCCCAAAATAGTCCGATGGCAATCAAATAAGCGGCATTGTATAAAAATACTTTTCGAATGCTCCAATTGGCAGAACCCAATGCCTTTAAGATTCCAATCATTTGGGTTCGCTCCAAAATAAGGACCAGCAAAGCTGTTATCATATTAATACCACCAACAATAATCATAATACCAATGATCAAAGCAATATTAAAATCAAAAAGACCGATCCATTCAAAAATGCGGAAGTATTTACTTTTGATGTTCTGCGTATCCAAGTTGGAGAGCGTTTTATTGTAAATCTCATTACTCTTCTCATCAAGCTGATCAAAATCATCAATAAAAACCTCAAAGTTTCCGATTTCATTTTCTTCCCATCGGTTCATTAATTGGATATGGCGAATATCCACAAACACGTAGGTTTCATCAAATTCCTCAAAACCGCTGTCATAAATACCTACAATTTCGAACCTTCTATTGTTCGGTGGTTTGGATGCATCACCATCCCGAAGAAAAAAGGAAAAGAAACTATCACCAACTTTCAACTGCAATCTATTGGCCATTAAACTGGATATGAGCACCTCTTCATTTAGATCTCCGTTATAATCAGGTATTCTGCCATCGACCAAATACTCCTCAAAAGTGCTCCAATCGTAATCGGTCCCCACTCCCTTGGCCAACATCCCCTCAAATGTATCCGCAGTTCGGATAATTCCACCTTTGGTGGCCACTGCCTGTACATGCCTAACCCCTTCAACATCTCGGAATTCGGGATAAAAATCCTGATCAATGGAAATCGGCATCAATGATACTTCGGAGTTGTTATTATCGAAACTGGAAATTTGGATATGGCCGTTAAAGGCGGCGACCTTCTCGCGTATCTTGTTTTTAAGCCCAACACCCGTAGCAATGGCAATCAGCATCATTACCACACCAATGGCAATAGCGGCAATGGCAATTTTTATTATCGGGGCGGAAATACTAATTTTATGTTCCTTCCCTGTAACAAGGCGTTTGGCAATAAATAATTCTAAATTCAATGAATGCCCATTTTATCTAGATTCAAAAGTACAGTTTTATTGTTGTTTTTGGTGTTTTCCGCATGCAAGGGTCAGCAAAAAGAAACCATTTCTTCTTCGGAAGTAAAGAACGAAGCGCCTGCCCCCATAAAAGTGGCAGCCAACCGAACGGAAGTCTACCTGCCCCTTCTTGAAGGAAAAACGGTGGGTATCGTAGCCAATCCAACCAGTGTGATTTTTACAGAAAATGGACACACCCACTTAGTGGATTCTTTGCTGTCCTCAGGGGTTGATGTCAAACAGGTTTTTGCTCCCGAACACGGGTTTCGGGGGACGGCAGATGCAGGGGAACACGTAAAGGATGGTGTGGATACCCAGACAGGATTGCCCATTATCTCGCTTTACGGTAAAAATAGAAAACCATCCCAAGAACAATTAAGCGAATTGGATGTCATCGTTTTTGACATTCAAGATGTAGGAGTGCGGTTCTATACCTTTATTGCTTCCCTACAATTGGTGATGGAAGCCTGTGCGGAAAATGATGTTCCGATTATAGTTTTGGACAGACCAAATCCCAATGGACATTATGTGGACGGCCCAACCATGATGAAAGAACATACCAGCTATTTGGGAATGAACACGATTCCTTTAGTGTATGGAATGACGATGGGTGAATACGCCCAAATGTTGAACGGTGAAGAATGGTTGGAAAATAGCAACAAAGCTGATTTGACTGTTATTGAACTGGAAAACTATACCCACGAGTCCGAATATCACCTACCCATTCGTCCCTCACCTAATTTGCCCAATGACACCTCCATCTCATTATATCCAAGTTTAGGATTATTTGAGGGCACCAATGTAAATGCAGGTCGAGGCACAGAATTCCAGTTTCAACGGTACGGAGCATCTTTTATGGATAGCACTGCTTACGAGTTTAGCTATGTCCCTGAGCCCAACTTTGGTTCCAAATACCCAAAGGAGGAAGGCAAGACCTGTTATGGTCGTGACCTTTCCAAAACTCCAAGAATGGACGAGGTCACTATGAAATGGATCATTGATGCCTACAACAACACCTTGGACAAGTCCGAATTCTTTTTAACGAGTGGATTTACCAAACACGCGGGAACTCCCCTGCTTCAAAAGCAGATAGAGGACGGGTTATCCAATGAAGAAATCAAGGCTACTTGGCAAGATGACCTGGAAGGTTTCAAAAAAATAAGAGAGAAGTATCTGATTTATGATTAATTCTCCGTCGTAGGCCTCCGATATTTATGGAAAGGTTGTTTTAGCAATCCCTTGATACTACTATTCTCCTTTTCATCGGGAAAGGTGTCCACCCCGTATACAATGTCTTTGGGATCCATGGACATATAGGTTCCGAACAGTCTATCCCAAATGGAGAAAATATTTCCGTAGTTGGAATCTGTATAAGGTAATTGATAGTGGTGATGCACTTTGTGCATATCTGGGCTTACAATAAACCAGCTGATGGTATTGTCCACCTTTTTGGGCAGGCGAATGTTAGCGTGATTGAATTGCGAAAACACTACGGACAGGCTTTGGTACAGCATAATGATACCTATGGGCGCCCCAACAATTAAGACTCCCGCCAAAGTAAATGCATATCTGATCAAACTTTCCAATGGATGATGACGATTCGCTGTGGTCGTGTCCACGTTATGATCCGAATGGTGTACCAGATGAACCATCCAAAGAGGTTTTACCTTGTGTTCCACCCAATGTGCCGCGTAGGCCCCGATCAAATCCAAAAACATTACACCAAGAACAACGTAAAGCCATAAAGGCATTTCGGGCAACCAATTAATAATCCCAAATTGATTTTCCACTGCCCAATCCGAAGATTTCAACAATAAAAACGCAAGCGGAAAATTCACGATAATGGTGGTCAGTGTAAAAAAGAAATTGGGAACGGAATGCCTCCATTTTTTGTAAGGCACATTGAACAAGGGCACAATTCCCTCCAAAATCCAGAAAAAAGTGATTCCCCCGACCAAAATCAAGCTTCGGTGCCAGGAAGGAATGGTCTCGAAATAGGTAATAAGCTGCTCCATTCCTTCAAATATAGCAAATCATTAAAATTTGATGGCTTTTTTCATTTCTTCAACAATGTTAAAAGCGGCAGGACAGATGGCTACATTTTTCATGGTAAGGTTGCCAATCTGTTGAAACTTCTTTCTGTCCGTATGGGGAAACTCGCGACATGCCTTTGGACGAACATCATAAATGGAGCAGTAATTGTCAGCTCCCAAAAAGGTACAGGGAACACTTTGCAGCACATAATCGTTGTCTTCATCAACCCTCAAAAACTCATCAATAAATTGGGAAGGCTTCATCCTAAAATGTTTGGCTATTCGCTCAACATCGGCATTGGTGAACAACGGACCCGTAGTTTTGCAACAATTGGCACATGTTAGGCAGTCAGTCCGTTCAAACTCGGCCTCGTGGAGTTCCTGCATAGTATAGTCAAGATCCTTCGGCGGACGCTTTTTGAGCTTGGAGAAGAACTTTTTGTTCTCGGAATGTTTCTCTCTAGCCCTTTGTGGCAAATCCTTGAGTATTTCGTCCATAGAGCACAAACTTATCCATTTTAAACCTTTCCGAGCAATTAAAGTCTCATCTTTGCAAAAACAAACTCTAGCTATGGCAGATGTTTTTGGAATGGCCCTAAAAGATTATCAAAATGGCCTTTATACGGAAGACATAAACACATATTCATCTTTGGATGAAGAAGATGTGATTCCGGTCCCCTATTTGTTCCGAACATTTGATGAGATGCCCAAAATGGAACAAAAAGCCCTGCAATTGACACGCGGAAAAGTATTGGATATAGGAGCAGGAGCGGGCAGCCATGCGCTTTATCTTCAAAAGAAGGGATTGGATGTAACGGCCTTGGACAATTCTGAAGGTGCCATCGCTGTAAGCAAGCAAAGAGGTGTAAAGTCCACTGTACTCAGTAATATCTTGGACTATTCGGGTGAAAAGTACGATACGCTGCTTTTACTGATGAACGGTATTGGGTTAGCCGGAAAGCTGAACAACTTAAGTCATTTTTTACAGCATTTGGCCTCATTATTGCAGCCTGACGGACAGATTTTGTTGGATTCCAGTGATATCATCTATATGTTTGAACAAGATGAGGATGGCGGGTATTGGATTCCCAATAATGGAACCTATTACGGAGAAGTTGCTTTTACCATGGAATACAAAGGCAAAAAAAGCAAGCCTTTTGATTGGGTTTATGTAGATTTCAATACCTTGCAAAATGCCTGTGAATCCAATGGTTTCAACTGTGAACTTGTACTATCGGGGGAGCATTACGATTATTTGGCGAAGCTTACGGCCAAAAAGTAATAGATTCCGATATAGAACGTTTTAGTTTATATTGCTTTGTTATGAAAAAAATTGCTATTTACACTTTTTTAAGTTTTGGAATACTATTAGGTTGTTCCAAAGATTCCAACGTTGCCCCAACAAATTCCGATGCAAATCTTAAAGCTGGAAATCTCTTAACAACGGGAGCATCAGCAAGAGACCTTTTATCCAACGAGAATTTCGATAAACTTGTGGTTGAGATTGCCTATGTTGCAGGTTTTGAACCTACTTTTGAGGCCATTGCCAATTTTGAGGATTTTTTGCTCGAAAGGACCTTTAAGGAAAACATAGAGTTTAAATATACTTCCCTTTCTACCCCTTCGGAAGAAACACTTACATTGGAAGAGGTTGTTGATCTAGAAGCTGAGAACAGGACCCAATATAACGATGACAATACCCTTGCCCTGTATATTTATTTTGCCGATGCCCCTGCCGATAGCGATAATGAAGACGAAGGTCTTGTTACCTTAGGTGCCGTATATCGAAATACTTCCATGGTGATATACCAATCCACTATAGAAGAGATGGCAAATAGCAGCGCCACCGTTACCATTTCGGATGTGGAAACCGCTACCTTATTGCACGAGTTCGGGCACTTGTTCGGATTGGTCAATTTATCTACGGAGTCGGTAAACGATCACGAAGATGTTGATTCTGAAAACCATTGCAATGTGCAAGGTTGTTTAATGCGAGCCGAATTGCAATTTGGGGCTTCCCTTTTAAAGCAGATGGAAAAAAATGCCTCTAAAGGATTAGCATCCATTCCCGGTTTTGATGCCGAATGTATTTTGGACCTCCAGAAATATGGGGGACGATAATCTTTTGCAATTAAGGAATATTCAAATACTTATGGGTCTGTAGCGACACCTTCCATTTAGGATGCTTCATTACATAATCCACGATTTGCGGTACCATTTTGTCGCGTACGCTCCATTCCGGTTGTAGATAGAGAATACAATCATCATTGACTTTGGCCGCTTGTTCCTCGGCGAAAATAAAATCGTGTTTGTTGTAAACAATCACCTTAAGTTCGTGTGCTTTCTCGTAAATATCCCCAACTGGAAGCTTGTTCTTTTTGGGTGAAAGGCAAATCCAATCCCAAACCCCTGTCAACGGATAAGCTCCCGAGGTTTCAATATGTATGGTCATGCCCTTTTCCTTGAGGCCTTGGGTCAAAGGTCCCATATCCCAAGTAAGCGGTTCACCACCTGTGATCACAATGGTATCCGAAAATTTTTCGGCATTGGCCACAATACTATCAATAGCTGTGGGGGGATGTGTTTCCGCATTCCAACTTTCTTTTACATCGCACCAATGGCAGCCCACATCGCATCCACCGACCCGTATAAAATAAGCGGCAGTTCCTTTGTGGTAGCCTTCCCCTTGAATGGTATAAAACTCTTCCATAAGGGGCAACATTAGGCCCTTTTCCACCAAATCCATTACATTTTCTTCTACCATGGTGCAAAGATAGTCCACTTCTATGGTTTCACCTATTTTACGGCAATAACATCAATTTCTATGCTGCTGTTTGCTGCAAGCCCCTTGGCCGCAAAGGTGGTCCGAGCCGGTTTTTTGGTAAAATATTGGGTGTAGACTTCATTAAAGGCGGAAAAATCACCAATATCGGCCAAGATCACCGTGCATTTCACCACATTGTCCAAGGTCATACCATGTTGGGCCAGCACATCTTGAATATTTTTAATCGCTTGCTCGGTTTCAGGTTTAATTCCCCCTTCAATGAGTGTACGGGTAGTATGGTCCATCCCTATTTGGCCGGCAAAAAAGTACATATTGCCTGCCTGCACCACATCACTAAAAGGAGCATTTTGCTTTTTTGGTTCGTGCGATTTGTGAAAAATAATCTCCGTACTTTCTTGTGCATAGGAAGTAGCCATTACCCCACTCATCAAAATAGACAACAGTGCATAGTGAAAAGGTTTCATAATCTCATTTTTAGTTTTGCTTAAAATTACCCTATTTTTATCGCAAATTGAACGCTATGGGCAACAAAGAAAAATTCTTTGATCATATAGAGCAAGGATACGCCATGAAAGGCGATTACATTACTGTTGGTGCCGGAATGTTGGATGGGGAAACCATGACCAACGCCTACATCAAGATCCCTCTTAAAACAATGAATCGCCACGGACTTATCGCCGGAGCTACGGGTACCGGAAAAACCAAGACTTTGCAAGTATTGGCCGAGAACCTATCCGACAAAGGAATCCCAGTGTTGCTCATGGACCTTAAAGGTGACCTTAGCGGTATTGCCCAACCTAGCCCTGGGCATCCAAAGATTGATGAGCGCCAAGAAAAAATTGGACTTCCTTTTGAACCCAAAGGCTTTCCCGTAGAAATTTTATCCCTTTCGGAACAGGATGGGGTACGTTTACGTGCCACGGTGTCCGAGTTCGGCCCGGTGCTATTATCAAGAATTTTAGATCTCAGCGTTACCCAGGAAGGTATTGTGGCCGTTGTTTTTAAATACTGTGACGATCATAAACTCCCGCTTCTTGACCTGAATGACTTTAAAAAGGTATTACAATATGCAACGGGAGAAGGAAAAGAAGAGTTCCAAAAAGAATATGGTCGTATTTCCACGAGTTCTACGGGGACCATATTAAGAAAGATCATTGAACTGGAGCAGCAGGGTGCCGACCTTTTCTTTGGGGAGAAATCCTTTGATGTGGACGATTTGGTTCGGATTGATGAAAATGGGCGTGGTTATGTCAATATTATCCGTTTGACCGATATCCAAGACCGCCCAAAGCTGTTTTCAACATTTATGTTGAGCCTTTTGGCAGAGATTTATTCCACTTTCCCAGAACAAGGGGATAGCGATAGACCGGAGTTGGTCCTATTCATTGACGAGGCCCACCTCATTTTTGACAATGCCAGCAAAGCACTTTTAGATCAAATTGAAAGTATCGTAAAACTGATACGTTCCAAAGGCATAGGACTTTATTTTGTGACCCAGAATCCAACCGATGTGCCGGACGATGTTTTGGCGCAATTGGGATTAAAAATACAGCATGCACTCCGTGCGTTTACCGCCAAAGACAGGAAAGCAATTAAACTTACAGCACAGAACTATCCCATTTCTGAGTTCTATGATACCGCCGAAGTACTCACCTCATTGGGAACGGGGGAAGCTTTGGTGTCCGCCTTGGACGAAAAAGGAAGACCTACACCATTGGCTGCCACCATGATGCGCGCACCCATGAGCCGAATGGATATTTTGAGCGATTCCGAAATAAAGGATGTGTTGGACAAGTCCAAATTGATCAAAAAATACAATGAGGAAATTGACCGCGAAAGCGCCTATGAAATCCTCACCGAGAAAATTGAGAAGGCCGAGAAAGAGGCCAAGAAAGAAAAAGAAGAAAAATCAACCAGCCGAAGGTCAACGAGCCGAAGGAGCACCCGTATGAACCCTGTGGTAAAAGTTTTGACAAGTGCTACATTTATCAGAGGTGTTTTAGGTGTGTTAAAAAAAGTGATTCGATAATTTCATGAAAAAGACAAGTAAAATAATTGCCCTGATTTTTGGTATTGTATTAATTCACTCTTGCCAAAAAAACACCACCTTTTTGATAACTGAAACAAGCGTTGGGCCTCTGACGCAGTCGACCACAGTAAAGGAAATGGAATCCACCTTTGTAAATGACTCTGTTGTCGGAGACACCGCCCAAATCAATTTAGGGGCATCACCCAAAAAAATTGAGGTTTATGAAAAAGGCGGCAAGCACCTCTTGACCCTCACTGCCAACTCTGACAGTATTCCAACCGTTGAGAATATCCGAATAATGGATGCTAGATATGTTACGGAAAATGGGATAGGATTAAAAAGTACCTTTAAGGATATACAACGCAAATACGATATCAAGAAAATTGTGACCACATTGAACAGTATTGTGGTATTCCCTAAGGAAAGTAACCTCTATTTTACGATTGATAAAGAGGAGCTCCCCGAAAATTTACGTTTTTCAACTTCTGATATCGAAGCGGTTCAAATACCGGACGATGCCAAGATCAAGTATTTAATGTTGGGATGGGAATAAACCTGCCGAAGGTCAGAGCAAACCATACTTTTCACGGTTGACCATAACTTTTGGACTATTTTCGTGCATCCATTCGGTAAGTTCCAAAAGTTTTTCCACGTAAGATTGTCCAAATTCGGTAAGCCTATACTCCACACGAATAGGCACTTCGGGAAATGCTTTTCGTTCAATGTAGCCATCAGCCTCTAGAACCTTTAAGCGTTGGCTCAGCACTTTATTTGAAATGCCATAGACGTATTTTTTGAGTTTATTGAAACGAAGTACAGGAAAATAACCTAACCAAAGTAGAATCAAGACACTCCATTGGTCTGAAGCCACCGACATTACATCCCTCACTGGACAAAGCTCGGGCGGGTTCTTGTAATCGATGTGCCCAAACATTTTTTCTATTTTTTTTACCGTTCTAACCTTTTGATTTTCAGTAATAGTTTCCATTTATATACTTGGTTTTCAATCCGTCACTTCTTTACTTTTCTAAAATGAATATGTATTTTTAGTTTCTAATTAAGAGTAAGTTACAAAAAGTAACCTCATGAAAAAACTACTTAACAAAATAATCCCAAAGGTCTACGGGCAATATTACAATGCCTATACCCTAGTTGCACCCAAGAAAGCAGCTGAAAGTGCATTTCATGTATTCTGCACAGTTAGAAAAGGGCGAGTGCGACCAGAACAAGCCTCGTTTTTGGATGGATTTAAACATACTATGGAAGAAGTTGCTGGACATAAAATACAATCCTACCACTGGCCCGGGAACAAAGAAACCGTTTTACTGGTCCACGGTTGGGAAAGCAATACGTACAGATGGCGCAACCTCATTAAAAAACTAAAAGAGGCAGATTTTAACATATACGCTTTTGATGCACCTTCCCATGGCTATTCATCTGGGAAACATTTATATGTCCCTTTGTATGAAGAAGCAGTGAACCACATGGTGAAGAAGTACAATCCCAAGCACCTTATCGGGCATTCGGTTGGGGGTATGACTATAGTTTACAATCAATATAAAAATCCAAGCTCCCACGTAGAAAAAATGGTCACCATTGGTTCCCCTTCAGAATTTCATGAGATTATGGAGCATTTTCAAGATATTTTGAAGTTCAATAATCGAGTAATGAAACATTTGGATGAATACGTCCATGATCGTTTTGGGTTTAAGATAGATGAATTCTCAACATCCAAGTTTGCGCAGTCCTTAAGTAAAAAGGGATTACTTTTTCATGACAAGCACGACAACATTACACCGTACCACGCCTCTGTGGCCGTGAACGAGAACTGGAAAGACAGTAGACTAATTAGCACCGAAGGTTTGGGACATTCCATGCACCAAGACGATGTGAACAATCAAATTGTATCATTTTTGGAAGCTTGACAAAGTTGTCCTAATTTTCAGAAAAAATAGACCATGCAAAAAATAACCCCCTTTCATGTTGCCGTTCCTGTACATAATTTAGAAGAGTGTAGAAACTTCTATCGTGATGTACTCGGGTGTGAAGAAGGTAGAAGTGCCGAACAATGGGTAGATTTCAACTTTTTCGGGCATCAATTTGTGATTCATTACAAACCAAAGTCAGAAGAAGAAACCCACACTAATCCAGTTGATGGAAAAAATGTACCTGTACCGCATTATGGGGTGGTTTTACCTTGGGACACCTTTCAGACTTTCTCCAAAGAATTGATTGAAAAGGGCATTGATTTCGTTATTGAACCCTATATCCGATTTAAAGGAGAGCCAGGGGAACAGGCAACCATGTTCTTTTTAGATCCAGCTGGAAACGCTTTGGAGTTTAAAGCATTCAAGGATATGGGGCAATTGTTTGCCAAGTAAATCAAACGAGGTTCAGACCTTTTTTCTTTACCCAAATTTGGGCAAAAATTATATTGGGCACCCAGCACAGCCACGCGACTATTTTATAAGCCAATAAAAACTCTCCAAAAACAATTGTTAGCAGGGGCAACCAAATGCGTAATGTTACTGCCGCAAAACAAGCTGCATAGCTGTAAATCATCATACCTTGATGGAGCGATAAGTCCCTGTTTTTTACAGCCAAATACGCCCGGGTTGTAGTAAATAACCATATTGCCCCGAGGCTTATGAATCCAATGGATGAAACGATTCCGCCTGTTGCGAAAAAACCCAAATACACTCCGCACAGTCCGCTTAACAATGCAGAGACCACATAAATTTTTCCAAGATTACGATGTAAATTCAACCGTTTGGACCTTAGCTTTTTAATAAACTGAGACCAACCGACCAACAGCGCCAATCCCCCAAAACTAATATGACCATAAAAGGCCATTTTCCAAACCGTGCTCGCCAACAGTTCATTGGATTTATTCATTAAAAGTCCAAAATTGTCGGAAGCAAATACATATACCAATGGGTAAAGACCAATTCCAATGGCCAGAAATACGAAAACCACCCAAGCTACTTTGTTTCTTGCCGTTTGAGCCATGATGCCTGATTTAGCTATAGGTAAGTTATCGATATTTTGAATACAAAGACAAGAATTTTGATGGTAATTCGTTATAAATGTATTGATTAGGCACTCAAGCCATCCCCAAATCCTACTATTATGAAGACAATTTTACTCTTGATCACACTTATTTTTTCTGCCATGGCAGTATCCAGCTGCACCAATGACGAAGGTGAAACAGATTTTGAAATCCTTACTCCGGAAGAAGAGCAACAAGCTGCCCTAAAGTTAGAACAGGAAAATACAAATTAATCTTTTAGGCATTGTGACGCTCTCGGGCCAACAAAGTGTTCTTGAGCAACATAGCTATGGTCATAGGGCCTACTCCACCAGGAACAGGAGTGATGTAGGATGCTTTTTTACTTACATTTTCAAAGTCCACATCCCCTGTAATATAGTATCCTTTTTCGCGGGTCTCATCTGGAACACGGGTGATACCCACGTCGATGATGACAACTCCTTCCTTGACCATATCGGCCTTTAAAAACTTTGGAACTCCAAGGGCCGAGATGACAATGTCTGCCTGAAGTGTTAGTTCCTTCAAGTTTTTGGTTCTACTATGTGCAAGGGTGACAGTGGAATTTCCTGGATTTCCCTTTTGGCTCATTAAAATACTTATGGGCCTACCTACAATGTGGCTCCTACCGATTACTACGGTGTGTTTCCCTTCTGTTTCAACTTTGTAGCGCTTTAATAGTTCCATGATTCCGAATGGAGTGGCAGAGATAAATGTCTCCATATCCAAAGCCATTTTTCCAAAATTGGTCGGATGGAAACCATCCACATCCTTGTCCGGGTCCACCGCCATAAGTACCTTTTCCTCATCAATGTGTTTAGGCAAGGGCAATTGAACAATATAACCATCTATATCGGGATCGTTGTTCAATTGATGTACTTGCTTTAATAAATCCTCTTCGGTGGTTTCTTCGGGAAGATGAATCAACGTGGATTCAAATCCTATTTTTTTACAGGAACGTACTTTGCTGCCAACATAGGTTAAACTGGCCCCATCGTTGCCTACCAAAACGGCTGCCAAATGTGGGACTTTTTCGCCCCGCTCTTTCATCTGGGCCACCTCAACGGTGATTTCCTCTTTTATCTGGTTCGATACTTTTTTTCCGTCAAGGATTTCCATAGGTTGTGTTGGTTTTTACTTCTGAAAAGGTTATCGCATATTTTGCATCATCTGCATCATCTTCTTGCCTCCGCCACCTTGCATCATCTTCATCATCTTGCTCATTTGGTTGAACTGTTTTAGCAACTGGTTAACTTCTTGGACCGAGGTTCCGCTACCTGCAGCAATACGTTTTTTACGACTTGCGTTCAATTTAGATGGCGTTGATCTTTCTTCCGGGGTCATGGAGTGAATAATGGCTTCAATATGCTTAAAGGCGTCATCATCAATATCCAAGCCTTTTAAAGCCTTTCCAGCACCTGGGATCATTCCCATGAGGTCTTTCATGTTCCCCATTTTCTTGATCTGCTGAATCTGGCTCAAGAAATCATCGAACCCAAACTTATTTTTGGCGATTTTCTTTTGAATCTTACGTGCCTGTTCTTCATCGAACTGTTCTTGGGCACGTTCCACCAATGATACCACATCTCCCATTCCCAGGATACGGTCAGCCATACGTGATGGATAGAACACATCGATGGCTTCCATTTTTTCACCAGTACCAATAAACTTGATGGGCTTATCAACCACCGATTTAATGGAAATAGCGGCACCACCTCTGGTATCACCATCGAGTTTGGTCAAAATAACCCCGTCAAAATTCAAGATATCGTTAAAGGCTTTGGCGGTATTCACGGCATCCTGACCTGTCATGGAATCCACGACAAACAAAGTTTCCTGGGGCTCAATGGCTTTGTGAATGTTGGAGATTTCGTCCATCATCTGCTCGTCCACTGCCAAACGACCTGCGGTATCGATAATTACCACATTGCATCCTATACTTTTAGCATGGTCTATACCAGCCTTGGCAATGGCAACCGGATCATTGTTATCGCGATCGGAATATACCTCTACCCCTATTTGGTCACCTACCACATGCAACTGATCTATCGCCGCTGGACGGTATACGTCACAGGCTACCAAAAGTGGTTTTTTTGTTTTCTTGTTTTTTAGGTAATTGGCAAGCTTACCGGAAAAAGTTGTTTTACCCGAACCCTGCAAACCGGACATCAATATAACGGAGGGATTGCCGGAAAGGTCAATACCTTCTGCTTCGCCTCCCATTAGTTCTGTAAGCTCGTCCTTTACCAATTTAACCATAAGTTGGCCCGGCTGTAAGGAGGTCAGTACGTTTTGACCAAGCGCTTTTTCCTTTACCGTATTGGTAAATTCCTTGGCTATCTTAAAGTTAACATCGGCATCCAACAGGGCTCTTCGAACTTCCTTAAGGGTCTCTGCTACATTGATTTCCGTAATCTGACCATGCCCTTTGAGGACGTGAAGTGCCTTATCTAATTTTTCACTTAAATTATCGAACATGTGTTCTTTGTTTTAAAGAGGGACAAATTTAAGAATAATATAAAAGAAAAAGGACGGCTTTGGGGAGAGCCGTCCTTCTTTTGGAAAAAAGATTGGGGAAAAATTATTCAATTCTTTTCGAAAACCAA
>NZ_CAMYIC010000025.1 GCF_947258355.1 uncultured Allomuricauda sp.
AGTCAAAATCAACAAAAAAGCTGTTTAACATGGCCTACGGGCTTGGAGCATCGGTAGTAATTATTGGTGCATTGTTCAAGATCCTTCACTGGGAGTTTGGACCACTTACAGGTGGACTTCTTCTTGCGGTAGGACTAATTACTGAAGCACTGATCTTTGCTATCTCTGCATTTGAACCAGTAGATGATGAATTCGATTGGTCTTTGGTATATCCGGAATTGGCCGGTAGTGAAGCAAATGCTTCAAGAAAACAAGAGGCTAAAGATGCCAAAGAAGCAGAAGGACTTCTTTCCAAGAAATTGGATAGTCTTCTGAAAGAAGCTAAAATCGATTCTGATCTTTTTGCCAACTTAGGTGAAAGTATCAAGAGTTTTGAAGGTGCCGCCAAGAATATCACTCCAACAACAGACGCTATTCAGCACACTAAAAAATACTCTGAGGAATTGTCTCACGCTGCAGCTCAAATGGAATCTTTGAACAGCTTGTACAAAGTACAGTTGGAAAGCGCTAGCAGACAAGCTTCCATCAACGAAGAAGTAGTTCAGAATGCAGGTGCATTGAAAGACCAAATGGAGTCTTTGGCCACTAACCTATCTTCTTTGAACGGAGTGTATGGTGGTATGCTTACAGCTATGGGCGGTAAAGTCTAATTAGAAGTTTTCAATCAACAGAAAACAAACCAAATCAAATTAATTATTAAATCTAATTAGAAAAACATGGCATCAGGAAAACAAACGCCACGTCAGAAGATGATCAACCTTATGTACTTGATCTTCATTGCGATGTTGGCACTTAATATGAGCAAGGAAGTACTTGCCGCTTTCGGACTTATGAACGAAAAGCTGGAAACTTCCAATACCAATATGGACGCTAACAACTCCAGTTTCATGGCCAGCTTGGAAACAAAGGCCAGCGAAAATGAGGAGGAATACGGTGAACTATACCAAAATGCTCAAGAGATCAAGCAACTTTCAGATTCTTACTATAGCTATTTGGAAGGATTGAAGAAAGAAATGACCGCAGATTTGGAAGACCCAAAAGACTATGTGGTTATGGACAAATCTGACTACTTGGACCAAAAGTTCTTTCAGGGTGACAATTTAGGCCCAGAAGGTAAAAAGTTCATGGAGCAGATCAATAATTACCGTGAAGGTGTTATCAACGCTTTGCCGGAAGGTGAGTTCGAATCTTTGAAATCAGCGGTTAAAGCACGTTTTGCGACTGGTGACGAAGATGGTAAAGTTGAAAAGAGAGACGGTACACGTCAAGATTGGATCAACTATCATTACGAAGGGTTCCCATTGGTAGCCTCTTTGACAAAGATGACCCAGTTGCAGGCCGATATCAAAACTACTGAGCAAGAGGTGTTGAAAACCCTTTTGGAAGGTGAGTTGACAGAGGCTGTATCATTGACCAACTTTGCAAGTTCTTTGAATGCTCCAAAAACAGCATATTACTCAGGTGAAAAGTATGATGGTAAAATCATTGTTAGCAAGACTGACAAGACATCCACTCCTGTAAAAGCTGAATTGACTTTGGACGGAAGAGCTTTAACGGAAGGTAAGGATTACGAATTGGAAGCTGGTGGTATCAAAATGTTGATCAGTGCCGGTACTCCAGGTGACCATACCATTAAAGGTACAATGACATTTATGCAGGATGGTGAAGAGGTGCCAGTTGAAGTGAACAATACTTTCGCTACTATCTCTATGCCTAATGCAGCAGTTATTTCTGCGGATAAAATGAACGTGGTTTACCGTGGTGTTGCTAACCCAATGACCATCTCTATCCCAGGTATTCCAGACAATAAAGTATCTGCATCAGCCCCAGGTTTGAGCAGAAGAAGTGGAAGCCAGTACGTTATGAATCCAGGTACAGGTAGATCGGTGACCATTACTGCTTCAGGTACATTGCCTGATGGTAAAGGAATCCGTACTTCGTCTGAATTCCGTATCAAGGATATTCCAAGACCAAGCGGTACCGTTCGTGGAGAGTCAGGTAGCATTAAAATGCCTAGAAACAACCTGGAAATTTCCACTGTGAGCGCTATGTTGGAAGACTTTGATTTTGACTTGAACCTTGCGGTAAGCCAGTTTAAGTTCAAAGTACCGGGTCAGCCTACAGTAGTTGTAAACGGAAACAAATTGGATGGTAGAGCTAAATCTGCACTTAAAAGAGCAGGAAGAGGCGAATCTGTCCAGATATTCGATATCCAAGCTTACATCACAAACAACAAGAGCTACAAGTTGAAAAAAGTATCTCCTGTAGTGGTTGAGCTTACTAACTAAGAAGTATAAAAAGTATACAAGTGATCATGAATTGGAAAAACGCATTATTGATTGGATTGTTGGGCATATTGCCGGTATCGATCATGGCGCAGGCAAATATTTTAAATGCCAAGTTGCCCGAGGATATTGGTAAAAAAACCCAAGCTCAAATAGAGCAAGATGCCGATGAGCCTTTAGAGTACGGTTATGTGGATGATAGGGATATCCTTTGGTCCAAGACCGTTTGGGAAATCATCGATCTTGATGAGCGAGTTAACTTTCCATTATATTACCCAACCGATACCATAGGTATTGGAGCGGACAGAAGGTCGCTGTACCATGTTTTGATGAAGAACATCAGAAATGGAAACCTTACAGAGGTTTATGCAGATTCCTACTTTACCGAAAAGAGAAAGTTGGAAGACCTTTCGGCAACCTTGAGAAAAGTGGATACCACCGATCTAGGGTACGAACAAGTAAATGCCGGTGAGCAGGTTTCCCCAGAGTTTATCAACAGAAGGGATATTACCGCAGCCGATATTGAGGAGTTTCGTATCAAGGGAATATGGTATTTCGACAAACGTCAGGGAGAGCTCAAGTATCGCTTATTGGGAATTGCACCGGTTGCACCCGATGTGAACTTTATCGATGATGAGTCGGTAGATCCAGGACAGAACAAAGTTGAATTGTTCTGGGTGTGGTACCCTGCGGCAAGGCAAATATTGCACGATGCCAAGGTGTATAACCAGCGTAACTCGGCAAGACCCATTTCCTTTGATATGTTGTTGAACGCACGTCGATTCAATGGTGTTATCTACCAAGAGGAAAACGTTCACGAAGATCGTGAAATAAGCGACTATATTTTTGATAATGCATTGTTCCAGCTCTTGGAAGCCCAAAGAATCAAAGAAGGCATAAGAGATCGGGAGCAAGATATGTGGGCGTATTAACCCATAAATATATTCCAATTCAATACAAGCAAAACGCCGCACCTAGTGCGGCGTTTTTTATTAAACTTACTACAGAATGATGTTTGGACCATTCAGATGCCTAATTTTGCAGTATGTTGGATTATTTAGTAGTAGGTCTGGGTTTGGCAGGGATTTCGTTCTGCGAGGTATTGGAGAAAGAGGGTAAATCCCTTAAGGTGATTACAGATGAGTCCCAACAAGCATCCCAAGTGGCTGGAGGGTTGTACAATCCCGTTATTTTAAAGCGGTTTACCATGGCCTGGAATGCAAGAGTACAGATGGAAATTGCCAAACCATTCTATCAAAGTTTAGAGAAAAAACTGGGGATCAAGCTGGATCATGAACTCCCCGTTCTGCGAAAATTTGCCTCTATTGAAGAGCAAAACCTTTGGTTTGAGGCGGCTGACCGTCCAGATTTGGATTATTTTCTATCGACTAAATTAGTTCCGAACAACAACTCCGCCATTGATGCTCCCCATGGTTTTGGCCAAGTTAAATATACGGGAAGGATTGATACTGGTACTTTGGTTAGGTCTTATAAAGATTATCTCAAAAAAACCAACTCCCTTATAGAAGAATCTCTCGATTTTGATTTGCTGTCAATAACAAAAGAAGGCATATCATATAAATCCATTACAGCAAAAAACATAGTTTTTGCCTGCGGCTATGGCCTAAAACAAAATCCGTTTTTTGGATACCTGCCCCTAAACGGGACCAAGGGAGAACTATTAATCATTCATGCACCCGATTACAAAGAGGAAAATGTGATTAAATCCTCCGTTTTCACGATTCCCATGGAAGAAGACAAGTATTTGGTGGGAGCAACATATAAATGGAAGGATAAGACCAATACCCCAACTGAGGAGTCTAAAAACGAACTCTTGGACAAACTGAGAACATTTTTAAAATGTGATTTTGAGGTAATAGATCATGTGGCAGGAATACGTCCTACAGTTGCGGATCGTAGGCCTCTTGTGGGCAGGCACCCAGAGTTTCGAAACATGTATGTTTTAAATGGATTTGGTTCCCGGGGAGTACTTATTGGGCCATATGCTTCAAGAAATTTATTTGATTATATTGAAAAACAGACCGACTTGGACCCCGAAATGGATATCGGAAGATTTACCAAAAAATATTATGGCAATTAACCTTTTATGGCCTGGTGCTTCTTGATTGCATTAGAATCATATTTAACAAAAAAATTGATCCAAATATTTCGCGATAGCCTGATGATTACCGGCATAAAAACAATCAAGGTACCTACAATGGAGATAAAAGTCGTCAATAGAGTAGTTCCAATAAATAAAAAGGAAATTACGAAGGCCGCTACGGCAAAAGCAATGCCCACAGCATAGCTAACATACATTGCACCATAAAAAAAGGAAGGCTCAATCTTATATTTTAAACCACAATGCGAGCATCTTTCGTTCATGCTGAAGATTTTGGAGAGTGCATAAGGATTCGTCTTTTCATACATACTCTCCTCATGGCATCTTGGACAGTTTCCTGTTAAAATGCTGTACATTTTGGTTCCTTTTTTTAACATTTGCAGGGTTTTTGCACAAAAGTATAAATTCAGCGTCTATTGTTTTGTAATCAAGGTCACATAAAATGTTAAACATTCATAATCTTTCTGTAGCCTTTGGAGGAGAATATCTGTTCGAGGAAATATCATTTCGTCTAAATGGCGGGGACCGTGTAGGTCTAATTGGAAAGAATGGGGCCGGGAAATCCACTATGCTCAAACTTCTTGCGAAGGAAATGCCGTTGGACGAAGGAACCATAGCCACGGAGAAAGACATTAAAATAGGGTTTCTTAAACAGGATATCGACTTTGAAGAAGGCCGAACTGTTTTGGAAGAATCCTATCAGGCCTTTTCGGAAATCAAGGCTTTGGAACTCAAACTTGATGAGATTAATACAGCGTTGGCTGAGCGCACCGATTATGAAAGTGATGGATATCATCAGTTGATGGTGGACCTGAACGATGTTACCCACCGCTACGAAATATTGGGAGGATATAATTACCAAGGGGATACGGAGAAGGTGCTTCTTGGATTGGGTTTTAAGAGGGAAGACTTTAATAAACTTACCGATACATTTTCTGGTGGATGGCGTATGCGGATTGAATTGGCCAAACTATTGTTGCAGAACAATGATGTGCTGTTGCTGGATGAGCCGACCAACCACTTGGATATAGAATCCATAATTTGGCTGGAACAGTTTTTACGAAATTTTGCAGGCGCAGTGGTGATTGTTTCGCATGATAAAATGTTCTTGGACAATGTGACCAACCGTACCATCGAGATTTCGTTGGGTAGAATTTACGATTACAACAAGCCTTATTCACAGTTCTTGGTTCATCGGAAAGAAATCAAGGAACAACAGTTGAGCGCCCAAAAGAATCAAGAGAAACAGATTCAGCAGACGGAAAGATTGATAGAAAAATTCAGGGCAAAGTCCAGCAAGGCCTCCATGGCTCAGTCCCTTATCAAAAAGCTGGATAAAATGGATCGCATTGAGGTGGATGAAGAGGATAATAGCGTAATGAACCTTCATTTTCCTGTTTCCGTGAACCCAGGCAAGGTGGTGGCGGAATTAAACGGGGTTTCCAAAAGCTATGGACCCAAAAATGTACTTCAGGATATCGATCTAATGGTGGATAGGGGTAGCAAAACTGCCTTTGTAGGTCAAAATGGGCAAGGAAAGACAACATTGGCCAAAATTATGGTCGGAGAATTGGATTATGAGGGCGATTTAAAGATTGGGCACAATGTACAATTGGGCTACTTTGCCCAGAACCAAGCAGAATACCTGGATGGTGATAAGACCATTTTGGACACGATGATTGATGCCGCTAACGAAAAGAACCGTAGCAAGGTAAGAGATATTTTGGGGTCTTTCCTATTTAGGGGGGATGAGGTCGATAAGTACGTGAAAGTGCTGTCAGGAGGTGAAAGAAACCGTTTGGCTTTGGCCAAAATGCTTCTTCAACCTTTTAATGTGTTGATAATGGATGAACCTACCAACCATTTGGACATCAAATCCAAGAATGTATTGAAGCAGGCGCTTCAAAACTTTGAGGGAACCCTGATTTTAGTATCTCACGACCGTGATTTTCTTCAAGGGCTGACCGATAGGGTGTACGAATTTAAAGATGGTGGAATAAAAGAATATTTGGGGGACATTGATTTTTATCTCGAGCAGCGCAAGGTGGAAGATTTCCGAAGTGTTGAAAAAGGAGAGCAAAAGAGAGAAGAAAAAGTTCAAGAGAAAACCAAAGAGAACGATTATCAGACCCAAAAGAAGCAAAAATCCCTCAAAAATAAACTTAGCGGTGTTGAGAAAAAGATTTCGCAACTGGAAAAGGAGATTGCCGATATTGATCACGATTTGCTAATGGACTACGATGCAACTATTGCTAAGCCTGACTTTTTTGAAAAGTACGATGGCAAAAAGAAGGATTTGGAGTCCTTGATGGAGGACTGGGAAAGCCTTTCTATTGAGTTGGATTCCTTGAATTAGAGAGCTCAAAAAATTTTTCACAACACTTTTTGGCGGATTCACAACATAATGTGGTGTATTCGACGATTAAACTTGTAGGATGTTTCTTCTTTTTATTACTTTGTAAGTAAATTCCTTACGTATAAATAAGTAATTCATGATTAGGATAGCCATTTTTTTCTGTTGCTTAGTGTTCTCCGCAAGTATTTCTTTTGCAAGCGGACAGGTTTCTCCCAAAGAAAAATCCGCTTTGGTGGACTTATACAATAATACCAATGGGGCAGAATGGAACACTTCTTGGGATCTTAATGCCCCCGTTGATACATGGAAAGGCATTGAGGTCAAAGATGGACATGTAGTCGGAATCACATTGTTCATGAATAATTTAAGCGGAACACTTCCCGAAAGTATTGGTGATTTAAAACATATCACACAATTGAACCTGGCCTTTAACCAGATAACAGGTGTTCTTCCAAAGGATATTGTGAAATTGGAAAAACTAAAAGTTTTCCGTTTGGAGATGAACCGCATCAAGGGAGCAATACCTTCAGGAGTTGGCAACTTTAAGGAATTGGAAGTTTTTTCTATGTTCAATAATTTTTTAAGCGGACCTATCCCAGAAACGTTTGGAAAGCTTAAAAACCTAAAGGAACTGAACCTTTCCAGTAATAATATTAAAGGAGTCATTCCCAAATCTATCGGGAAACTTTCCAACTTGGAGGCTCTTGGTCTTTTCGAAAATAGGTTGGAAGGGCAAATTCCTGCCGAGATAGGAAACTTGGTGGAGCTAAAAGAGTTGGTCTTATCCAATAACCAATTGGGTGGTGAAATACCAAAAGAGTTTGGACAGTTGGCAAGTTTGGAGGTTTTACAACTTCAAAATAACCAATTCAACTCCTTTAATGCTCTTCACAATATGGATACAAAACAATTTCTGGTTTTAGATACTGATGATAAGTCCTTGAATCCTAGATTTAAAGATATTCAATTTGAGCGTACTCGAATGGCAGATACCAAATTCGAGGACGAAGAAGAAAACGAGTAGTTAGTTATTACTTTAGTTTGTTTGGTTCGGGGATGCCGTTTGGGGTCCCCTTTTTGCATTTGACCGGGTTTAAAATGTATTTTATGAAATATTTAACCATTGTAAAAAACTGTAGGGAATAGATTTGCAGTGTTTAAAACCAACTAACGCATGCGAAAGCTTATTATATCGGCAGTTGCCGGTGGTATCATAATTTTTGCTTCCTTATATTTTGCGGGTATGATTGCAAATAGTAAGGATAATAGAAGACCGCCTTCACAAAAGGTGGTTAAGACCGTTTTTGTTGATACGGTAAAAAATTCAACTGTACCTATTATGGTGCCTGCCAATGGTAACCTTCGGGCAAAAAAGCGCTTGGAACTTTATTCGGAAGTACAAGGTATTTTTAGACCGGGCAGTAAACTGTTCCGAACAGGGCAAGAGTATGCCGCTGGGCAAACCCTCATAAGAATAGATGCCAGTGAATATTATGCTTCCGTACAATCGGCAAAAAGTAACCTTTACAACTTACTTACTTCCATAATGCCCGATTTGCGATTGGATTATCCTGAAATCTATCCGAAATGGCAACAATACCTAAACGGGTTTGATTTGGAAAAAACCACTCCCGAACTGCCAAAGATGGATTCCGAAAAGGAAAAATTCTTTATAACGGGTAGAGAGATTATCACCACCTACTATAATGTGAAGAACTTGGAGCAACGCCTATCCAAGTATACCATTACAGCTCCTTTCACCGGAGTATTGACCGAAGCTTTGGTAACCGAAGGTACCTTGATAAGGTCTGGGCAAAAACTTGGAGAATTTATCAATACCGGATTATATGAATTGGAAGTTTCTGTGAGTAAGACTTATGGTGATTTTTTAAGGGTTGGAAGAAAAGTGGAGCTTTCCAATTTGGAAAAAACCCAAACTTTCATTGGTGAGGTAACTCGGGTAAATGCCAGTGTTGACCAAAACTCGCAAACCATAACGGTATACATTGAAGTAAGCGGAGACAGCTTAAAAGAAGGACAATACCTTGAAGCTAAACTCGAAGCTAAAGAAGAAGCTGATGCCATAGAGATCAATCGTTCATTGTTGCTGGAAAACAACCAAATTTTTGTGGTAAAGGATTCCATCTTGGATTTAATGGATGTAAATCCTATTTTCTTTACGGACAAGACAGTGGTGCTAAAGAACGTGCCAGATGGAGAAGTAATCGTGGCTAAACCTATGACCGGTGCATACGCTGGTATGTTGGTAAAAGTTTTTCAAGAAAATAAATCCTAAACCTCCTCAGCCATGAGAAAAATTATCTCATATTTTATTAAATACCACATGGCAGTAAATGTCGTTATTTTGGCATTTTTTGTTTTTGGGTTCGTGGGGATACTTTCCTTGAAATCATCTTTTTTTCCGCTTAACGAAGCTCGGAATATCACAATAAATATTACCTACCCAGGAGCCTCGCCGCAGGAAATAGAAGAAGGTATCGTCTTAAAAATTGAGGATAACCTGAAAGGACTTGAAGGAGTGGAAAGGGTAACTTCCACCTCAAGGGAAAACAGCGGAACCATCAATGTAGAGATCGAGAAGGAAAGAAATGTGGATTTCATGTTGTTGGAGGTGAAAAACGCAGTGGACCGTGTACCGACCTTTCCCACTGGAATGGAGCCTCTGATTGTTGCTAAACAAGAACCTGTAAGGCCAACCATTAGTTTTGCGGTAAGTGGTAAGGACATTCCCTTGGCCACGTTAAAACAAATTGGCCGTCAGATAGAAAATGATCTTAGGGCAATCGATGGGATTTCACAGATTTCAATTTCTGGATATCCCGATGAGGAAATTGAGATTGCAGTCGATGAAAACAGTCTTCTTGCCTACAACCTTTCTTTTAGCGATGTAGCCCAAGCGGTTTCCAATGCGAACATTTTGGTTACAGGTGGTAACATTAAAACTGTAACCGAAGAATACCTTATCCGAGCCAACAATCGTTCGTATTATGGTGACGAACTTTCCAATATAATTGTTCGTGGTGATGCAGCAGGACGCGCAATTAGGTTAAAAGATGTGGCAACCATTAGAGATAGGTTCTCTGAAACACCCAATGCCTCCTATTTTAACGAGCAATTGGCGGTCAACATAACAATTACCAGTACCAATACCGAAGATTTAATGGGCTCTGCCGAGAATGTAAGGCAGTACATTGAAGATTTCAATGAAAAATATACCAATGTTCAATTGGATGTAATTGATGATCGATCTACAACTTTAACACAGCGTACCCAACTTTTAACGGAAAACGCTATTGTTGGGATGATTTTGGTATTATTGTTTTTGTCCCTTTTCCTGAATACAAGATTGGCGTTCTGGGTGGCTTTTGGACTACCAATTGCATTTTTGGGAATGTTCATTTTTGCGCCCATGTTCAATGTGACAATCAATGTTTTGTCCTTGTTCGGGATGATTATTGTAATTGGTATTTTAGTGGATGACGGAATCGTTATCGCCGAAAACATTTATCAGCATTACGAAGATGGGAAATCACCTGTGAAAGCGGCATTGGATGGCACAATAGAGGTGCTTCCTCCAATTATTTCTGCTATCATAACAACAGTTTTGGCCTTCTCCATATTCCTTTTCTTGGATAGCCGTATTGGTGAGTTTTTTAGCGAAGTATCCGTTATTGTGATTCTAACATTGGTTGTTTCTTTGGTAGAGGCATTGATTATATTGCCTGCTCACTTGGCACACTCCAAGGCACTCCATAGGCACAAGAAAGAACCTAAGACCGGTATAGCCAAAATTTTTGCAGAGCTACGGGTCATCAACAAGATAGGTGATAGGATCATGAACTATATGCGGGACAATTGGTATAGTCCTGCACTCCGATTCATGATGAACTATAAAATCCTGACTTTTGCTCTTTTCTTTATGGCATTGGTTTTAACACTCGGCTCCATTGGAGGAGGTATTGTTAGAACTTCATTTTTCCCCAGGATTGCCAGTGATCAGGTATCCATTGAACTTACCATGCCCAATGGTACCAACGAAAAAGTAACGGATTCCATTATTAGCCTTATTCAGGAAAAATCACATATCGTAAATCAAGAACTTACAGATAAGTATTTGCAGGGCATGGATAAAATGCTTTTTGTGAACACGATAAAAAATCTAGGACCAGGGTCCTCTTCGGCCAGTTTGGAGATTAACCTGTTGCCCGGAGAAGAGCGTCCAGATGGTATTCGTTCCGATATGGTCACTACAAGGCTTAGGGAATTGGTCGGCCCTGTGATCGGGGTTGAGAGTCTGATATACGGGTCTGGTGGTAACTTTGGAGGTAGTCCGGTTTCCGTATCCCTATTGGGAAACAACATTGCCGAGTTAAAAGCTGCTAAAGAAGAACTGAAACAAGCAATGGAAGCCAACGCAAATTTAAAGGACGTTGCCGATAACGACCCTGCGGGTATTAAGGAAATAAGACTGGAGTTAAAGGAAAATGCCTATTTGCTCGGATTGGACCTTAGAACGGTGATGAACCAAGTAAGAGGCGGATTCTTCGGGGCGCAAGCACAACGTTTTCAAAGAGGTCAAGATGAGATACGGGTTTGGGTCCGATACGATAGGGAGAATAGATCTTCAATTTCCGATTTGGATGAAATGAGGATATTGGCACCTAGCGGAGACCGTATTCCTTTAAAAGAAATAGCCACTTATACCATTGAAAGGGGAGATGTGGCCATCAATCACTTAGAAGGTAGAAGGGAAATTCAAGTGTCCTCGGATTTAACAGACCCAGAGACCACCAGTGGAACCGATGCCATGTTATGGATACGTAATGAAGTGTTGCCGGATATCTTGTCTAAATATCCATCAATAACACCTTCTTACGAAGGACAAAATAGAGAAGCCAATAAATTGATAGGTTCCTTAGGTTTTGTTGGACCGATTGTACTATTCCTGATCTTTATTGTAATAGCGTTCACCTTTAGAAGTATCAGTCAACCATTGCTTTTGATTTTTATGGTGCCCTTTAGTTTAACGGCTGTGGCATGGGGACACTGGATACACGGTTTTCCCATTAATGTGCTTTCTATGTTGGGGATTATCGCGTTGATCGGAATTATGGTAAACGATGGACTGGTATTAATTGGTAAGTTCAATATCAATCTACGAGCTGGGATGAAGTTTGATGATGCATTGTTTGAAGCCGGCCGATCGCGTTTTAGAGCCATATTTTTAACATCCGTTACTACAATTGCTGGTTTGGCACCCTTGCTTTTGGAAAAAAGCCGACAAGCCCAATTCTTAAAACCGATGGCTATTTCCATTGCTTATGGAATCGCCTTTGCCACTCTGTTGACATTGCTTATGCTCCCATTGCTCCTATCCTTTGGAAATAATGTAAAGGTCTTTGCTAAAAGATTATGGACAGGAGAAAAGGCTACAAAAGAAGAAGTTGAGCGAGCAATCCGCGAAAAACAAGAAGAAGAGGAGATGGAAGCGGACAGTATTGCTTTAAACGGAACCCATGATAGTGAACACGTTTCCCATAATGGGGAAGAAACCCCAAAAGTTGTAGAAGAGACCACATAATGAAAAGTATTTTTTATACCCTATTCCTAATATTATTGGTTGGTCCATTGGCCAATGCCCAAGATCAAATGCTCACCAAGGAAGAAGCGATTGATTTGGTTTTGGAAAACAATCTGGACATTCAAGTCGCAAGAAATACCAAATTGATTGACGATAACAACGCGGATATATTAAACTCTGGTTATTTGCCATCAGTAACTGGAAATGCCAGTGGGAGTATCGATAAACAAAATTCCGAAGCAATAATACGCGGTGAATCGCTTTCGGCCAATGGGGTGGAAAACAGAAGATATAATGCTGCGGTTAATGTGAACTATACCTTGTTTGATGGATTGGGAAGATATTATACATACAAAAGCTTTCAAGAAAGGTCAGAACAATCCGAACTAGAAGTTCGCCAGGCGATTGAGAATACCATTTTACAATTGTTTACCGTGTATTATGAAGCAGCACGTCTTACTGAGAATACAAATACTTTGGAGCAAGCTTTGGAAATTTCCAAGGACAGGCTTAAAAGAGCACAGTATCAATTTGAGTTTGGACAGAACACAGGTTTGGATGTATTGAATGCAGAAGTGGACATCAATACGGATAGCATCAATTTATTGAATTCACGACAGCAACTTAGAAATACCATGCGGGACCTGAATTTAATCTTGAACCGTGATCTTTCTTCCCAATTTATCGCAGATACAACGGTCAACTTTGTTCCTGAGCTTCAAATGGAGAATATGTTCAAAGAGGCCAAACTGAACAATGTAAGACTTCAAATTGTTGAAAAAGACATTAATATGGGGATTAATGATATACGAATAGCCAAAAGTGGTTATTTACCTACTATTGGTCTTACCGGTACCTATGGTTGGAATGAGTCCAACAATGCTAATCCAAACTCATTTGCATCTTTTAATACATCTACTGGGATTACCGGAGTTGTTAACCTTACTTGGAATTTATTCGATGGGGGTACTACCATCACAGGAATAAAAAATGCCAAAATTGCATACAAGAATCAGGAAATAGCGAAAAAACAGATTCAGTTAGAGGTCGAAAGGGATATACGCAACGCTTGGGACAGTTATACCAATGCGTTATATGTGTTGGAGGTACAGGAAAAAAACCTGCAGACAAATCAGAATAACTTCAATAGAACCGATGAGCGCTACAAACTTGGACAAGTAACTTCCATTGAGTTCAGGCAGGCCCAGTTAAATCTGTTGAATGCTGAATTGGCCAAAAGTCAGGCCAAATACAACGCAAAATTGGCGGAATTGCAAATGCTTCAAATCAGTGGCCAGTTGCTCAATGTAGATTTTTAAGATATGTACGAGCATTTTTTTCAATGTCCGTACTGTTGGGAAGAAATCTCATTTCTTTTGGATAGTTCTGTTCCGCAACAAACTTATGTGGAAGATTGCGAAGTATGTTGCAATCCCATTGAGGCAACCGCTAAATTCTCTAATAAGGACCTCGTTTTTTTTGAAGTACAAGAGTTGGGTCAGTAATATATTTTTTGGAAACAGAATTATTTCGACCTTAAGGAATCATTGGTTTTTCTGGATTTTTTGTGAGTATAAAATCATAATTCCGATTAATGCTCCAATACAGGCCAAAACACTTCCAACCACACTGGCATAGTTGACACCCAGACCGAATACCATGGGAAGCCCCCCGAAATAGGCCCCCGAAGCATTCCCCATATTAAATGCACTTTGATTCATGGAAGAACCCAATTTCTCTGCACCTTTAGCAGCCTTTATTATCGCTATTTGAATAGGAGCTGTTATGGAAAAGGTTATGGTGCCGACCATAAAACTGAGAACAAATATGGCAATGCCATTGCTTGCAAAAATGGAATTTATGATGAGCACAGTCGTCATGGAAAGCATACTTATGACCACCGATTTTACAGGATTGAAGATTTCTGTCATCCTAGCCCCCAAAAAATTCCCGAAGAACATGCCAATACCGGCGACTATCATAACATACCCAACGTATGCTTCAGGAAGTTTTGTTACCGAAATAACAAGTGGTGCTATGTAACTGTACCAAGCAAAAAAACCACCGCTGCCTATCGTGGTCAAAGCTATCAAAGCCCACAACTTTTTATTTTTTAAAACTGGGGACGAGCTCTTTGCTTCTGGTGTGTCAATTTCTTCAATACCTTCTTTTGGCATCCAAAAATAGAGACTGGATATGGTTGCAATTCCAGCAATTCCAACAAGCATAAACGAATAACTCCAGTGTAGTTCCTGACCAATATAGGTGCCCAGTGGAACACCGAGAATATTGGCCACGGTCAATCCGGAAAACATTATGGCCATAGCTTGGGCGGCTTTGCCAGGTTTGGCCAGATACCCGGAAACAACTGCCCCAATACCAAAAAAAGCACCATGCGGCATTCCGGATAAAAAACGGAACAGCATCATAACCCAATAGTTGCCAGAAAAAGCGGATAGGGTATTAAAGACGGTGAACCACAACATTAAAAACAGTAAAGTTTTTTTTGGATTCAGATTGTTTGTGATACGTGCCATTACGGGAGCACCGATTACCACGCCTAGAGCATAAATAGCGATAAAATGTCCGGCTTTGGGTATGGATATTTCCAAAGAATCAGCAATATTGGGAAGAATCCCCATAATTACGAACTCTGTGAGTCCTATTCCAAAACCACCAATGGCAAGAGATAGTAGGGCTTTTTTATGGGTGAATCGAGAAGTATTGTCCAAGCTTGATTTCTTAAGACACAAAGGTAAGTCCTATTACAGGAAGAAATAGCAAGGATATTCTCTAAATTATGTTTTGGATTGACCATAAAGAAATAAAAAACAGCCTTGAGGATTGGACTAATTCAAATACATTCAAAAAATGAAACAAATACTTTTGAAAAGATATTTTGGGTTTCAAGGCTGTTTTGAAGATTACTTCTTACATACCCCTAAACTACAGTAACAATCTGTTTTTTTCGGAAACCCTCAACAACTAGTACTCATCCCGAACGACAAGAACCATTTTTGCGATAAAACAAAAGACCCGCTCCAATTGGAGCGGGTCTTTCTTTTGAACAATATGTAAAAATCAATTGATACAGGGTGACGGGTTAGGGCCAAACGGACCCAGTACTTCGCCCTCCGGTGTCTCAATAGTATAAACGTGTTCTTCCTCAAAAGCTCCACTTGTGTATGAAATAACCAAACTTGTAGTTCCGGCTGGTACATCCACATTGAATGTTGCTGCATCACCGGCAGTAAAGGTGTAATCTGTAGCTACGCCATCAATTTCAAAAGTCACAAAGGCTCCATCCCAACCGTCGCCAAACAAATCTTGCATTTCAATCACCCAAGTACCGGGTACCGTGGTTCCCGAAATAGGGGAGCACTTTACCAAAACGATAAAGTTAAAAGCTTGGAGTTGCTCTGGTTGACCTGTTACGGTGGCACTGTAATTTTCTGCAGTGGTCTCTGTACCGTCATCACCTGTCGATTTCCCTAAAAAACGAATAAAATCACCTCCAGAAATGTCGTCTACCGTTATACCCAAAGCACTTGCAATGTCCGTATAAGGGATGGAGATATCACTAGGGAATTCCGTTATCGTTGCCAGTTGCACAGTATCTGTGGACACTCCTCCTGATTCCAAAGTCACACTTAACTCCCAGGAGGCGACATTGTCGCTTGGGTCATCAACAGTCCCTGAAAGGCTGGAACTAGCTAGGTCGCCCTTGGCCACAATGGTCTCATCCAGTAGGATTCTTACATATGGAGCGGCAGAATCCTCCAATTCGAAAACATTGAGCGGGTTTTTGTCATTGTCCTCGCATGCCGCAATTCCCAAGGTCAGGAGAACAAGACCGAATATATATTTAAAGTTACTTTTCATTTGTATTGTTTTTTAGTTAGAAATCAATCAACGAATCCTTCAGGGTTGGTGTCCCAAAATACAGGAGTACTTGGGGCACTTTTCTGTGTGATGTTCGTATTGCTGTCCGCTGCGGTTTGCGAATACCACATGGATCTTAGGAATGTTCCTGGGTCCGGGGTGGTAAATGCAGGGGTCAGATTATCCGGTTGACCCGTTCTTCGGTAAGTATTGTAGGCTTCGATTCCATTGCACCATAATGCGATAAAATATTGCTCTACAATGATTCTTAGTTTGTCCGTATCGTCCCCAGCGTCGTAACTGGCCAATACTTCCGCAACATGATTGTCGATTGCTGTTGAGTTCGCCTCATATCCAGTACCACTTGCCAAAGGTGCTCCAAAATTGGCCACTGTACCAATGGATTGTCTGATACCTGTTTCCAAATAGTCTCTGGCACTTCCGGTCGTATTCAAGGTCAATGATGCTTCCGCCAACATGAAATAGGTGTAGGAAGACATTAGAATAGGAGAAATACCTGCTCCAGCCAAGCCTTCGCTTACTGCTCCAGAACCGGATACGTTTCTAAAGGAGTCATCGTCGAACGGTCCACCAACAGGATAAGTTCCATGTAATGTTCTAAAGGCGTCATCCGGTGGAATACCATCATCGTCCAAGTGGTTTCTACCCCAATATCCACTCAAGCCATTGGTTGCGGGAACTAAACAATAAGGTTGGGTAGGGTCCCACCATGCGGGCAATGATATTTCCGTAACACATTCTTTGGTTACTACATCGGCACCTGAAAAATCCGCTTGTTGTCGATAAAAGTAGTATCGTATCCTTGGATCTGGTTCGCTATACTGATTTGCCATCAAATCCATATAATAGTTAGAGGTGTAAAAATCAGAACTTGGTCCGGCACCATCATAATTTGCATCAAAATAAGGATGTCTACTATCCGGTGAGGCATTATTGGTTCCCCACTGGAAGAAGAAATCATCGGAAGAATCCAAAATCAATTGGTTGCCGCTGATCAACTCATTGATGCGAGCTGTGGAAGCCGAAGCTCCAAAACCTTCCGAACTCGCCAAACGGGTTTGTAGGTAAAGTTTTAAACGCATGGTATTGGCTACTTTTCTCCATTGGCTTTCGCTACCATTATAGAAAAGGTCGTTCAATGGTAATGAGGTTTCATCTCTGTTTAAGTTGGCAATGGCATCGACCAAAAGCTGATCTGCTGCTTGATATATGGATGCACCTGAATCCACCGTGGGATTAAGTATTCCTTCACCACCGGAAACAGCCTCTGTATAAGGCACATCACCAAAGAAATCCACCATGGACATCATAATATATGCCTCTAAAATTTGCCCAATGGCAATATGGGTATATTGACCTGCTTCTTCAGCCAAGGGGTTCATAGTTCTAATGTCGATCAACGCTCTTGCGTAAACATTGTCCCAAACCCTGTCAAAATCCGATGGGTCGTAGTTCTCACGGTAGGTTGGTCCAAAACCGTGTTGCATTCTCACGGGCTCCATCCCAAATTGGCTGAGGCCGTTTTCCGCACGTCCCTCTTCTCCAGAATGGATTTGTGCTGTCATCAGCTGTATTTGATTCAAAAAGAAATCAACGCTCGCCTGCGACGGATTTAATGCATTTGGACTCTCCACAACATCCAAAGATGTTGTCTCACAGCCCAACATAACTGTCAGCGCAGCGATTAGGAGACTTAGTATATTTGATATTTTTTTCATAATATATTTTTTGATTCTAGTTAGCTGCTATTAAAATGATGCTCTTACGGTAAGACCATATCTTCTCGTGGATGGTCCAGTGAAGAAATCGATTCCTTGTCCGTTACCAACACCTGTACTCGAAGAGTTGGTGTCATAACGAATATCATCTGGGAAGTTCACCGCTTTATACCACAGGTTGGTACCGGATAGTGTAAAGGATAGGCTGCCAAATGGTGTTTTATCCAACATTTTCTTTGGAATGGAATATCCCAGTGAAGCTTCTTGCAACCTGATCGTAGTACCATCAAAAATGTTTACTTCGTTTATGCCCCCGGCAAAAAAGGTATTAAACCCAAATTCGGTGGATGATATGGCGACATCGTTCGGCGTGCCATCGGCAAAAACTCCAGGCAATACATAATTGGATTCCCTGTGAATTGGATCGTCGGCATCAACTACTCCACGACCAATCAAACCTGCTGTGGTTACCGAGTAAACGTCACCTCCATGACGATACTGTAGATTGGCGGATAAAGTGAAGTTTTTATATGTTATGGTGGGAATAAGGGCTGTGGTCCAATCTGGGTTGGGATCACCGATTTCGGTGATGTTATTATCCACTAGGTAGCGTCCGTTGCTACCTACCACTTTGTTTCCATTATCATCTCTTTGAATGGTGCTTCCCAACAGTACGCCAAATGGCCTGCCTTCCACGGCATAGTTTGCTGCTTCACCGGAAACGGCAAATGTCAGCAGGATGTTGTTGGTACCTTCGGCCAAGTCTGTTACGGTAGTTTCACTGGCTGTAAAGTTTCCAGCAAGGTTGAATCCTATTCCAGCTTCACTTTCTCTAAGTATATTTAGATCATAGTCGGCCTCAATACCTTTGGTTTCCACCTCACCAATGTTCACAAAAGTGGAACGGAAACCTGTCGAACTGTCCAAAGTACGGTTGGTGATAAGGTCTGTAGTGGATTTTTGGTACAAACTCACATTAAAATTGAGCCTGTTGAATAACCTGGTGTCCAAACCAATTTCCAATTCTTGTACTCGCTCTGGTGACAAGTCCCTGTTACCCAGCACATCGGAAACAGTGTTTCCGGAAACTACATTGCCATTGGCATCTACAAATGTTCTAGCACCTAATGAAAGTACGTCCCTTGTATTGAACGGGGTAGGGAAACCAGCGGAGGATCCATAGCCCAATCTTAGTTTGGCATAGTTCAGTACATTTCCTTGCAATGCAGGAAATGCCGTTGTAGGTATGAATGAAAGACTGGCTCCAGGATAGAACAGTGAATTATTTTCCCTTTCCAAAGTAGAGGACCAGTCGTTTCTTCCTACGACATTTAAATAAAGCAAATCTTTATAGGATAATGTGGCATCCATGTAAACACCCACTAAGTTTTCTTCAAAATTCTGGTTCAGGTTGGTACCGGAAAAGGAGTTGACCGATGAAGGTGTCGTAAAGTTAAAGTGTTCCAAAACCCCAAATACCAACTGTCCTTGACTTTCTATACCATCCTGCGCATAGGTGTCCCTTCTACTATTGGCACCAAAAGTCGCGGTAAGGTTCAAATCTTCGGAAAGACTTTTTTCCGCACTCAAGATGAGGTCATGGTTCCAAATGGAATTTCTTACGGAGGTTGTTCTCAAAATACCCAATGTAGGTCCATCAACACCACCTCTGTTCTGACCGTAGAAGTTCAACTCTGTATAAGTATCCAAGCCAACACGGTAAGTAAGGTTCATCCAATCGTTGATGGCATAGCTCATGGAAACGTTACCTGTAAAACGATCTGTTTCCTGAGAAGTTTTGGAGTTGGCAACGGTCCAATATGGGTTTTGAATATCGTTACCTGAACGGTAATATAAACTTCTACCATCCGCTGCTTGGAATGGAATGTTGGTTAAATCCACACTTCTTGGGGTGTAAAGGACATCACCAAATATGGCGGAACCATTAAAAGCGGCACCACTACCGGTACTTACTGCATTGGGAGGGGATTTATACCCTGTTCTTGCAAAATTGAATACCCCCGATACGGTAAAGTTATTTGACAAGGTGGCATTACCACCCAGACTAAAGTTGTTACGCAACAATCTGTTTCCAGGAGTAACCCCAATATCCTCTGTACGCCCATAATTAGCATTGAAGTTTACTTTTTCGGAACCTCCGCGAACATTTACGGATGTGCTGTACACATATCCTGTTCTAAAAAATTCTTCCACACCATTATAAGGTTTATATGGATATTCATCATCCAATAGGTCCTCGTAACCTGCAATAAGGGTTGGGTCCGCAATATAGTTGAACGGGTGTCTTAGAAGTGCCACACCGTTAGGCCCCGTGCGAATAAATTGTCCGGCTTGGGCTATACCATCATCATCTGTACGGTCGAAACGTGGTCCCCAGTTACTAAAGAAAAATCCGAATCCTTGGTGGAACCCTCCTCCGTAATTATCTTGGAATTTTGGAAGTATTGCATTCGACATAAATACCGATTGGGTTACAGAAACTTCGGTTTTCGATGGCGCATCGCCACTGGCGGCACCTTTGGTGGTAATCAGGATTACCCCATTTCGCCCTCGGTTACCATACAATACGGTTGCGCTCAATCCTTTAAGTACGCTTACACTTTCTATATTGTTTGGGTCGAGGTCCAAAAATCGGCTGGATTCTGTATTTCCATCCAAAAAGTTGGTTTGTGTATTGGTTCCAGAATCAAATGGGATACCGTCCACAATAAACAAAGGTTGATTGGATTGCGTTGCGGATGAATAACCCCGAATAATGATGTTGGTCCCTGAACCGGACATACCGTTGTTCGAGGTAATGTTAACCCCGGCAACTTTTCCGTTCAGAACACGGGCCACATCAGCCTCAGGTCTGGATTCTACATTCTCGGACTCAACTGTGGTAACGGAGTATCCAAGGGAGCGTTTTTCCCGAACAATACCTTGTGCGGTTACCACAACCTCTTCCAGTTGGGAAGCATCTTCTTCCAATTGCACATCAATAGTGCTCCCGGCCCCCACACTTCTTTCTTGTGTTCTTTGTCCCAAATAGGAAAATACGAGTACATCTCCCTCGTTGGCTTCAATGACATAGTTGCCATCAAAATCGGATTGTGTACCTCGTACGGTACCCTTTACAATAATGTTTACACCGGGCAAGGGTACCCCTTCTTGGTCGGTAACCGTTCCGGTAACCGTTTTTTCTTGAGCATGGGCAAATGCTATCGATAGGCACATGGCCACCAGCGCTCCAAACAGTTTCTTTACTTTCATACGAATAAAGTTTTATTAGTAATTTGAAATGAGTTAGGGCAACTGAGAAAGGTGGACGGCGCTAGGAAAAATGATAGCTAATTCAAATAATACTTCTGGGAAGTGAACAAAACTCAATGGATTTTGTTTTTTAGAAGTAGAGCCTCTCACCGCCCTACCTTTACAATTGCATAACAAATCAACTTATAAGCGCCTTGTAACGGGTACTTCTTAAACGGCGAGAACCTTAAAAATATGGATGCCCACAGGGAAGTACCTTTTTTAACACATCGGAACAGAAATGGTAACCATTTAATAATAAGGTGTAAAAAAACCTCTTGGGACTCCAAGAGGTTTTGCAATTAGCTTAAAACGATTCAGTGGGGTTCTGCTACGCCACTTGTACTTCGTGTTGCCTGACGAAACCAATGTTTGTAGCAGCTCGGTAATCGTTGGGACTTAGCCCCGTAATTTTCTTAAAGGCACTGTAAAAGCTGTTTTTGCTATTAAAGCCAACTTCGTACATAATGGCCTTTACACTTAAAGTGGGTTCAGAAACCAAAAGCTTTTTTGCCTCCCTTATTCTGTATTCGTTTAAAAACGAATAAAAGTTTTTGGAGAGATACGTATTGATTACTTGGGATACTTTGTACCGATTGTCTTGGATATGGTCCGAAAGGATATCGAGACAAATAGTATTGTTCCTGTAAATCTTGTCCTCCTCAAAAGCTTTTTTGATTTTACTTCGAATCACCAAGGCTTCTTCTTCCGTTAATCCAGACTTCTTGTACTTTTCATGACTGTTTACAGGATGGAGAGCCTGGTTCTCCTGCCCCTTGTACTTGAAAACGAATTGTTTTAGTAGTCGTTTCATATGATTGATGATTTTTGATTGATGACTACTAGTTAACCATAAAACCCTTGTTTTTCGGTGTTCCCGATAAGAGTTTACCCTTGTTTTAGGTTGTTGAGGTATTCGCTGGGCGTGATTTGTGTGTCTTTTTTAAAGGCTTTGTTAAATGAGACTTTGTTGTTGTACCCAACTTCATATGCAATATCGATAATGTTGAGTTCATGTTCTTTTTCAAGAAGTTCTTTGGCCTCTTGAATACGATGGGAATTCACAAACTCCCTAAAGCTCATATTAAAGTGTTCATTGATCAACTGAGAAGCATTATGGCGGGTGGTGTCCAACCTATCGGCTACCATATCCAAGTTGATGTCGTTATTGCGATATAATTTTTCCTTTTGGAAAAGGTCACTCAGGTTTTGCTTCAGTTCTTGTGATAGACTGTCCGTTAGTCCCGACTTTACATATTTCGGGAATAAACGGTTGGTGTAAGAGTAGAGTCCACTGAACACATCGGGTTGAACGTTCGCCGCATATCCAATATAAAGAACCATTGTGCTCATCAAGACTATGGGTGCATGATAGAATATACCACTGTTTACCCCAGCTATAATATATGCCCCATATACTAGATAAACAACTACATAGCTAACATGAATCAAGTAGATGTTTTTTTGCCAAATCCTGGTTTTTTTGTTCAAGCCTTCCTTGTTTTTGGCAAGAATCCAATGAACAAACAAGGCATAAACGCCCAACGAAATTGCTTTTAAAGAAACCAACAGCAATAATTTGGTGGAATCTCCCGGGTTTAACCCTTCTTCCAGTCGCTGCAACATTTGGGTTACTTTTTCGGTGCCGGAAAAGCCATAAACCGTGAAAAATAAATATATGGTAAGCACAACAGTGAGTAAAAAGTGCCAAAGATCTTTTTTGTTTAGATGGGTTGATTTGGATACCCTCTTGTAATACAAAAAAAGCAAGGGCCCATATAAAAAAGAGGACCATGTGGACATGAGATAGGTATGGGGAAACTCGAACACATAATTTGTTTGGTTAGCACATATATTCAGTATAAACAATGAATGAATGAATACAAAAGTGGCAATTAGAATCCGGGCCTGTTTGTCAATTTTTTTGTTGATCAATAACACAAAGGTGACGTAAAAACCAACCAGACAAACAAAAAGGTAAAATACCGACCATCCAGTGAATTTTGGCAACACAGTTCCGGATAGTTTGGCAAAGCTTTCTTGGTTGCGGATTCCATCAAAATCTTCGTGCAACAAAAACGCGGGCTGAAAATCTATTTTAAAATAGTCGTAAATGTACGAGATGGACTCCTCCGGGTTGTCCAATGCAGCCTCACTAAGTGCCAACTTTTTAAGAATATGAATTTTCTCTTCCTTGTTGGTTGCCTCAAGATTCTTTTTGTAGAGGGGAACCGCTTCTTCAAAACGATGGATATTGAAATAATAATCGGCCCAATCCAGGGAATCCTTAAAGGTTTCGGCTGTAGGCGTAGGGAGACCGGCATAACCACTGCTCACGGTAATGCCAAAGGCTAACATGGAATTTAGCCATAGAAACAGTAAGACAATATAGTTGGTTAATTGTCTCATTTTTGATTGATGATGAATTAGGCATCAACAATTTATGAAAATAAGACGTTAAAAACGTTAACAAACTATTAAAGTAGGTAAGCCCCGATAAAAGTTTACCTTTCAAACATGAGTGATAGCAAGGATTTTCGGAGCAATGCATAAAAAAGCCGAGAAAATTCTCCCGGCTTTTTGACATTGTTTTTGTATCAAGTTTTATAAATGGTAATACCCAATATTTATAAATTTCAATCATCCCTCATAAATGAGTATGTAATGTTTTTTGGAATTTCGGGTAGCGTTGTATACTCAATCTCCTGCGGATAGGTCTTACCATCTTTATCCTTAAAAACTTTTTTGATTTCATATTTTACAACGTTCCAACCTTCTTTAAATTCTAAATTATAGATTGTGTTCTTTTCATAAACTTCTTCTTGGTTAAGTGCATAAGCTTCTTGTGTACAATTGCCTTTAACAGAACCCTGCTCATCCACAAAATACCAGTCTACATAATATCCCGGTGTGTAGGTATATGACCCGATATTCATCAGAGATTCTGCAAACTCTGCAGAGTTGACTGCTAAGAAGTATCCCAATCGTTTTTTCTCACTCATATTCACAAGCATAAATGCTCCCATTTGAGACAATTTTGAAATGGGTTGGTTACCATTTTCGACCATCAGGGAATCTCCAAAGCAGCTGAATAATTTGTCAACGGTCATTAGGGATGCGGTCCATCCATCGTTATCCTTTTTGTTTTCTTCTTCAATTTCCTTTTTTACATCATCCAAAAAATTAGGATGTAAAGGAATTTTGAAATTCCCCGAATCATCAACGGAACCGATTACTTTTGGTTGCATCATTCCAGTGATAATATCTCCGGTACCAGCATTCCAATCGGTGATTGTTCCCTCAAAATCTTGTTGGGCTTTGATTGTTTGGGTCATAAGTATTACACCTAAAACAAGAAGTGTTTTTTTCATACCTATTAGGGCTTTGTAAATAGAATATTTTTAGAGGTTTTTATGTAATTAATTACCAAAAGTGGAATAATCAGCTTTTTTGATAGTGAATGGTTGCTCTTCCAGTTGAACACATGTCATGGTCATGTTGTTCTTGTCGTTTTCTTTGTCTTCCATGATCATTTCCATAACCAGACCTTCATTGTCACCTTCTTTTAACCAATCTACTTGGAAGCCCTTGGGCATTTGATTGCTTTTACCGTAGATATCGCTAAAGCTTACTTCTGCATCAAAAGTATTGTAAAGGGTGAATTTGTACTTGTCATTTTCCATTACATAGCCTTTGCAATCGTAGCCCAATACGGTTTTGCCAGCTATTTCGGTCATTGTATAATTGGAAATATCCATGTCCTCGTTCATTTCTTCCACATTTATATTCTCTGGGATTTTAGTGACGGAGGCGAATTTATTTCCATCGTTATCCATAAAAATGACCGTTAATAGCTTGGACATATCATAGATCATAAACATTTCCATGCCTTGATTCATTTTGGCGCCCCAGTAAGGCGCATCCTTTTTAAGGTAATAAGCAATGTCCATATCTCCTTTTGCCCTTGTTGCATCAATTTTCATTTTATATATCCACTCAAATTGGTACTCATCGGCAACATCATCCATGTTTCCCATTTCTCCACCTATGGGTACGGGACTGTTTTTGTTGAATTCAGGGTCCAGCATTTTGTCCATTGCCTTACTGGCCTTTTGGGCAGCCTTATCGGCAACTTTATCCGTTACGGTCCTCTCAACTCTATCGGAAACCTTTTTCTTTAGTTTTTTAAAGAATTGGGCGTTAGCTCCTTGTGCAACAAATAATACAATCAAGGTTGAATAAATAATTTTCTTAGTGTTCATTGTTCTGAGGTTTAAATTTTATAATTCCCTGTGTGTTTCAAATACAGGAGTATGATTCATTTTACTTTTAAATGTTTAAAAAACAAACTGGTGTCTATTTTGTATTTGCATGCCATCAGGCAATTCGGTTCGTGTAAGTCCCAAAGTCGGTTCTATTTTTTATTAACCGTGACCCTGAGCGAAATTTCAAGAGTATGCTGGAGACACCATAAATCAAAATCTGAAATTATGACTCTATGAAAAATCGCATGGTCAACGGTTTAATATTGTACTTGTTCGGTAGGATAGGAGGCTTTAAAAACATTATTGGATTTTCATTGCGACATATACTAATAGTTGGTGACTTATTACAATAATAAGCACCATAACCTATTAGTGATACGCAAAATGTAACAATTGATGGAAGAAATGTAACAATGGTTTGTTATTGATTATGAATGGATTGACTATACTCCAATGGTGTTTTGTTATAAGTTTCCTTAAAACATTTTATAAAATAGGAAGGAGTGTTAAAGCCAACAGAATAAGCAACTTCGTTGATGTTGGCTTCTGAATTCCCCAACAATACCAAGGCTTGTTTCAATCTTTGTGATCTTATAAAGTTGGAAGTTGATAGGTTGGTATAGGCCAATAATTTCCGGTGTAGCTGCATTCGGCTTATTCCAAGCATCTCACTTAATTTGGCCGCATTAAAATCCGAATTGGTAAGTTCTTTGTCCAATATCTTTTGAATCTTGTTTAAAAAAGCCTCTTCAGCAGAAGTGATGGAAATGTCCTTTGGTTTTAAAACAAACTCTTTGCTGTATCTATCACGAAGGGCCTTTCTCACTTCAATAAGGTTAGCCAGCCGTTTTTCCAAAATCCGCAATTTGAAAGGTTTGACGATAAAATCGTCCGCACCGGACTTTAAGCTTTTAAGTTCTTGTTCTTCTCCTACTCCGGCCGTAAGCAGAACAATTGGGATATGGCTTGTTCTTTGATCTTGTTTTAGTCTGTTGCACATGGTGATCCCATCCATTACCGGCATTTTAATATCGGATAAAATTACATCTGGTATCAACCTTAGTGCCTCTTCCATTCCTAATTTACCGTTCTCGGCCTCATAAATGGAATATTTGGTTTTAAGCGAGGATTTTATAAAATCCCGTACATCTTTGTTGTCCTCTACCACAAGTAAAATCGGCATTCCATCCTTTGTTTCTTCCAAATTGGAAGACCGATTTTCCACTGGTTCATTACTATCTAAAATTAATTTTGGAGTCTTTTTTGGGACATCTACAATTTCATTTGTTGAGAAAGATGTTTTGCCTATGGGAATCTGAAGGGTAAACTCAATGATATTGTTTTCTTTAGTGGATACATCAATGTTTCCCTTGTGTAATTGCACCAATTCCTTGACCAATGATAGGCCAATTCCCGCTCCCTCAGAGTATTCATTATTTTGGTAGAACCTGTTGAACAACTTATCCAGCGGTATCTCGGAAATATCATTTACCGAATTTCTGATCTTAATAAATAGCTCTCCATCTTTTTTGAACGCATCCAGTTCACAGATGCCATTTTCAGGACAATATTTGAGTGCATTCGAAAGTAAATTGGTAATAATCTTTTCTATGATGTCCTCGTCAAACCATGCATTTGGGATGGATTCAATGGTGTGGAAATAACGTATCTTCTTGGCACTTGTCTTAAATTCAAAAGCACTCGCTATAAAGTTTAAGAGAAGACCTAGATCCCCTTTATTGATTTTTAGTTTTAACCTTCCCTTATCAAGCTTTGCCAAATCTAGTAGTTGGTTTACCAAGTCCAAAAGTCGACTGGAATTGCGCTTTATCATGGAAAACAAACCGTAATCAGCGTCGGATAGGCCGCCCTCTTTCAATTTTGCTTCGGCTGGCCCCGAAATCAATGTTAAAGGGGTCCTGAACTCGTGTGAAATATCTATATAGAGTTTGGATTTTAACTGTTGCTCCTTTTCCAATAACGAGGTTTTCTTTTCCAACTCTTTGGTTCTTTCTGCCACGAGTTCAGAGAGTTCCTCATTTAATTTTTTGGAGACCTTTTGATTCTCCTTAAGCTGTTCAATATATTTTTGTTTTACCTCATCTTTTTCTTTTTCGATTAAATTAAACTTGTATCCGAGCCCTAACGAAAAGCATATCATTTCCAAAAAAGTACCCAATTGGGAGGCATTAAATGTATAAAAGCCCAAAAGGTGATGGGATGTGACGTTTTCCGAAAAATTATGGCCTTGCGCTGTGTAGACCCCTAAAATTGAAAAGGCAAACAGAAATATGTTGGCAAAGAGCACATAATACCTCAAATTTGATTTGATTACCAAAAATGCCCTGATTAATGCCATTAAAGTATAGAGATGCATGGGTATCATCACAAAATGTTGATATTGTTCCACAACTTCCAGTTGATTGGTAAAAATGGTGAACAAAAAAATCAGTCCTGCAATGGTGTAGAGCAGCTTGGAAAAAATGTTGAGCCTAAATGAGAAAGCCTTGTCATATTTTTCTATCTCTGCAAAAATGTTGATGAACTTTACATATACCCCGGTTATGACCAAGAGTAATGGAGTGAGTAAGTGGTAATAATAAGACTGTCCTAAATTGAACAAATCGAACTTTACTACAGAGTCCGTTCTTAGAAAAAAGTAAATGGTGAAAATAATCAGATAAACCGCATAATAAACATAATCTTTTTTCTTGTTTTGGACATACAACAACAGCATATATAAACCCATAACCAAAAAAGTGCCCAGAAAAAAAACAGAAGTGAATATTGCTTTGGAGGCCGCTTTGTATTCGTTTAGTGTGAAAGATGTGTCGCCCAGAGGTTCTTGGGAAAACAGGAAATTAGAACAAAACAAAAGCAATAGGGGTAACAGTGTTTTTACTTTTATTTGTAAGCCTACAATTTTCAAAGTACCAGTTTGAGTGAGGATTTGATTGAATTTTTAATCGATTTTACAACAATGGCTGCAAAATCACTGTATCTACATTCCTTATAAATGTAAAAAATAAAAACTGGCTTTTTTGCTGTATCGGATTTTCTCTAAAATTAAAAAGCCATCAACTAGTGCTGATGGCTTTCTTAGTAGCGGGGACTGGACTCGAACCAGCGACCTTCGGGTTATGAGCCCGACGAGCTACCTACTGCTCTACCCCGCGATGTGGACGGCAAATATACAAACAATAAACGATTCTATGCAACAGAAATTCAGTTTTGTTTTTGATTGCTTGATAATCAGTTGTTCAAAAATAAATTGAAGCAATGAATAAAATTGAAATTTACTTTTGCATCTATTTTGATCAGAGTCCAAGATTTAAAATTTCAGGGCCATCTTTGGGATAAAATATACCTCGCCAAAAGCTAGTTCCCTGTCCCTGGTACTTCCAAACAATCTCACCTTGATCAGTAACTTCCCAATAACCAAAATCCCCTTCGCAGATCAATGTGTTTCCATTGGGTAAACGATATGCACCACTGATTCTTGGGTGAAAGAGTGAGTCATCGGTAAATTCGAAATTAAGGGTGGGGTTTGATCCTATTGAAGTGGACCCGTTTATTTCAGGAAGGGAAAACTCCATAGCGCTGGATCTTTGAGCTATTTCATTGTTGTTGAAAATTAAAAGGTTAGTGTTTCCTTCATTTCTGATAAAAGTTGGGTGGTGATTGAAATCAAAGATGTGGGAAGCATTCGCATCACCGAATACTTTTTGATTTCCAAAACGGTACAACAAATCGCCCCCTCGATTAAATTGTCCGCCTTCATCTGTTTTTGCCTCCTCTGTAGTGGTGCTGTGATCAATAATCCATACCTCGCTAAAAAAGTTAATGCTAAGGGCGATAATATCCTGCTCTGGCAAGTAATCCAAACCATTGGCATGCATTATGTCTCCGTCTTCAACGAATGGGTGCACGCTGGAGTTTGCGTAAAGGATATTGATTTTGTTCTTAAGAATATTAGGGTCACCGAAACTATCTAAATTTTCATTATGATTTTGAACAATATGTTCCCAACTTCTCCATTCCCATACAATGGAATCAGTATTTGGATTTATTTCCACGATTTTTTCCGTGAAAATATCCGTTGTATTGTTCAGTCCTACGGCTACAGCTTCCTCATTTGGGATTCGTTCCCATACCAAGACTAAAATATTCCCATTGGGAAGCAGCGTTAAATCATGATGTGCGATTTCATTTTCTGAAGCCAATACATATTCCCATATAAGTGTTCCTTCGCTATCCAACATTCGTACAAGACCACTTTGCCCACCAAAAACTATTTGAGGAGTTTCTATTTGAAACAAACCCAATAGATTTCCTTCGGGCGTAATTTCGATGTCTTGGCCTAGATTCGCATCAAATTCCCAATTATAAATCTTGTTTCCGGAATGATCCAATAAATAACAGGTGTTCTGCCCACTTTCAATTGCGAAAATGTAACCAGAGGAATCAACTAAATCTTTATTGAGTTCTAGAACATTCTCATTTAAAGAGTTTTCTATTTGATTAAATGTAGCGTTGATTTCCAAAGCTTGGTTTACCGTTACGGATAGGGTTTTCGAGGGGGAGTTCAAATCTCCGGTCCAACCACCGAATTCAAACCCTTCCAGGGCAGTGGCTGTTAGGGAAAGAGAAGTTCCTTCGAGATATTTCCCCGATTCAACATCAACCGTTCCACCTGGATCGGAGGTTACGGTAACAGTGTAGTAAATCTCTTTTGGCGTATCATCATTATCACAAGCAATAACCATTACTGCTATAAATAGGTTAACAATCAGTCTTAAATAATTTCTCACAAAAAAAGTTTTATTATCCGAAAAGATACTTAAAAATACGGCCTGTGATGTGTTTTTTAGGTTAATTTTTACGAAGAAATAGCCATAGCAAGTTGGTTTCTATATTTCGTCTTGCCCCAAAATGCTTACCTTCGAAACTTTTCAGTTTATGGACGCGATCAACGATTTTATATCTTCCCTTTTACCATATACAGAGTGGCCTATGTTCATTCTACTGATTGGTGGGGGGCTTTTTTTGGCCTTCTATTCAAAATTTGCACCCTTTAGGCATTTTGGACACGCTATTGCCGTGGTTTCTGGTAAATACGATGATAAAAATGCAAAAGGGGATGTAAGTTCGTTCCAGGCACTTTCCGCTGCTGTTGCCGCTACGGTGGGACTGGGTAATATCTCGGGAGTGGCCATTGCCATCCACGATGGAGGTCCAGGGGTAGTGTTTTGGATTTGGATGACCGCACTCTTGGGTATGGGCATTAAATATTATTCGGGCAGCTTGGCCATTATGTATCGCGGTACCGATTCCGATGGGCATATGCAGGGTGGCCCAATGTTTTATATTACACAAGGAATGGGCAAATGGGCTAAGCCCATGGCCATTTTTTTTAGTATTTGTGGATTGTTTGGTTTCTTGGGTGTCTTTACCGCCAATCAATTTACCGAAGCTTTTATGGGAGTAGTGGAACCACACGAGACCCTTTTTGCCACAAGCGAATATAATTGGAAATTGGGAATAGGCTTTTTCCTGGCCATAATAACCTCCATTGTAATTTTTGGAGGATTGACCAAGATAGCCAAAGTAGCTTCCGCGATTGTTCCATTTATGGTGGGGATTTATCTTTTGGCGGTCGTGTTCGTTATGGCAAGTCATGCAGGGGAAGTTTGGCCCGCACTAAAAATGATTTTGGTAGAAGCTTGGAATTTCGATTCTGCGGTTACCGGTGGATTCTGGGGGCTCGTGATTGTTGGGGTTCGTAGGGCCATGTTCTCCAATGAGGCAGGTCTCGGTAGCGCACCCATGTATCACGGCCAATCCCGAAACGATGAGCCTGCCAAGGAAGGACTCGTGGCCATGTTGGGCCCATTTATCGATACCATTTTAGTATGTACCTTTACCGCCGTGGTCATTATTTTAAGCGGTGCCTATCTCGAGGATGGTAGCGGAATTACCATGACGATGTCTGCTTTCGAGACCACATTGTATGGAATAGGGGATGTGTTATTAATGGTAATCGTGGCTGCATTTGCATTGTCCACACTGTTTACCTACTCGTACTATGGTGTGAAGAGTTTGTCGTTTTTGACCAATGCCAAAATTGGCAAATGGTACAATGTGTTTTTTATAGTGATGATTGTCTTTGCTGCAATCGCATCATTAAAACTGGTGAAAAACTTGATTGACCTATCATACGCATTGATGGTCATTCCCAATATGATTGCTGTGTTGTATCTTTCACCAAAGGTGAACGCAGCATCCAAACAATATTTTGAAAAAAGAAAGAAAGGTGGCGCATAAAGCAGGATTTGTAAATATTATCGGGAACCCCAATGTGGGCAAATCCACATTGATGAATGCCTTTCTGGGCGAAAAACTGTCCATTATCACCTCCAAGGCACAGACAACCCGTCACCGAATATTGGGCATTGTCAACGGAGATGATTTTCAGGTGATTTTATCCGACACACCAGGTATTATAAAACCAGCCTACGAACTGCAAAGTTCCATGATGGATTTTGTAAAATCGGCTTTCGAGGATGCCGATGTTCTGCTCTACATGGTGGAAATTGGGGAGAAAGCCCTCAAAGACGAGTCGTTTTTCAAAAAAATACAGAATAGCACGATTCCCGTGTTGTTACTCCTCAACAAAATAGATAAGTCTGATCAGGAGAAGTTGGAAGAGCAAATACAATATTGGCAAGAGCAATTGCCCAATGCAGAAATCCATCCCATATCCGCTTTGGAGAACTTTAATGTTACCGAGGTATTCAACCGTATTTTGGAATTGTTGCCGGAAGCACCGCCGTATTATCCAAAAGACCAAATGACGGACAAACCCGAACGCTTTTTTGTGAACGAGACCATCCGTGAAAAGATTTTACTCCACTACAAAAAGGAAATCCCATATTCCGTTGAGGTAGAAACCGAGGAGTTTTTGGAGGACGAGGACATTATCCGAATCCGCTCGGTAATTATGGTAGAGCGCAATACCCAAAAAGGGATTATCATTGGGCACAAGGGCAGTGCCATTAAAAAAGTTGGCGTTGAAGCCCGAAAAGACCTGGAAAAATTCTTTGCTAAGCAAGTGCACATCGAACTCTACGTGAAAGTGAACAAAAACTGGCGAAGCAATTCGCAGCAGCTCAAACGTTTTGGGTATAATGGTTAGGTATCGTTGTTGATACGTTCAAAGGGCGCAATGGTGTCCCGAACAAACTGTTTCAACTGCTCCATTTGAGGTTTCCCTTTGGCTCTTCCCAAACGGCCAAAGGCATAAAGTGCGAACCAAATTACTACTAAAAAGAACATGCCCACCAACCAGAAGGTAATATCCTTGCCCAGGGAATAGTTGGAATAGGCAAATATCCCCATTATGATAAAAATGGTGCCCACGCCAAAATGCAGGAACATAAAAAAGGTCCAGAGGGTAGGGTTGGGGCCAAAGACCCCACGAATATTGCTTACACCTTCTTCGAATGACGAAAGTTCTAAATGAAGCTGAGGCGTCCAAAAGGTGGTTTCCGCTTTTTTGAACTTGACAAAGATATGCTCGTCCATCCTTTTGATTAAAAAGGGATTGGTCGAAGCATGATCAAAAATGGACTCCAATTGTTCTAAATTTGCCTTCAGGGAGACACGAAAACGGGGCCGTAAAACTATCTCGTTGGTCAAGTCGCTCATAATCATTTGAAAATGATCAAAAAAGGTATCATTTTTTCTTCATAATAAATGGTATTTTTGCCAAAAATTAAACCTGATGGGAGCTATCGTAGCCATTGTAGGAAGACCCAATGTTGGGAAGTCCACCTTTTTTAACCGACTAATTCAACGCCGTGAAGCTATTGTGGATGCTGTTTCCGGTGTTACACGCGACCGTCATTATGGGAAAAGTGATTGGAACGGCAAAGAATTTTCTTTGATCGACACCGGAGGTTATGTGGTGGGCAGCGACGATATTTTTGAAAAAGAGATCGATAAACAGGTAGAACTGGCCATTGATGAAGCTGATGCCATTATTTTTATGGTAGATGTGGAATCGGGGGTAACAGGAATGGACGAGGATGTGGCCAAACTGCTTCGCCGGGTGGATAAGCCTACCTTTTTGGCCGTAAACAAAGTGGACAATACCCAACGTATCGCCGATGCAGTGGAATTTTATTCCTTGGGATTGGGTGAGTATTACACACTTTCAAGTATTAATGGGAGCGGTACAGGTGAATTGCTGGATGCCCTTGTAGAGGTTCTTCCAGATGATGTGGAAGAAGAAAGCGAACTGCCCCGATTTGCGGTCGTAGGTAGACCAAATGCCGGGAAATCATCCTTTATCAATGCACTGATAGGCGAGGATAGGTACATCGTTACCGATATTGCAGGGACCACCCGCGATAGTATCGATACCAAATATAATCGTTTTGGCTTTGAATTCAATTTGGTGGATACGGCAGGTATCCGTAGAAAATCCAAAGTAAAGGAAGACTTGGAGTTCTATTCCGTAATGCGATCCGTTCGTGCCATTGAACACTGCGATGTATGTATTTTAATGCTCGATGCCACCCGGGGTTTCGACGGACAGGTACAAAATATCTTTTGGCTCGCGCAGCGCAATAATAAGGGAATCGTGATTTTGGTGAACAAATGGGATTTGGTGGAAAAAGAGACCAATTCGGTAAAGGAGTACACTAACAAAATAAAAGAAGTAATCTCTCCATTCGAAGATGTGCCGATTCTCTTTGTATCCGTATTGAACAAACAACGAATATTTAAGGCAATCGAGACTGCCGTAGAGGTGTTTAATAATCGTTCCAAAAAAATACCTACTCGTAAATTGAACGATATCATGTTGCCCATCATTGAAAAAACACCTCCGCCATCCACTAAAGGGAAGTATGTAAAAATCAAGTTTTGCACCCAATTGCCCACACCGTACCCGCAATTTGCATTTTTCTGCAACTTGCCGCAATATGTGAGAGATCCTTACAAGCGATTCTTGGAAAACAAGATCAGGCAAAATTTTGACTTTACCGGCGTTCCGATGACCATATTTATGCGTAAGAAATAACTATTCGCCAGAGGCGTAGCGTACTTCCACTTCTTGCTGTATCCGGTTTCCTTGATTGTCGATTGCGGTGAGCATGTATTCACCAGGTTCGATGGGTATAACCAATTCATGGAAATTCTCTGTTTTGCCAACAAACACCTCGTCCAAATACCAATAAATAATGGTGTTGGATTGTTGGTGGGCCAATTTTAGAATGATTGCCATTCTTTTTTCGCCCA
>NZ_CAMYIC010000026.1 GCF_947258355.1 uncultured Allomuricauda sp.
AAAACCTTTAATAGGATGGGGTGATTATAGGGTACTTAGTGTTCTTTACCTAATGTCTTATTTCTAATAAGGTTTACGTTGCTCCAAGGGGTTTTTGAGGTTGAGCCCCTTGGTTGTAACGGTTTTAAGATCAAATATATGTTCCCATAAATTTGACCTACTTTTTCGGAAAAGAGCCGTTTTTACGGCTCTTTTTTATTTGGAGAATCTTCAAATGGGGTTATAAGACCATTTCATCCACAATTGTTCACATCTTTTAAGAAAACCCAAAAAAGATGGAGTGTAAGTTTTTGGACAAAAAACCTACTTTTGTAAAGTAACATTTCAGGAGAAGATTTATGTCAGAACAAGTGGAAAGAATCAAAACATTGATCATAGGATCAGGACCAGCTGGCTATACAGCTGCGATTTATGCCTCAAGGGCGGATTTAAAACCGGTTTTATATACGGGAATGGAGCCTGGAGGGCAGTTGACCACGACTACAGAGGTGGACAATTTCCCCGGTTATCCAGAAGGAATAGATGGACCAGCCATGATGATGCAGTTGCAACAGCAAGCTGAAAGGTTTGGAACCGAAGTGAGAATAGGGATGGTAACTGCTGTAGAACTCAGCGATGAAGTTGGGGGAATACACAAAATCACTGTGGACGATTCAACACAGTTGGAAGCAGAAACCGTAATCATCTCAACAGGTGCTTCGGCCAAATATTTGAATATACCAAGCGAACAGCGTTTAAGAGGAGGTGGGGTATCTGCCTGTGCGGTTTGTGACGGATTTTTCTACAAAGGTCAAGATGTGGCTATTGTTGGGGCAGGGGATACCGCCGCTGAAGAAGCATCTTACTTGGCGAATATTTGCACTAAGGTGACCATGTTGGTTCGAAAAGATTACATGAGAGCCTCAAAAGCCATGCAACACCGTGTAAACAGTATGGACAATATTGAAATCAGGTATAATACTGAGGTTGATGAGGTATTGGGCGACCAAGTAGTCGAGGGTATTCGAGTTGTGAACAATCAAACTGGAGAGAAAGAAGAAATCCCGGTAACCGGACTGTTTATAGCTATTGGTCATAAACCGAATACAGATATATTTAAAGGACAGTTGGATATGGATGAGACGGGCTATATTGTAACTCAACCAAAATCCACCAAAACAAACAAACCTGGTGTTTTTGCCAGTGGCGATGCACAGGATAAAATATACAGACAGGCTGTAACTGCGGCTGGAACTGGATGTATGGCCGCTTTAGATGCAGAGCGGTATTTGGCCGCTGTGGAAAGTAAAGAAATGCTGGCCTCCTAAAAGCTTGATGGTATCAAATAAAAAAGGCACTGAGTTATCAGTGCCTTTTTTGTTGATTGTAACTCAATCAATCCGCTTGTAATTCTCTGAAAATGTTCTGTTTCCATCTGCATCGACCGTAATTTGGCTGAAGGAGTCTTCTTTAAGGATAAGCTCAAAAGCAAAGTTTCGCATAGTATCCAGAGCCTTCATCATATCATCGTCTCCGTATTCTATGACTTCAATCAATGAAGTATCCGTTATTTTATAAGACCCATAACCAAATCTTCCATTTGGTTCATCTGGAACATATCGGGTCCACATGATTTTTTCTTTGGAATACATTTTCACCTGTCTATAGCCATCCGATTTTTTAATGGTATCTATAACATTTTGACCGTCATAATTGTAAAAACTTTCCAATTCCCATGTACCTTCTATAGTTGGTTTGTTAGGTTCGTGTCCCTTAAAGCCTCCCGAGAATAGGAAAACAAAAATAAGGGTGAAAAGTAAAACTGATTTTTTCATAATGCCCTACCTTTATTACTGTTAGAATATCTAAAAGGTAAGGATAAATTTTAACATTATTAAATTATATGACTTTAAAAATTACACCCTGTTAATATTTTCATTGTTATTTTTATGAATTTAATAATGTAGTAGTTTCAATTGATTGTCTAGACTATTAACCAATCTTTGGATATCATCTTTTGTGTGATAAGCACTCAGCACTATCCGGCTTACAATAGGCCCAGTATCATTCGGGTAGTTGAAGTTAGTGAAGACAAAACCATCTTTTTGCAAAGCTGATGTCATCTTATCACTTTGAAACTCGAACGATGGGTGACCATCCATATGTTCAAAAAAAGATGGTTTTTTTAATAGTGACTTAAATAGGTGATAGTTCTTTTTCAGCAGTCCTAAGCGTTCGGTATATAAATCAGAGGCCTCTAAAAGTGTTGCCATGAATGCGGGCGAGGTTGGGCTTGCCCCACCATAAAATGGTGTGGCTTCCAACATTTTAATATCTTCCTTATCTCCAAAAACAGCTCCACCTTGGACGCCCAATGCTTTGCCTAGAGAACAGCATACCAATAGTTTGGAAGGTTGTAGGTCTTTAAGGATGCCATAACAACCATTTCCATTGGTGCCAACAACGCCAATGCCATGAGAGTCATCACCGATCAGGATTACCTTGTCCAAAGGGAGTTGGCGTAGTCCATGAAAGTTCGGGAACTGTTCTCCAGAAAAGTCAATGGTGTCAAAAAGAACGACAGGCATTCTACTTTTGTCCAGCTCCGTTGATATACAGCGAAACAATTCATCCAAGCTTGATGTAGTTTTTACCCCATTAATCAAAAGTGCTGTATGAGCATATGGTACAGCGATAACAGGATGTCCTTGTTCCAGTAGATGGTGAACCACCAACTGAGCGGCCAAATAACCACTGGACATGGTCAAACAACTTTCACTGCCAACCCAATGGGCCAAATGCCTTTCGGTTTCTCCATAAATATCCATGGTAACATTAGATTTCCGGGAGGCGCCGTAGTGCATTCCGTACTTGGAAACATTTTTTAAGTACAGCTCTTTAAAAGGGGCATGATTTTGCACCCCCAAATAAGCTGTTCCCCCAAAATATAAATAGGGTTGACCATCAATTAAAATCTCTCTATCGGGTATGCTTTGGATCGGGTAAGCCATTATAGCAATTCTATTCCGCTTCCTGGCAACTCAGGAAAAATAACTTTTCCGTTCTCCAAAATATCGACTCCATTCGCAATATCCCCTTTTAAAAGCATGGCTCCGTCCATATCCACATAATCCAACTGAGGCAACAATTGTGCAATGGCAGAGATGCCCACGGTGGACTCTGTCATACAACCAACCATAAGTTGTAGTCCCAACTCCCGTCCTTTTTTGATCATGCGTCTGGCTGGGGTTAATCCTCCACATTTGGTCAATTTAATGTTGATACCATGAAAGTAAGGACCACATTGTACCACATCAGATTCAATAATACAGCTTTCATCAGCAATAACGGGAAGAACGGATTGTTCCTTCACCAACGCCATTCCATCCCAATCATCGGCTTTGAGCGGTTGTTCCAAAAACTCTACACCAAGCTCTTTTAATAACGGTGCATTTTTGATGGTTTCCTCGGCGGTCCAAGCAGTGTTGGCATCTATTCGGAAAATACTATCCGTATGCTTTCTGAGTTCTCGAACAATGGCAACATCATCCGAGGTGCCTAATTTGATTTTGTACAATGGCCATGGTTTCTCTTGGAGTTTGGCCACCATTTTATCTATAGTATCTATTCCGATGGTATAGTTCGTTATTGGATAATTTTCGGTAGTTGTGCCCCAAAGCTCGTACAGTGGTTTTCCTTTTAGTTTTCCATAAAGATCATTCGCAGCCAAATCCAAGGCGCAAAGGGTGAATTTATGCAGATTCAGTGATTCTAAATGTTCATAGAAGTTTTCAGGAGTGTCAAAAACGTACCCTTCAATTTGTTCTCTTACGTTTTCTATCTCGGCCATCATCCCTTCGATGGTAATTTTATAATAAGGGTTCGACGTCGCTTCTCCATAACCGGTTTTGCCATCTAAAGACAAACAAACAACCAAGGTATCCTGTTCATCCCTTGATTCTCTGGAAATGGTAAAGGTATGTACTAATTGAAGCGTGTATTTTTTGAGCGCTATCTGCATAATCAGTTAGGTGTTGAGTCCTGCTAAGATAGGGTATCAAGGAAATATAATAAAGACAAAAGCCCACTGAAAATTCAGTGGGCCTTTGCATATTTAAAGGGAATTGGATTAATATTTACGTACGCTCCCTGAAACGGATTTTTTGGTTTCTACGCTGGCATCGCCACTGTACCTTATATCCGCACCACTACTGGCATCGGCTACCAACGACTCCGAAACATTAACGGAGATATCTGCACCACTGCTGGCATCCGCATGGCATCTTTTAACCATTAGGTCTTGTGCCTTAATGTCAGAACCACTGCTGGCATCCGCAAAGAGTGCATCTGCTTGCCCCGAAACTTTAATGTCCGCACCACTGCTTGCATCGGCAGAAACTTCACCTGCCACTACTTCTACATGTAGGTCGGCACCGCTACTGGAATCCAGTTCTAAATTTTCAGCCTTGATTACATTTTGGGCGATAAGGTCGGCACCACTAGAACTTTCCAATGCCGTTACCTCAGGAAGGGTCACATATACCTTTTTGGTAGCTCTTCCAATGTTCTCGATGGCATGAATTTTAAGTCTACCATCCTTAATATCGGTTCCAATAAGGTCTATGATATTTTCATCGGCTTCCACGGATATTTTAAAATCCGAACCTTGTGTTACAAATACGTCGATTCCTTCGGAGGCCAAAACAATGTCGAAATCTTCGGTAACATCACGGGTTTCCTCCACGATTTCCCCATTACCTGTTTTTCCATTACCGAAATTCATATCCATCATACATGAGGATGCGAATAACGATAGGAGTACGGTGATTGCTAATCTTGCTAGTGTTGTCATGATTGTTGTTTTACTATTGATTGATTTTGATAAATAAATTGTTCAAAACTGAATAAATCCAGTGTAAATGTCCTTTTTAATATGTGTTATTTAAACAAAGAGTTACCCAATTGACGATTTAGGGGACTCAATTGTTACTTTTTTCCGTGGCTTTTACTTTTACCCCGTCCTCATTAATCTTCATTTCAAAGGAATCTTGGTTATCTTTAATGTCGATATCGATACCATCCTCATTGATGATGATTTTACCATTACCATCGGAATCATCGTCATCATCTTCAGGGCAATCCAAACAGTTTAGCTCCCCATCGTCGTCCATTAACCAATAGTGGTCAACTAGACCGGTTCTGTAGTAGCCTTGGTCATTTTTAATACCTCGGCCAATATATCTGTTTGTGGATTCATCAAAATATACGGTTTTGGATTCAGGCACGTATATGGTTATGGTTACCTCTTGGTTTCTGGCTTTATTGGATATTTCCGTGGTCAAGTATTTGTCCAACACTATTTCCTGGCCATCAACTGTGTAAGTATATTCAATGTTTCTTGCACGGTCACGGGCCGCTGGTGTTGAGCTTCCATTCGCATCTTTTCTTATATTGATGCTAATGGAATCTGTATCTGACTTTCTTATTTTAATGTCGATCTCATCCGAGATAAGAACTCGGTTGTCGTTTTCATCATACCCAAAGGTCATTCTACCAAAATGTATATCGTCACGACTGTAATCCATGTCCATATCCTTCATTTTAATGACCAAAGTATCGGATGGAACCTCCATGACCAACTCGTTTCTATCGTTTACGCTTCCCGTATAGGAGAATTCAGCAGCTTGCCTAATACCAAACACTATCAGAGCGCCCACAGAGATCAACCAAAGACCCAACAGGGAGAACTTGGCTATGTTTCCGATAGATTTTAGGTTGTTCACCAAAATCTTCAGTCCTAAATAAAGTAAGAAGAAGAAAGGTATGCCAACGGCAAAGAACAACAAGATAGAAACTACCCATACAGGTGCTCCAGAGGTGTTCACGATTTCATAAAAATCGATACCGGGCACATGTACCGCATCGAACATGCCCACGGTGAACAGACCAAAGAACAGTCCAACCAAGGTAGATGCACCGATGATGATCAATAGGATCCCTATGAATTTACCGAATACCTTAAAAAGGAACAGGATAATGTCCCCGATGGTATCAAAAAAGGTCTTGGAGCTGCTTTTGACCTTGTCGCCTACTTTGTCGTAGTCAACGTTTTTTACTTTTTCTGCAACATCATCAAACCCCTCTTTAACTTTGCGTTCTATATTGCTGATGTTGACGGGCTCCCCCCGCATATCCAATTTTTGGGAGGTTGTGGCGGCTTCGGGTACCAATATCCAAAGCAGGATATAGGCGATTAGACCAAAACCACTGGTAAACACGGCCAAAAGGATAAATATGAGCCTGATCCATAGGGCATCAATGCCTAAATAATGCTCTAGTCCAGCACAGACACCACCAATATATTTGTGGTCTATGTCCCGGTAGAGTTTTTTGGCCCTGCTGGATGGTTGAGCATAGGATTTTTTGGGTTCGTCCTCAAAAATATCCTCGTCGACCATATAATCCTCGGGCTGCCCCATTACTTCGATTACTTGATCTACTTCTTTATGGGTGATCACCTGTCGCTCGTTCTCCATTTTCTCCAAAAAGAGTTCGGCGATCCTTGCCTCGATATCGGCAATGATCTCGTCGCTTCCCTTGGTACCTGCGAAAGACCGTCTTATGGACTCCAGGTACCGTCTCAGCTTGTTATACGCATCGTCGTCTATGTGGAAGAGCGTGTTTGCTAAATTTATATTTACTGTCTTGTTCATTTTTTGATTCTATTTTGTGTTGGTTACCAGATTGACTGCATTTCTTAGTTCATCCCAGGTGCCGTTTAGCTCGTTTAGGAACAACTGCCCTGTTTCTGTTAGTGCGTAATATTTGCGCGGTGGCCCCGATGTGGATTCTTCCCAACGGTAGTTGAGTAATCCGGCATTCTTGAGCCTTGTGAGCAAAGGGTATATGGTACCTTCCACTACTAACATCTTTGCGTCCTTTAAGGCTCCCAGAATTTCTGAGGCATACTTGTCATCATCCTTTAGGATGGATAGAATGCAGTACTCTAGAACCCCCTTTCGCATCTGTGCTTTTGTGTTTTCTATGTTCATAATTTCATGGTTCTATTAAATTAACTGTTCGTTTTTGTTCTTCCAAACTTTGTTTGGCTGCGTTTCCACTCCATTCCCCTGAATTGGGCAGGGGAGTGGAAACGGTTCTTTGATTGATGATTGATGATGTTTTTTTCGTTTTTTGATTAATGGTTAAACTCCTTTTCTTTGATTGATGATGATTACTTCGGAGGTGATTAAGCTCCTATATTATTTGATGAATTTTATGGTGAATGGGTATTTAAAATATTCTCCTTCATTGGTTCGTATAGTGGCCAAAATGGTAAAAACTATGTTCACGATTGCAAGGGACACTTGCAAAAACCCCGATATACCTACTGGCCAAATGAGTCTTCCAAACCTAAAATCGTCGCTATCAATATGAATATTTAAATTATTTAGGTCGCTCAACCCGTGGAACCCAAAAAAGTTCCAATCGAACAAGTCTGGCCAAAATCCTATAAAGAATGGAATGGTGACCAAACCTGCCACGATGGAGTAAAGCAACATACTAATTTGAAAATTAAGAGCTTGTTTGCCGTTGTAATCCACAAACTCATGCTCTTTTTTGTTAGCAGTCCACAAGATTAATGGAAGTATAAAGTTCCCAAAAGGGATAAAGTACTTCGAGAACATCGACGCGTGGATGATCGCGGATAAATTTCGTTCGTGTTTGGTAATTGTAGTTGCCATTTTTGATTGATGTTTTTTGATTGTAAAAGGGTTAACCTATTAGCTTACGATGCAAATATATATCCAAAAGATGGTACTATGCAAAACAAAGTACTATAATTTAACCTAAAATTAACAATTTTGGATAACTTCTTTTTACCTATTTTTAGGCAGAGATAAATAAAGTATATGGCACTTACACCCAGTAAAATCAATACCTTCACTTTTATGAAACTCCCTTCGGCATGGTGGTGCGGGGTACGACTCAAATTTATTGATGAACAAAAGGCAGTTACCTCAGTAAAGCACCGTTGGGTAAATCAAAACCCATTTAAATCCATGTTTTGGGCCGTTCAAGGGATGGCTGCCGAGCTAAGTACGGGCGCATTGGTGATGAACGAAATACAGAAAAGCGGCAAAAAAGTGTCCATGCTGGTGGCCAACAACAAAGCCACCTTTACCAAAAAAGCTACGGGACGCATCAATTTTACCTGTGAGGATGGCGAACTGATTGCCGATGCGATAAAAAAAACTGTGGAAACCGGGGAGGGACAAACTTGCTGGATGAAAGCCGTAGGAGTCAACCAAGATGGGCTAGAGGTGTCCACTTTTCATTTTGAGTGGACGGTGAAGGTGAAGGGGTGATTTGGATAAAGGGTGAATGGTTTGAGTTTAAAGTTAGACGTAAAATACAAATTGCTTCTACCTAAACTGTAACAAAACTTTAAACCCTTCAACATATAAATAGAAATCAAAAAACATCAATACTAAATGAACGCACACGAAATAGACTACCACATTTACGGCGAAGAAATGCAATATGTGGAAATAGAACTGGACCCTCAAGAAGCTGTTGTTGCCGAAGCAGGTACCTTTATGATGATGGATCAGGATATTAAAATGGATACCATCTTCGGAGACGGTTCCAACCAGGATACCAGTGTTTTGGGCAAAGTATTCTCTGCAGGTAAGCGTTTGCTCACTGGTGAGAGCCTTTTTATGACCGCTTTCTTGAACGTTGGCCAAGGAAAAAAGCTGGTAAGCTTTGCTTCGCCCTATCCAGGTAAAATTGTTCCTATCGACCTTTCCGAAAAAGGAGGGAAGTTCATCTGTCAAAAGGATGCGTTCCTTTGTGCCGCGAAAGGCGTTTCTGTGGGAATCGAGTTCTCCAAACGCTTGGGGCGTGGATTTTTCGGTGGTGAAGGTTTTATTATGCAAAAGTTGGAAGGTGATGGAATGGCCTTTGTACATGCTGGAGGAACCATGGCTAAGAAAACATTGGCACCCGGAGAGGTTTTAAAAGTAGATACGGGTTGTATTGTTGGTTTCTCCCATACCGTAGATTACGATATTGAATTCATTGGAGGCATCCGAAACTCCGTATTCGGAGGTGAGGGACTCTTCTTTGCTACACTTAGAGGTCCTGGAACCGTTTATGTTCAATCTTTACCGTTTAGCAGATTGGCTAGCCGTGTATGGGCCGCTGCACCTAGAGGAGGCGGAAAAGACAAAGGTGAAGGCAGTATCTTAGGTGGTCTTGGGGACTTGTTGGATGGTGATAACAGGTTTTAATCTTTAGGAGTTAGGAGTTAGGAGTTAGGAGTTAGGAGTCAGGAGAGTCGAGGCTCAATGTCATTCTGAACGAAGTGAAGAATCTCTATGGGTCTGCTTCGACTTCGCTCAGCATCCGTATGGAATAAAAAGCGCCCAGCTCCAAGAATCCAACCATCCAAATATCCGACATCTGATTTCTGAAAAAATCACTTCTTTTGTGCCTATGAACTTCAACGACCTGTTCCACTTTCTGGAAGAATTGCAACAAAACAATAACAAGGAATGGATGGATGCCAATCGCAAGTGGTACAAATCCCTTCGTAACGATTTCATTGCTTGGCTGGATGATTTGGATATGACCATGGCTCAGCTCCATGATGATTATTACCCAACTCCGGGCAAAAAGGGCATCAATCGCATCAATAATAATTTGATGTTCCACCCGAACAAGCCCATTTATAAAGATCATTTTGGAGCGGGATTGGACAAAGCTCCCAATTCTGCCGATTTTTATATCGAGATTGGGTTAAAGCATTGTTTGTTGGCAGGCGGTCGTTGGCGGCCCGATTCTAAAACCCTTCGTAGCATCCGCGATGCCATTGATTATAATGGAGAGGAGCTTCAGAAGATACTGGATAAACCCTCATTCAAGAAAATGTTCGGTGGCCTTTATGAAGACGAAAAACTGGTGTCATCTCCCAAAGGATTTTCCAACGGCCATCCCCACATTGAATTATTGCGCAACAAAACTTTTGCGGTGGAATATGGCTTGACCAAGAAGGATGTCCTCAGCAATGATTTCAAGGAAAAAATCGTTAAGGTTTACAAGGAAATGTTGCCATTTCGTCAATATTTGAACCAAGCGGTAACCGTTTAGTCCAGCTTGTCTGAAGCCTTGATCAAACGGGCTGATAAATCTGGGCGTTTCATATCCTTATCATAAGGAAACATGGGCCTAATGATTCTTTTGTGTCCCAAACGCTCTAAGTTTTGGTCGACACCTCCAGGAGTCAATGCCATGATCCAGTCGCCTCTCATATTGTAAAGTTCGGGCACCAAATAGCCAATTTTCACCACGATGATGTCCGTTTCACTAGGAGTAAGTCCCAAGTTGGTGAAATCGGATTTTCTATGGTAGGGCTTTCTTTTTTTCGTCACAATAACATGGGCATTGTCCACTTTTACCACGACCTCGGTCTCCGCATGTACATCACCATGTTCAATGGCGGTCACTTCCCCTGTCAGTTCCAGAGGTGGAGCGTAACGGTCATCGATTTCGGCCCCAACAGGCGCACTGACTTCTCCGCCAACCCCTACTTTTATGGCTTCCTCAACCAATTTTGGTCCTGGGATGGAAGCGTAGATCAAAGATTTTCCATCTGCCGCATGAAATTCTTTTCGCTTTAAGAGTTCTGTCAAGGTCCAGGTTACATCCCCTGCACCACCTGCGGTAGGGTTGTCACCCATATCACTCAACATAAAAGGCTTTTTGTCGCTCGCCAAAGCAAGTTCCAAGGCCTCCTCGTACGGTTTTGTAGGGGCTACGAACTCAAATTCTTCGCGGACGTCCCAAAAACTATTGGCTAGCTTTTCCGCCCCTTCGGTAACCTGTTCTTTGTTGTCACCAGTTACCATAACCACTGCATGGTTTCGTGGTTCATCGGCCCACGCGTATCCAATCCAAATAGCGGCATCGATAACACCTTCTTGTTGTTCCACTTCGGGCACTTGGGCGTACAGACTTTTTCCTGGTTCCACTCGGGTGCTGGTTTTTTCGCCTGGTAATAGAATAGGTACTGGTACCCAAGCTTTATATGTTGGTTTACCTTTTCCATTTTCCAATCGGGCAACCAGGTTTTCCACAGCTCGCTTTTTCGACTCGATGGCATCTTCGTGCGGAGCCATTCGGTAACAAGTGATCAAATCGGATTGTTGTGCCAATCGTTTGGAAACATTGCCGTGCAAGTCCATCGAAGTGGATATCAACACATCGGTCCCTACCACTTCACGAATTCTTTTAATAAGATCACCCTCGGGGTCGTCCAATCCAACCACGCTCATAGCCCCATGAATATCAAAAAACAGTCCATCGTATGGCATATTTTCTTTTAACATGGTCAAGGTTTTGCTCACTAAGGATTCATAAGCTTCTCTGGTGACCGTACCCCCTGGCAACGATTTTCCCACTAAAGTGGGAACCCACTCGGCCCTTTGTCTCAAGGAAGAATCCACTTTCATAAACGGGTAACGATTAAATATGGAATCCCCTATTTTAGGATAGAAGGCTTCTTCATGGGTGAGGGCTGGTGAAAATGTACTGGATTCAATCCCCAGTCCTGCTATGGCTATTCGGGGCAGTTTTTTTTCGGTGTTCTTTTCACAACCTATCAGTAGGGCGAAAATGAATAGATAAAGCAAAGGGGTACGCATGTCAATTTATTTGGTTGGTTTCATCATGCATAAATATCGGTATAACCTTTATATTTAGAAAAAACTTATTCATTTTGGCTAGCAACAGAATCAGGAATATGCAACGGGAACTATTATCGGACAATTGGTATTCCCTTGAAAAAATCACTTTTGAATATTTACGTGATGATGGTGTTTGGGAAAAACAAATCCGAGAGGCTTATGACCGAGGGAACGGCGCTGCAATCCTTTTGTATAATGTGGAAAATAGAAAGGTTGTACTGACAAAGCAGTTTCGTATGCCTACCTATGTGAATGGCAATGCGGATGGAATGATGATCGAGGTGTGCGCTGGACTTTTGGAAAAAGGCAATGCAGAGGAAACCATAAAGATGGAGGTAGAGGAGGAGACCGGCTATAAAATTGACAAAGTAAAAAAGGTATTTGAATCCTATATGTCCCCTGGTTCGGTTACCGAGATTCTTCATTTTTTTATCGGGGCCTACGAAGATGGTATGAAGATTAGCGAAGGCGGTGGAGCGGAAGACGAAACGGAGAATATTGAGGTGTTGGAGCTGGATTTTAAAAAGGCTCTTGGAATGATGGCCTCTGGAGAAATCAAAGATGCCAAGACCATTATGCTGCTACAGTATGCCCAAGTTCAGGGAATTTTTGATCAGTAGTTTTCGTGTAGATTTTTTAAGGTACTGTACATGATTTCCCTGATTTCCATAGAGGGCATCCTAAAATGATTGTTCATAAAGCTGAAGATAAGCAGCTTCCCCGATTTTGTTTTAATGTATCCGCTCAAGTTATAATTATTGCCAACGGAACCCGATTTAGCAAAAAGGAAACGCTCTGTAGTTGGATCTTCCCATTGGTCTACAGTGCTATCGGGACCCCACATCGGAAAAATGGAGAACAGGCGCTCTTCTGGAATTTCCCTGTACAGTTTTTGAAGAATTTGGACGAAGGATTTTGGCGTAAACAGATTATATCGTGACAGTCCTGAACCATCTACCCAGCGTGGTGGTTGTTCCAAATCATCTAAATGATTTTCCAACATAAAATCTATGGCTTTTTTGGTGCTCAAAGTATCGGAAATTATGCCAGAAGCCGTTAGCAGTAATTGCTCTGCCAAAAAATTATCGCTTGTAAAAAGCATTCGCTTAAAGATGGAGTCTGTTTCTATTCCGTATACTGTATGTTCTCCATGCTCGGGAAAATGTTGCGTCAAAACAACTTTCTTACCAATGGCAGATGCCAATAGTTTCCGAGTTAAGCTATCACTGGTCACATAGGGAACTTCCAAAGTATCCTGTTCTGTTGGAGCAATGTAAAATTTATTGTGGAATTCCTCTCGTTTTATAGTGGTATCCTTTACGGTCGTTTGATTTTTAAAATGTTCTGGGGAAACCTTCAAGCCTTCGTTGTTGGAAATAGTAGCTACATTACCATAAAGTGGTAGCGTGGACTTTTCGGCCGAAAAATAAGCGTCGTAATCTTCCCATGCCCAACCCGGTCCATATCGGGACTCGTTGTGATTGTTGGTGTAAAGTGCAATGGTATTTTGATTTTTTAACCATTGTATTGCCGTACTATCCTTAAAATAGGGATGAAACCAAGATGGATCACCAGTACCTTGAATGAACAAGGTGTCGTTGGCTACTGCATATTTTAATGTAGGTATGTTTTTGGGAAGTAATTTTAAACTTGTAAAGAAGGTTACAATCTTGGTGTTACTGGCTGGGGTAAAATATTTATTGCCATTGTGGCCATAGATTTCTTTTCTGGTATCAGCATCGATAATAACAAGACCATGAAAGGAACTTTCCAGTAAATTGTTTTTTAAACTGGAATTCAGTGTTTTTTTTGTGGGATTACACCCTGTAAGCAAAAAAACGGATATAAAAGCTTTGATAATCAATAGCTTAAATAATTTTCTTGTTAATCTATGCATTTGTGCAGTTCATCGATTTTAACAGCAAGTTATTCAATTTTTAACTGGAAATTGAGCATTATAAATGGCTTTTTTAGTAATTTAGAGGACAACCTATTACCCAATTTAATTAAAATAATATGCCTAGAGCTATGTTAGATTACACCAAAACAATCCTACAAAAGGTGAGTTTTGATGTTAAACTCTTCGCTAGGGAACTTCGAAAAGCTATTTCGAGATTATTGCCAAGTGAAGTGGAAGAACTTAGAATCTGGTTGCAATTTTTTATTGTGGACAAACCAGAGTTACAACCAACATTGTTATTATTAAAAGCATAAACACTAACAAGAGCCGCTGAAAAGCGGCTCTTTTAATTTTTGGAAAGTGGGCTTATTATTTTTACATCTTGAAAAGCGATTGCCCCACGAACAATATTTGATATAACCTCCCTTAGGGCATTGGTAATCTGTATTTTAAGCTCACTTTTGTGATAAATCAAACTTATTTCCCTAGCTGGGGCCGGGTTTTTAAAGGTCTTAAGGTTTTCTCTTTTATCCACCTCCAAATGAAGAGTGTTCAAATATGGGAGCAATGTCATGCCCATGCCCTCATCAGCTAAGCTCACCAAGGTCTCAAAACTTCCACTTTCTATTTTAAATTGCTCTCCGAGTCTACTTTTGGAAGCCTTACATAGGTTGATTACCCCTTCTCTAAAACAATGTCCATCTTGCAACAAAAGAATATCGTTCACATCCAAATGATCTGTAGTCAATTCAACTTCGGAGGCCAATCTGTGGTTTTTAGGGACATAGCCCACAAAAGGCTCATAGTACAACGGCCTTTCTTTAATAAACTCAATTTCCAGGGGTGTAGCTGCTATTCCTGCATCCAAATGACCATCTAAAATATTTTTGATCATTGTTTGGGTGGATTGCTCCTTTATTATCAGGTTTACTTTTGGGTACTTTTTAATAAAAGTATTTAGGAACATGGGGAGCAATGTAGGCATTACCGTGGGTATTATCCCAAGTGTATAATCTCCTCCGACATAGCCTTTGTCTTGGTCAACAATATCTTTGATTCGTTCTGCCTCGGCTACTATGTTCTTTGCCTGATCTACGATTTTTTTCCCCACTTCTGTTATGGTAATAGGTTTTTTGCTCCTATCAAAAATGAGCACATCAAGTTCATCTTCCAATTTCTGCACTTGCATGCTCAATGTTGGTTGGGTAACAAAACTCTTTTCGGCCGCTAATGTGAAGTTCTTATGCTCTGCGACGGCCAATACATATTGTAACTGGGTAATCGTCATTCAATTATAAGTTTAGAACATAAAAGTATGAAAAACTATCAGGGTAATCTATAGAAAAAACAGAATCCTAAAATGATTGGTCCCATCAAATAAAAAGCCCGCTTTAAGCGAGCTTTGAGGGATGATTCTTTAACCAAGAGCTAAAATCTGATAGTTAATTCAAGGTTTTCGGTTCCTACCTCGAATTTGGCACTGTCGAAGGTTGGAGGTCCCATCGTCATGTCGTTGCCAGACATTCCAAAACTTTCCTTGGGCATGCCGTTGGATTGATAATCCATTCGATTGTTGTCATTTACATCGTGCATGGCCATTATGGCGTAGGTTCCTGGTGTCACATTTTTAAAGGTTATAACCACTTTTCCATTTTCCACGTTACTTTGTTCGTTTTGCATACCAGGTCCGGCCATAAAAGTTTCTTGCGTATGAAGTCCGGCCAAAACCTTTCCTTCATTACTGGTTACATTATCGATGGTCACGGTAATGTCCACTCCCGTTTCTTCTTGGGCCATGGCAATAATACTTACAAAGAAGAAACTTAATGCTAGTGTTACAGTTTTCATAATGCTTGTTTTTGATGTTTTGTATGCTCCAAAATTCAGTAAGAAGTCCATCTTAAAAAATTCCAACCTACTGAAATGTTGATTTTTTGGAGTGAACTGCAAAATGAAAATTGCCACTCAATTCAGGTATAAAAAACCACAATTGGGTATTTCGTTTTGGCTTGGCTTGGTACTGAAGAGGAAATTTGTGGCATCAATCAAAACGAACAGTCATGAAAACCTTCATCAATCTAATAACTTTATTATTGTGCACGGGAGCTGTTTTTGCTCAACAGACCATAACAGGAAAAGTGACCGATGCCAAAAGCCAACCAATCGAAGGCGCCAACATTTATCTGGAAGGTACCTACGATGGTGCTTCTTCCGATGCCAATGGAAATTTTAGTTTTGAGACCACAGAGGAAGGGTTGCAGACACTCGTTGTCTCCATGTTGTCATTTGAGACCCATTATAACGCTGGAGACGTTTCCTATTTCAAGGATTTGCACATTAAACTGATCGAGTCCGTGAATTCGCTTTCGGGCGTTACCTTAACGGCGGGGACGTTCGAGGCCGGTGACAATTCCAAGGTGTCTGTACTGAAACCATTGGATATTGTAACCACAGCTGGAGCTGCAGGCGATTTTGTAGCTGCATTGCAGACCTTGCCAGGTACTACCACTGTAAATGAGGATGGCCGTTTGTTCGTTAGAGGAGGTACTGCAGGGGAGACCCAAGTTTTTATAGATGGGCTACGTGTTTTTCAACCTTTTAATGCCACGCCGAACAATACACCCACCCGCGGTAGATTTTCGCCTTTTCTTTTCAAGGGGATTTCCTTTAGTACTGGGGGCTATTCGGCGGAATATGGTCAGGCCCTGTCCAGTGTACTTTTGCTGAACACCACGGATGTACCCCCTCAAGAAAAAACGGATATTTCCATAATGAGTGTTGGCGGCGGTGTTGGGCATACAGAAATTTGGGGCGACCAATCGCTGAGCATCAATACTAATTATTTGAATCTTGCACCCTATGAGGCACTTATTCCCTCCACTCAAGGAGTACGGTGGAAAAGTCCGTTTGAATCCATCTCTGGTGAAGCGGTTTTTAGGAGCAAAGGGGAACAGAGCATGTTCAAATTGTACACTGGATTCAACCATACCAACTTGGATATTGAACAGGAGGACATCAATTTTGATGATTACGTGCGTTTCCGACTCAAGAACAATAACCTATACTTTAATTCGTCCTATAAATACTTTTTTGCCAACGATTGGAGCTTGACCTCCGGTGCATCCATTGCATGGGATACCAATGATATTGGCATAGAGGAGGACAAGGTCGATAGTAAGGAGACATCAATGCACATGAAGATAAAGGTGCGTAAAAATTTCAATAATCGATATGATTTGAGTTTTGGAGTGGAGTATTTCAACACGCATTTTGATGAAACCTATACTGATGTGGATGTGGATGCATTCAATAATGGTTATACCGATGGTCTGTGGGCCACCTTTGCAGAATCCGATATCTTTTTAAGCAATAAATTCGCAATGAAACTGGGTGTTCGGGCCACGCATAGCAGTTTGTTGGATGCTTTTGAAGTTTCGCCACGAGTCTCTTTGGCTTATAAACCATGGGAGAACGGACAATTTTCTTTAGCCTATGGGTCTTTTTACCAAAGACCGCTCTCCGATGTGGTTAAGTTTGCTCAAGATTTGGAGATGGAAAAAGCTTCTCACTACATTCTTAATTATCAATACATCAATAACGGAAAAACTTTTAGAACAGAACTTTATTATAAGGACTATGATCGTTTGATCAAGTTTGACACGGACATGCCACAGTTCAATTCAGTTTATGCAAACTCTGGAGGAGGCTATGCCAGAGGCATCGATGTTTTTTGGAGAGATAGCAAAAGCATAGATAATCTGGATTATTGGCTTTCTTACTCCTTTTTGGATACTGAACGGGATTACCGAAACTTTCCTGAAAGGGCAACACCTAATTTTGCACCAAAACATAATGTTTCCTTGGTTACCAAATATTGGGTGGACAAGCTAAGATCTCAGGTAGGTATTTCTTATGCTTATGGCTCGGGTAGGCCATATCACGACCCAAATACATCTGGTTTTATGAAGGGAAAAACAAAACCTTACAACAACCTTAGCTTTAACTGGGCCTATTTAATTGACCAGCAAAAGATTTTGTATTTCTCCGCAAGCAATTTGTTGGGCATAAACAATATCAGTAATTACCAATATACCAATGTGCCAGATGTAAACGGTGTGTATAACAGAAGAGCAATTACGCCTCCGGCAGACAGTTTCTTTTTTGTGGGCTTCTTTTGGACAATAAGTACGGATAACAAAAGTAATCAACTGGACAACTTATAGCCTATTGTTGCATTCTGAGGTAATAATCTACGGAATGTTTCCCAGAACCATAAACAATAAAGAATAATGTGGCCAGTAAAACAATGATGGCCAAAATAAGGTTGTTGGTATTCATTTCTCCCAAAAAATTGGTAAGTATAGCTCCAAAAAGTATAGGTATTTGTGCGATAGCGGCCCATCTGGTAAGTAGTCCAACAACAATTAGTATGCCTCCGACAAAATGGGCTGGCACTAAATAATGAAGAATGATCATCCCACCCGGTACATTTTGGAATGGATTTGCCAATCTTTCCATCTCTTCAAAGTTGGTCATGAACTCAATTCCTTTTACAAAAAGAACAACACCTAATATTACTCGAATTATGTCCAGAATAAGATAGGTATGGGCATTGGCCCATTTATTGAGATTTTTAATTAGACCCATGGCGATGAAGTTTAAAGATTCACTTTATAAGATACTCATTTTTAGGCATATATAAAATAGAATGCTTACTGAAGTCTATAAAAACCGTAGGATTGGTATAATATTATGTATAAATGAACGCTAGAGGGTAGCAAAAGTCAACTCCATTTGGATATCGCTGCGAGCATAGGGCGAGGAAATGTTGGGTATCTCCTTAAATCCCAGTTTTTTATATAAAGATATGGCAGGAGACAACTTTCGATTACTTTCCAAAAAGATTTTTTTTGCACCCAACTGCTTTGCTTGATCAATAATATGTTGTGCCAACAACTTACCTATGCCTTTGCCCTGGGCTTTTGGAGACACACCCATTTTAGAAAGCTCAAAATCAAAACCCTTATTTTTACATGGAACCAAGGCACAAACTCCAACAGCTTCATTATGCAATAGGGCTACAGCAATATATCCCCTTTGTCCAGAATAGACTCCTTTGGATGGTGGAGAGTAATACGGTCCATTTCCTCAATTTTAAAGAATTTGCGGATCCATTCCTCATTGAGTTTCCTGAAATCATCTTTATAAGCCTCTGAATAGGGGACAATTACAAAAGCTGAATCCATTTTTTAGGAATATCGGAGATTATTGGTCAAAAATAAATTGAATTTCAGGAAAACAGTGAACAGAAATTCATTTTTCATCAATTCGGACCACTTATCCATCAATTGGTGGAACCGTTCAACGAAAAAATTACCGCTTGGGCGATAAAATGTGTAGCTTTACTTGTAAATAGTCATAAAATTCTTACAAGGTCCCAAATCTTGCAAATGACAACATTAAAAACATATCAACCTGTCCCAATCAGGAATCTTAACCTACTAATCCCAATCGGCTATGGAGATAAAACTACCCCTGTTTCCCCAAACTACATTTCCGTCCCTAAGTGAACGATACATTTTAGCGTTGCTGATTGTTCTTTTTCTCGGTCTCCCAATACAGGCCCAAGAAGAAAACAACCCCTATGTAAGCTACGATGTTCCGTTTCAAAACTTGTTGAAGTTCAATCGATTTTTGATCAACCCCACATTTTCATCAATAAGGGAGGACAAATCTTATGTTAACTTTTTTCATCGAAGTCAAAGTGCTGATTTCGAGAACAACCGCCAGAACTATTTTTTGAGCTACAGTGGTAGGTTGAACGATAGAATAGGCCTTGGCTTTAGTCTTTATAACCAAAGTGAAGGGGTTATTTCGAATTTGGGTGTTATGGCCAATTACTCCCACGGTATTCAATTGGGGGAGGAGAGCAGCCTAACATTTGGTGTCAACATTCCCTATTATGTAAGCAGTTACGATCCCAGTAGGGCAGTTGCATTAGAGGAAGATCCATTGTTGAATGAAGCCAATGAAAGTTCGATTATTTCCTTTCAGCCTGGACTTAACCTTACTTTGGGTAAGTTTGATTTTGGTGTGTTCGCCCAAAATTTAGTGGACTACAATTTAAAATCAGGAAAATCCTTGACCAACCTGAACCAAAAAACCTTTTCTGGCCACATACAGTACGTTTATGAGTTCGAAAACGGAAGGGGAGTTTTTGAGGATAGTAGATTAATGCCCTTGGCCCGCGCTCGGTTTGAAGGAAGTGAGGACCCGGTGTTTGGTGGTGGAGTTATTTTGGACCTTCCAAAATTAGGATGGATACAAGGTGGTTACGACCAGTTCTACGGAGCATCTGCCGGAACGGGTTTCAATTTAAATCAAAGACTGTCTTTTGGGTATAATTTTGAAAAAAGCTTGAGCAATAGTATTGCCAATCTTGGGGTGACACACGAAATTTCCATTGCTTACTCCTTTGTACCCAACCTTTCCAAAAACACTTTTGTCTCCAATGAAGACGAGGAGAAAAAGAAGATTGAAAATACGGCTGTAGCTCAGGCAGGTGATACAACAGAGAAAACCAAGCAAAACAGTAAACTGGATGTGGAAACCACGTTGCGCCCCTATAATAAGGAGGAGAGGGCTTATTGGGAGAAGCGGATAGCCCAGCTTCAAGAGCAGCAAGAAGATAGTTATGCCGTGATTGATGACTTGCTATATAAAGTGGATTCCATGAAGCAAAGTAGAGAACAGGATATGGAAAAACGCTTCGAGATGGTAATGAGACTGGTTAAAAGGCATAATGGAGAGCAGATTCCAGATATCGAAAGGAAAGCCCAAAAATTGTATATGGCGGATAGTAAGGATTTAGATTCCCTTTATAATTCAATTGAGGCTTCCACAGCTACTGCCTTGGCAGAAAGCACCCAAGCCGTTTCCAAAAAAGCTGAAAAGAAAAAAGAGGGTAAATTTCATGGTGGAGCATTTAAACCCATTGAGAAATACATCAATCTGGAAGGTGTTGGGCAAGGACATTACATTGTGGCCAATGTTTTTAAAAATGAGACCTATCTTAAGAGCTTTATGAAAGAATTAAAGAGCAAGGGATTACAGGCGCAATATTTCAAAAATCCGGATAATGGTTTAAACTATGTCTACTTGGCCAAGTACGAAGAGAACGAGGCAGCCTATGCTGCTTACAAATCCCAAATGAAGGGAAAATATCAGGACGAAATTTGGATAATGCATGTTGAAAATCCTAGGTACTCCAATTGGGCAGATGCAATATTTCAGGATATTGAATAGGCAATCAGGATTTGGTACTTTTCATATGTTCGGCAATACCTCGACTCCCTGAGTCGGAACGTTCTTCGAGTTCCGATATTATTTTTTGATGGTCATCTACTCGGGTCTGGGAAAGCTTGTAGGTAGCCTGTATATCTGATATCTGAACCTGAAATCCGACCACACCCTTTACCTGGCGCAAAGTCTTTGGAGACATATTGCTGAGAGATATGGGATCTTTGGAATTTTTCTCGTACTTGTCTACCAGCCTGTGCATGGATGCCATGGTTTCTTGCTCTGTCAACACTTTTAAAGTCCCGTACACATGAACAGCAATGTAATTCCAAGTGGGAACTTCCTCCTCTTTGTACCAAGATGATGATACATAGCTATGTGGGCCATTAAAAATGCAAAGGACCTCGGTATTATCCTTAAAATACTTCCACTGTGGATTGGCCTTGGCAATATGGCCTACCAAAAAAATATCATTCCCTTCATCATTTTTTTCGAGTTCTAACGGAATATGTGTGCCCCAGGGTTTATTCTCCACAATGTTGATTAAAATCCCAAAACTGTTTTGCCGTATAAAATCCTTTATTTCATCAAGATTTTGATTGTTGTAATGAGGTGGAATGTACATGTTGATATAAACGTTTGTCCTTAGGCAGGAAAAAAATTTAAAGATAGTAAATATGATTCCATTTGCATTCAGGCTTTATCCGGTAAAATACCTTAAATAAAAAAAGGCCTGGATTGGGCCTTTTTTCAGTAGTTGAAGGTTTTGTGTGAAAAACTCATTCCATTGGTTCTGTTGCTTCTTCGGCCATTTTAGCTTCCGCCTCAATTTTCTGGAGCTCCATTACAATTTCCGATGGGTCCCAATAACCATATTCCCTTACAATTTTACCATCCACAAATTGGTAGGTGAGATGTATTGGAATATCTATTTCTTTATTGTTGGCGGCCATGGTTCCTTTCCAATCAAGCCAACAATTCACCCAGGTTTCCCCATCATCGGTAACTACCATTTCATATTCTTGGTTCTCGCCCTGAAATCCTCTGGACGCATAATTTGCATCCGTTTGCCTATGATAGTCCATGGCTTCGCTAGCGGACATAGGATTTTTACTGGTATTGTAAAATGTTTTAGAAGTATCAGCATACATACTTGTATCGAATGTTTTACTGTTGTAGTTCGATATCAATTCTTTAACCGTATCGATTTCAGGCGAGTCTTGTGTATGCCTTACATGACCTTGTTGGCACGCACTTAATGCAAGTACTGCCATAATGCTAAAGAGAAAGATTTTTTTCATTGTTTTAGGATTTTGGTTATTTGTTTATAATGTAAATCTCAATCAGCGACCGACCGGGATATATCTTAAGGTTGTTTACTTAGAACCATGGCAATAGGTTACTTGATTAACAATTACAATGGTTGACTTAAATTAATGGTAGGACAATTTGGGATACAACTTGCTTTGTTCAATCCTGAAAACACAGATTCCAGTTGCAGGTAGAGTTCTAATTTATATTGATGAAGGCTGTGTCGTACGGATGGTATTCTTTACGAGAACAGTTATATAAATATAATAAAAATCTGTAAATGAGTAACTTAAAACATTTGTTATTTACAGAAAGTATGTAAATCATGATTATTTTCCTACAGGGCCATAATTTGCCCTTCCATTGTTGTAATAGTAAGATTTCGACCATTTGATTTTTTTTTGCTTTCTCTTAATAAACTACAATCCAGTACCAAATATTTACAGTTCGGTAATCCTTCTTTTATAAATGACTGTCATCAAATCATCTTTGTGTCATCAACAATCATAAAACAACAGTCATGAAAAAACTGATTTTAACGTTTATACTCTTGGGAACCACATTTGTCAATGCTCAGGATCGTTATTCCAATGGAATGGAAAAGGCTTTTGAACTATGGCAAAACCAAAAAATGATGGAAGCTTCCAATATGTTTGAGCGTATAGCTACCGCAGAGCCCGATAAATGGTTGCCCTATTACTATGTTTCACAGATAAACACGCTAATCTCCTTTGGGGAAAAGGACGTGGATAAACTGAGCAAGCAATTGGAAAAGGCCAAGGAGTTTTTGGATGTAGCCAAGGCCATTTCACCCAACAATCCTGAAATCTTAATTCAAGAAGCATTGATAAACACCGCATGGATCGCTTTTGATGGCGCAACTTATGGTATGTCGCTTTCTCCAAAGAATGCACAATTGTACCAAAAAGCATTGGAGATAGCTCCGAACAATCCCAGGGTGGTCCTGTCCAAGGCTGAATGGGACATGGGGTCGGCCCGTTACTTTGGTAAGGATATCACTCCATATTGCAAAGATGTAAAAAGGGCGTTGGAACTTTTTGCTACCTTTAAATCCGAAACACCGTTTTATCCAACACAAGGAAAGGAAAGGGCGAAAGAGATTTTGGAAAGCTGCGGTAAATAAAAAAAGATGAAACTCCTAATAAGAGAAGTTTTTCGGGCATTGGTAATAGGGGTCGCAATTTTTATAGTGTCCCTTATCATCTACTTTGTCAATGGGTGGGAATTTACCTTTCAGGAACTGTCCACGGATTTTTGGGAAACCATACTGTTCTCCACTATAATCTATCTATGTAATGCAGCTTCTTTTATTGTTCTTATGCGGAAATATGACAAAGAGCTGTTCACCCGCAAATACATCGGTTATGGAATCATTGGCAATATTTTGGCCTCCATTATCGGTATCTTTTTGGCCCGTTTTGTATTAAAGGTATTGGTCTACAAAGTTAGCCTCAGTACTTTTATTTCGGATGAGACCCCCCGGGATTATTACTCCTCCTTTTTTATTGCCATGATAGTGGCCCTTTTGTTTTATGCCGCTTACTACTACAAGTTTTACAAGGAAAAGCAGGTCAAGGAACAAAAAATAATTGCAGGGTCTGCATCTGCCAGGTTCGATGCCTTAAAAAACCAATTGGACCCTCATTTTTTGTTCAATAGCCTCAATGTATTGACCAGTTTAATAGATGAGGACCCCCATCAAGCCCAAAATTTTACCACATCCTTATCCAAAGTGTATCGCTACGTACTTGAACAGAAAAATAAAGACCTGGTTACGGTGGATGAGGAGTTGAAATTTGCTCGAACCTATGTTAGACTGCTCAAAATGCGTTTTGAGGACAGTATTATTTTCGATATTCCAGACAGTTGCTCTCAGCCCGAGGCCAAAATAGTGCCCCTGTCGTTACAACTATTGCTCGAGAATGCAGTAAAACATAATGTCGTCACTTCCACCAGACCTTTGCACATTAAGGTCTTTGAAAAGCCGGGCATGCTAGTGGTAAGCAATAATCTTCAGGAAAAGCAAGTGGTGAAAAAAAGCAGTGGGGTTGGACTTCAAAATATAAAACAGCGCTATAGTATTTTAACCGACCGCGAGATGGTCATCGAAAAAACTGAAAAGGATTTCAGTGTTTTTATCCCTATGCTTACCCAAAAGTATACGGTTATGGAGACACAGGAAAGCTATATCGAGGAGAAGCGTTATGCGAATGCCAAGGAACGGGTTAAGAACATAAAGGATTTCTATGGTAACCTTATGGCCTATTGTATTGTGATACCTTTTTTATGGTGGCTCAATTTCCGCACCACAGACTTTTTATGGGCTTTCTTCCCAACACTGGGCTGGGGGTTTGGGCTTACCGCCCATGGATTGGCCGCTTTTGGATATAATCCATTATGGGGCAAGCGTTGGGAAGAGCGTAAGATTAGGGAACTCATGGACAAGGATGATTTTTAGAGCTTAAAATTCAGACATCAAGTAAGGGCAATTAGATGTAAGTTCAACCCTTCACCCATCCTATCTCATAACCCTAAACCATTAACCCTAAACCCGGTTACAATTCATCCTGCTAAAATTACAGTTCGGGAATTCGTTTTTCATTTTGCAATTGAGTATGGAGATATTTGATCTGTAATCAATAATTAAAAACCGAACAATCATGGAAAATTCAAACGAACATCGTTACGCAAGGGCAAAAGAAAGAGTAGAGCATATTAAGTCTTTTTACTCCAATCTAACTGCCTATTGTCTTATAATTCCATTGCTGGTTTACCTAAACTTTAAGACCACCGATTTCCCTTGGGCCATTTTCCCAGCGGTAGGATGGGGCCTTGGACTAGTGGGGCATTGGATGACAGCTTACGGACATAATCCCTTTTTTGGAAAAGAGTGGGAAGAGCGTAAGATTCAGGAATTTATGAACGACAAAGAATTTTAATAATGAGTACTTTTAGCTATAACATCACACCAAACAACAGCACAATGGAATCTTCAGATAAAGAGAATAAATATATGCGGGCCAGGGAGCGCGTGGAAGAACTCAAAAAGTTTTATGGCAATCTAACTTCCTATGTATTGGTAATTTCAGGATTGGCCTTTATCAACTATTTTACCAACCATTTTGCCTATGCCTGGTTTTTATGGGCCGCATTTGGCTGGGGTATCGGTATTGTATTCCATGCCATTAAAACATTCGACCTGAACCCATTTTTTGGCAAAAACTGGGAGAAACGCAAGATAGAGGAGTTTATGCGCGATGATGAAAAAAACAACAAATGGAAATGATCATGGAAAACTATAACAAGGAAAAATACAATAGGGCCAAAAAAAGAGTGGATGAACTCAAGGGCTTTTATATCCATTTGGCCATTTATGTGGTGATAAACACCTTTATTTTGATCAACATCTATTTAAACTCAGACAGTTTTTGGCGGTGGGAGCATTTTATCACTTTAATTGCATGGGGGATTGGCCTATTATTTCATGCATCGAAGACTTTCGGTTTCAATCCGCTATTGGGTAAAGATTGGGAAGAACGTCAAATCCAAAAGTATATCGACGAGGACAAAGAAGAAATGAACAAGTTTAAATAAGATGAGAACGGATAAAGAAATAGCTAGGGAAAATGCTGAAAAGCGAGTTAAAGAACTCAAAGGGTATTACAGTCATATTACGATTTTCGTAATCGTAAACGGTATTCTATTATTTTTAAAAACCGGTGTATTGAACTCTTTGTTACCTGAAGCATTTCCGAAAGAATCCCATTTCTACGATTGGATCTACAGTAATGTTTTACTATGGGCATTGATTTTGGCCTTGCATACCGTATTTATTCTTAGGCATAGATTTACTTTCTTCAAAACGTGGGAGGAACGCCAAATACAAAAATACATGGATGAGGACAGAGATAAAATCGATAAGTACAAATAGTTTCCCAATCATATAAGTTGCCTTTTTACCTTTAAGGATTAAAATCAAAACACAAACCTTACATACATGAATGTCCTGATCATTGAAGACGAAAAACCAGCAGCAAGACGATTGTCGCGATTGCTTTCAGAATTGAAAATCGAGGTGTCCACCATGTTACATTCCGTTGAAGAATCCATAGCTTGGTTCCAAGATAATTCCCATCCCGATTTAATCTTTTTGGACATCCAATTATCGGACGGACTTTCCTTTGAAATTTTTGATGTGGTAGAGGTAAAAAGCGCCATCATTTTCACTACCGCTTATGACGAATATGCACTCCAAGCATTCAAGTTGAATAGTATCGATTATTTACTGAAACCCATTGATGAAGAAGAGCTCGAAAGTGCCGTAAAAAAGTATCAAAATTTCAAGCCCGAAAACCGAAAAATCCCCATCGATTTCAACGACATAAAACAGCTTTTGGTAAACCCTTTGGAAAGGGATTACAAGAAACGATTTACCGCTAGGGTAGGGCAACATTTAAAAATTATAAATGCGGACGAGGTGGAATGTTTTTACAGTGAGAACAAAGGCACCTATGCTGCAACTTCCGATGGTAGAAATTATTTGTTGGACACCACTTTGGAACAGTTGGAAGAGGAGTTGGAACCGCAGACATTTTTTAGGGTAAGCCGAAAGTTCTACGTGAACATTAATCACATAGGAGACATCATTTCATACACGAATTCAAGGCTTCAAATCAAACTAAACCGTTTTGGTGAGCACGATGTGATAGTAAGTAGGGAACGTGTAAGAGACTTTAAGTTATGGTTGGAATAAATATATTTAAAACCCTGAATATTAAATTTTTATATATTTAAAAAATTCACTATAAATTTTTCTTATAATAGACCTTTTGGTCTAAAATCATACATTTTTATCGACTCGATTATCATCGAAAGCCGAAGGGAGCAATTTAGGAATCAATTTAATAAAAATAGGCAAAAGTATGGCGCCACCGGGCAACATAAAAATGGCCAAAGAAGGAATACTTTTAAAAATATCCAACAACTGATTTTGAACTTTTTTCTTTTCTTCAGCACTTAAATCCTTAACCGTTGACTTGGATAAAAGTGTGACCAACTCCCTACTTTCGGTAAGCTCTTTTTTTAATCTTTTGCTGTTCCTGAGAATTAGCTTGCTTACATTTTTGGACATTCCGTCATAGAATTGAACAGCCAAATTTTTGTTGCTCAAGTAGGCAATTTTATCCTTGTTTTTTTCGAAGAATTCTTGAACAAAAATCAGCTCGGATTCTATCTCTTTTTTGGACATCCCAAGGTCCTTTCCCAAACCAAAAATATAGTCCGTTTCGGTGTAGTCCAAAGTCTTGTCTTCCCATATGGTCAAGCAGGCCATATCCAGAAAATAATCCTTTTCGTTTTCAGTGAATTTTTGGGTCAGTAAATCGGAATAATTGCCTTCGAATTTAGCTTCGTCCAGATCAATATAGGTTAACGAAGAACCCAATAGTTGGATGAGTTTTGCATCGGACTCATGGGTCTCTTTAGAGTTGAGTGCGTGGTATACGATATTAATGGTTACATACTCCAAAAGTTGGGCATGTTCCATCATGTTTTTTTTATCTCTCAGGTAAATTATAAAGATGAGGACATCTACATAAAGGAGTGAATTTGTCAGACTGTTTCCAAGCGCCCTGCTAAAAGTATTGTCGCTCAAATAGATTCTGGAGTCGATCAATTTTTCTAGTTGGGATTCGGTTTTGGAGCCTGTCAAAATTTTATTCAAAAAAGAAATGCGGCTAACATCCAGAGATTGGTAATACTCAAATACCTTATCAACAAATGTATCAAAATCAGTTTTGCCAACTTCAAAGGTGTAGGTGAAATATAAAGCAGTAAGCAAGTTGATCTTGGCAATCTCATCTTCGCTCAAAGTGTGCTCCACCTCAAAAAAAGAAGGGATGTCTAAATGTACACCATAAATAAAGCCATTTGCTTTGAGTTGCCTATACAAGCTATTGAAGTCCTCAAAGTTTGAAGACTCTTGAACTACAAGGTGACCAAACTTGTTGATCCATCCGGAGGCAGAAGGGTTCATTTAAATGTATTAGATGCCAAAGTAAAACAATTTCTCTGACTTTGTTTACGTCAAGTGAATCACCCCAACAAAATATCGTTAAGACAATTTTAACATTTAAAAACCAAACCGCCCCCCAAAAGGTTCCGTAGGTAGGGTTGAACGAAACTTAAAAAACAAGTAACATGAAAAAAACAACTAAATATCTATTGGGCCTAGGTGCCTTGGTAACTGCGGCTACCGTTTTGGTATCTGCCGACCATATAGATGCACCTTCTTCAGCTGGAACCACTGCGGACATTGCTGATTTTTATGCCTTTGAACCCACTGAAGGTTCTGACAATACCGTTTTTGTGGTAGATCTACAGTCCGATGTTTTGCCAGAATTGGCTTATGGAACGTTTGACGAGGATGTACTTACCGAAATCAATATTGATTTGGATGGTGATTTGGTAGAAGATCAAGTAATTCAAGCTATTGCGAGAGATGGTAGAATGTACTTCTTTGGACCGATTACCCCTTCGCAAACAGGCCTAAGTAGCGAAGTATATACAGATGCTGCTTTGGGTGATGTGGAAATTTCCGGCGCTACCGCCATTGTAGAAACAACATCGGATGGCGTATCCCTATTTGCTGGACCACGACAAGACCCGTTCTTTTTCGACTTTTTCCAGTTCAATGCTGTGATTTCCCCTGAGTTGGATTCTGCACCAGGAGGGTTCTTACCCCCTGAGGAGGCTGCGGACACTTTTGATGGTGCCAACACCCTTTCCATTGTAGTGGAAATTCCAAACAGCATGTTGGGCACCCCTTCGGCAACCAATGCCCTCGGACTATCGGTTTACAAGACATGGGTAACAACGAACAGAAAACAATAAGAAACTTAAAAGTAATATTATGAAACTAAGACAATCGATATATATAACAGCACTTGTGCTCAGTTTTGGCCTAGTAGTAGGCTGTAGTAGTGACGATAACGGGACCTACATGGACGACGACATAATGATGGATGATGAAATGATGATGGACGACGATATGATGGGGATTGACTTTACGGGAACATTTGCACAGGTAGATCATCTTGGACGACCAGGAATCAATACCACCCTGAGCTACGATATGGAAGGAGAAGCTAGTGTGAAAGACGCACACAACACTACAATTCCATCGGAGATGAGTGCAGCTTTTCAAATGGGATTCCAAGCTAGATTGGAACAATACCATGATGTTTATGCCCTAAAACTGGGATTGGATCCTGCAGATGTGAATTACGAAAACAACATTTTAGGATTGGATGCGGCTACCTTGACCACCGTTTTGGCAGCAGATGTTTTGGAAGTTGCCCCAGATTTGCCCACTACATACTTTAATCCAGGTACCGACCTCGATAATGATGGTAACATATTGGTTCCGGATGGTGATGAAGTGGCCCTTACCGGAAGACACCCCAATGATGACATTATAGATGTTTCCCTAATCCTATTTTTCGGGGGAATGGAAGGCGACAGGTTCAGTGGTCAGGACCTGGATGATGATGGAATGGCCGATTTACCAAGACTAACATCCGATGGTGTTGGGCTTACGGCCGATATTTCGACTACATTTCCCTATTTGGGAGCACCCGAGTAATTAATTGCTATGAAAGGGATGGGGGAGGAACCTTTCTCCCCCTTTTTTTAATTTAAAAACAACGACAAGATGAAAACAACCCTACAATATATTTTTCTATCATTTGCCTTACTTTTTGTGGTAGCGTGCCAGCAGAAAGCAAATGATTTTAAAACAGATAAACAGGATTACGATCATTTTTTGGCATCAAAACCTGTAAAAACAACCTCAAAATATTATGAGCTGTGGGACAACAAAATTAAATCTGATAGCACACAACTTCTCAGTTTAGGGAATGTGGCCAGTGAGTATGGTCGGTTTTTTAAAGGAACAGGCGATATCCAATATTTAAAAGATGCTGAACGGACGCTTAAAAAGGCCGTGGAAATCGCAGCCATTGGAAAATCGGGCTATCTCAGGGCGTTGGCCAGAAACTACATTTCCCAGCATAGGTTTAAAGAAGCCCTTGTTTTGGCAAAAAAAGCACGAAGCTTGGGCAGTGGACTAAAAGAAACCCAGAGCTTGTTTTTTGATTTGCATATGGAGTTGGGTAACTACAATCGGGCAAATCAATATTTGGACAGTATCCAGAATATGTCCGACTTTGGGTATTTGATCCGGGTTGCAAAATGGAACGACCATAAAGGTGATTTGGACACTGCCATTGAATTTATGGAAAAGGCCATGGCCAAGGCAGAATCATCAAAAAACAGAAGTCTCTTGTTATGGTCTTACACAAATCTAGCGGACTTTTACGGGCATGCAGGACGTGTAGAGGAGTCCTATAACCTTTATCTCAGAGCGCTCCGTATCGATCCTCAAAATGCCTATGCCAAAAAAGGTATCGCTTGGATTGTGTATTCCTACGAACGAAATGGCAAAGAGGCTCTCAGAATTTTGGACGCTATTATGGAAAAGAACAAGTCTCCGGAATATTACCTTTTTAAAGCAGAAATCGCAGCTTTTTTAAAGGATGACCTGTTAGGGCTACAAGCATTGGACGATTATTACAAAACCATGGAAAACAACAGGGATTATGGAGATATGTACAATGTATACAATGTTGATTTCCTATTGAGTATGAATGTGAGGCAAAGAGCGTTTGAGTTGGCACAAGAAGAGGTGAACAATAGACCTACACCTGAATCTTACGGATGGTTTGCATACAGTTTACTTCACTTGGGTAAGGAACAAAAAGCCATGGATGTAATAGAAAAATATGTGATAGGAGCTACCCATGAGCCTGCGATACTCCATCAAGCCGCGGAAATTTATAAGGCCAACGGCGAAAAAGAAAAGGTAAGCGCATTAAAACAGGAGTTGTTGGAGGCCGCTTACGAACTTGGACCCATTAAGGAGGCAGAGATAGCCAGTCTCTAGATTTCCCCCTCCAAAAAACTAGGTTGGAGATTGCTAAGGTCTCAGCTTGGTTGTTGTTTTTAGGTACGCCATGGTTCTGCCATGGCGTTTCTATTCATTGTTACTGGTTTCGATTTCTTTATCCTCATCTTTTAGGATTTCGATTCCTTTTTGAATCACCAAGTTGGCGGGAATGGTAATTCGTTTACCATCATCAGTACGCATAAAAAGGTAAAAACCGCTAATATCCTCCACTTTCCCCGTCCAATCAAAATCCTTGTCCATTACCCGGATTCTATCGCCCAATCGTAAAGGGTGATTGAAAAACAAAATTACACTTGCCGTTAAATTGGATAGAATGGACCATTGGGCCACAAACCCAACGCCCAATATGGCCAAAATCGAAGATAAGAAAACCGAAAAATCCTTCAAATTAACTCCCCATATTAAAGAAATGCCGATGAAAGCCAAGAGATAATACATCAAATTGCTCAAATAAAAGATGATTTTCCGGCTGTTCATATCAATGGAGCTGATCTTGCCAAAACGTCGAATAGCTCTTTTGCTCAGCGAATTGAGGACAATGATTATGGCCAATAGCACAATGGTGAACAAAATCTCGGATTTAAAGGACATTGGATCAATCATGACAGTTCTTAGAAATTTGGATTAACTTAAGGTTCTAAACTACAAATAAACCCTTTTACTTTTGAAGCCATGAAAACAGCGTTTGAAGAAAATTCATGGGTAATCAATTACTCACCGGATAATTACTACAACCAAAAATTCTCTTTGGAGGATGATTTATTGCTGTCAAAAGAGGATAAGTCCATTACCTGGGTCAATACTTATGGTTTGAATTACATGGAGGAATTCCGACAAATGGTCAACGGCAATCATCTCGATGATTTTTTACTGAGATTATTGCTAAACCAGAAAATGGGGAACAAAGTAATAGAACTGGAAGACCAGTTATTTGTTGCTGCTCGAATTTTAAAAACGGAACACCACAGTATGGAATCCGAACAAATGTTTTTTGTTGTATCCAAGGATTTTGTTTGGTGTATCCAAGAAAAACGGGGCGATCATTTTGATTGGATACGACAGCGGATATTTGAAAACAAAGGTATTATCCGTAAAAAAAGAGCAGATTATTTGCTCTTCTTTATTCTGGAAACCTTGATCACCAACTATAAGGATAAATATGAAGAAAGTGTGGTAATGGAAAATGCCTTGGATGCCATTGTAAAACGTGAACCTACACCGGAATTTATGTTCGAGGTGGAGCAAAAAAAGGCCGTAATTCAAGATTTTAAAAAAGCATCACACGGGCTAAGGGATATCATTGTTAAATTGGAAAGAGTAGAGGTGAAAGGATTCCAGACCAAGTACTTTAGTGAACTTCGGGAACAGATCAATGGCCTTATTGCGGATATAGACTCCGATATTATGGAACTGGAAAGCCAAATCAATCTGTTTTTCAGTGTACAGGGGCACCGCTTGAACGAAGTAATGAAGACCTTGACCATTTTCTCGGTGGTTTTTATTCCACTCACATTTTTAGCGGGCATTTACGGAATGAACTTCGAAAATATGCCGGAATTAAAGTCGCCCTATGGTTATTTTATATTATTGGGCGTTATGCTCATTGTAACCATTATCTCCATCATCGTTTTTAAACGCAAAAAATGGTTTTAAACTTCTGATTTTATTTCTCTTATGATCAAATTTCTTTCTCCTTTGATTTTCTTGGGTTTTATCCAATGATAAACATCATATTCTTGGAAAAGGTCGCTCGGTAGATTTGTCTCATCAATTTTAAATAATACACGATGAGAAAAAGAATACTAGTAGCAGTAATGGCTGTAATGGGATTGACCAATTTGGCTACGGCTCAAGACGACCCGGCCGATAACGGTAGCAAATGGCAATTTAGATTGAGGGGAATTGTGGTTTCTCCCGATGAGAGTGCTGATATTGAAGCTATCGGCGGAGACGTTGATATTTCCACTGCTGTTGTTCCTGAGTTCGACATCACCTACTTTTTTGATGATAACTGGTCCCTGGAATTGATTTTGGCTACCACCAAACATGATGTAGAGGCGATAGGCACTGCCGCCGGAGATATAGATTTGGGACACGTATGGCTTTTGCCTCCATCGCTTACGGCTCAGTATCATTTTACTGGTGGGGATTTTGTTCCGTATTTGGGAGCTGGACCCAATCTAACACTGTTCTATGGAGTTGATGAAGGACCTGTCGCGGATGATGTGGAATACGATACTGCTGTTGGTTTTGCTCTTCAGGGAGGTTTCGACTTTATGCTCAATGATAAATGGTTCTTGAACTTTGATGTTAAAAAATTGTTCTTGAACACTACCGCCACGGTCAATGCAACTACTGCCTTGGGAGCTACAGTGGATGCCGATGTGGACATTAACCCATGGATATTTGGATTTGGTGTAGGTATTAAACTTTAATATTCGATTGTTTTTTTAGGTAATCTAAGTTTTGAGGGCAGTTTGGAGTTTATCCGGCTGCCTTCTTTTTTTTCAATTTTTAAGAACCAACTGCCCCAAGAGTATACAATTGTTCCAAAGTTGGGGTTACACTACCTCCCTCAGGCTCTAAAGTAATACCAAATGCTTCAGATTCGTTGGTATTTTCCAGGGTAAAGAGTTTGGTGTCTTGGGATGCAAAGTCATCCAACAAACCAATACTGATTGGTGTAAGTGGATCTAACTTTAGGGACCAAACTTGATAAGCAAAACCTTCAGGTGGCTCGGGCAGTCCTTTTGCATCTATGATTACTTTCTTTTCCTCTTTGTTCCAATAGGCTTTTGCATAGGATGAAGGGGAAACCGTTTGTCCGCCAAGGGCGATTACAGTTACATTTTTATCCCTGATTTCCTCCAACAAACTTTCTGTAGCCGTTACCTCTTCTTGGGTTTCAGATAGTATTTCTTCCAAGCTTTGCTTTTCTTGATTTGTAAGCTCGATCTCGGATTTGAGTTTTGAGTTTTCCGTATACATCCAGAACAATCCGACAGCCAATAGAATTGATGCCGCCCAGCCTAAATAATTGTTCCAAGGTGTTCTTTTGGCCTTTGAGCTTTCTGGAGTAAATGGAATAACATCTGCAATTTCAGTTTTTATTTTTTCAAACCCATTTTGCGTCATTTTTGGAGAAGCTGCTTTGGTAAGTTCAAGGATGGCTTTCTCAATCTCTTCGATTTCTTTCCTTATTTCCGGATACTGTATGGCATAATGTTGCACCTCAAGATTTTCTTCAGGTGAAAGCTCTCCGGCAACGTAGAGTTCCAATATTCCAGACGCTATGTATTCTTTCACATCTATGCTCATGCCATATTTTTTCTAATGTTGGAAATACAGCTTCTTATTCTAGTTTTTATGGTGCCTATTGGAGTATTTAGTTCCTTGGCCGCTTCCTTTTGTGTATATCCCTTAAAGTAAAGCATATCTATTAGCAAAATACACTTTTCCTTGAGTCCTTTCAATAAGGATTGAAGTCCAATGGTGTCCATTTTGCTGTTTAGGTCTTCGCCACTTTCAAAAATACCTACGAGAGAATCCACAGGAAGGTTCTTTTTTTGGTTTTTATGGGTTTTGGAACGCACTTCATCGATAGCAGCATTCCTTGCAATATTTAATATCCAGGTAAAAAAACGACCTTTCGAGGTATCGTATTGGTCGGATTTCTCCCAGATTTTCACAAAAACATCTTGACAAATTTCTTGGGAACGCTCTGTATCTTTGACAATTACATTAATTGCCCCACAAATATTTTCAGCGTACATGTTGTACAAGGTCTCAAAAGCGACCGTATCCTTTTGTTGAAATTGTTGTATGAGGTTGTCCAAATCCATTGAAGTGAGCTAAATATATAAAAAAAGAGCTGCTCAAGGCAGCTCTCTTTACAATTCTTTGTAGAAAGTAATCTTATTCCTGTTCCAATAATACAGAGCCCGTAATGGCAACGTCTTCCCAAGTTTTGCTCACACCATCTGCGCCTGTGTGCAAAATTTTACAAGCTTCGTTCAAAGATGCCAAAGCATCCAAAGCATCCCATTGTTTTAAGTCCATTACTCCGGAGAAGTTCACATGGTTGTCGTCTGTGATTTCGTATTCCATCGGTAGCTCGGTAGATACACCGTTCATACTTAATTGTACAGCACAACTTTTGTCATCTTTAAAAGTAAAGGTGCCGGTAATGGATTGGGTCTCCGCCATTTTTTCGAAGAAAAACTCAATGATTTTAGGGTCTCTAGTTCCAGTAGGGTCATTGGTAAAAAGGCTGCTCACTGGAATTGAAAACTCAAGGCCGTTTAAGGTTTCCATTGGGGTCTCACCTGCTGTGTAGGTAAGCTCAACATCTTGAAAAGTTCCCCCAACCGGAACTTTATCCGTGGTTTTATACGCGGTAAACCGGACATCGGTGGAGTCTTCTACAATACTGTAGGTCGCAGTTGAGGTTTCCTCTGTTTTTTCCTCTTCCTTTTTTGTTTGCTTACAGCTAAAGGCGGCTACCAACAATAGTCCCAATGCGGCGATTTGAATATTTTTCATTTCAGCTATTTTAAATTTAGGACTAAGTTAGGCATTATTCAAAGGGCTGTCAACAAAAAAAGCTGCCCAAAACGGCAGCTTTTTGTTTTTGATGTTTTGTAGATATTATTGAATAATGCCCGTACAAGCAATTCTTGTACCAGCAGCTCCTGAGGGTTGCGATGTGTAATCATCGGTTCCTTGATGTACAATCACGGCTTTACCTAAAATATCTTTTTTTTCGTCGCCGCAGCCAATGCACCATTCGTCCGTGGAAAATTCCACAGTGGCATTTCCATCCATATCTGCTGTAAAGTTACCGATGTCACCTTTGTGATATCCATCTTCGGAGCCCCATTTTCCATGTGGCTCACGGGTAGGGTTCCAGTGGCCTCCGGTGGATTTTCCATCAGGTGAAGAGCAATCGGCTTTTTCATGCAGATGGATTGCATGCTCTCCTTCATCGAGCCCTGTAAAGGTAGCTCTCATTATTACTTCTCCATTATCTTCGGTAAAAACAACCTCGCCATTCACATTACTATCACTTTTAGGCTCCATGGTAAAAGTAATAACCTCTGGGTCGATGGTTTCTACCACTTGATCCACGGTCTCTTCTACTTCTTCCGTTGTCTCTTCAGCTTCCTTTTTTGCTTGTTTACAACCGAAAGCTGTTATCAATAGTAGCGCTAGGACTGTTATTTGTACGTTTTTCATTAAAATACTTGTTTTTAAGGTTAGTCTATAATTTAGGCATTTTATATACCCAAGTCAAGCTATGGGCCCTTGTATTTCTATGGTTTTTTCTTGTTGAACAACCCTCTTAAATCAGGATTATAAAAAACTGCGAACTGCAATCGATCATAAACAGCATTTGCAAACTGGTTTCTTAAGTATCCCAATTGCACGCTACTGTTTTCGGTAATGTTCACGCCAACTGCCCCATACAACCTGTTTTGACCGAACAAATCATCCTGAAGGTTGATGAACAATTCATCATAAAAGTTCAAAAAGAAGGTGTTGGTCAGGGGCAAGGTCATCTGGATACGGTAACGTGCCCTGTGCTGCGTTTCAGTTGTTCTTCCAAAATCAAGAAAACGTTGTTCCAACCGGTACCTATGCTCAAATAAGAACTCCCAAACTTTATTCTTTAGAATAAACTGTTCAAAAACCCGATGCTCTTTGGAATTGATTTCTCCATCAAATTCAAAAAATGTATTATCCGTATCAATGAATGCATATCCTCCAGTTGCAATAGCATTCTCACTGATATGATAATTGAGCCCAGTTCTTAACAACATTTGGTTGAAGTTGTTGGTCGTTTCATAAAATCGGAATTGGGCTTCAGTGTGTACACTTAATCGCTCTGAAACCTTGTTCATGCCAAAATACATGAACCAAGATCCCATTTCATCCTCACCGGGTTGTTGCGCATTTACGGTTATTAATCCAAATAAAACAAATAGGCCTGTTAGTCTTTTAATCATTTATTCTCTTCTTTAATTGGAGTACTTTTTTCCTCTTTAAGGTACTCGTCCAAAAATTCCAATATTCTGCTATAAGCTGTAATTTGATTTTCTTTTTTCACAAAACCATGCCCCTCATCTTCAAAAAGCACATACTCCACAGGAACACCGTTTTTACGCACTCCAGCAACGATTTCATCGGATTCTGCCTGTAACACCCTTGGGTCTTGCGATCCTTGAAGCACAATCAAAGGTTTGGTGACATTGTTGGTATGGAAAAGAGGGGAAATCTGCTTTAACCGAACAGAATCTGCACTGTAAGGGTCCCCCAACTCTTTGTATAAGGCATCTTTAAAGGATTCCCACCATGGCGGAATGCTTTTTAGCGTGCGCATCCAATTGGTCACCCCGAAAAGGTTGACTCCCACATCAAACTCTTCTGGTGTATAGGTTAGGGCGGCCATGGTCATATATCCACCATAAGAACCGCCGATAATTCCGATTTTCTCTCCATCGATTTCCGGTTGTTGGGCCAGCCAATTTTTTCCTTCCACGCAATCTTTTAGGTCTTTGTCTCCATGGTTCAAATCGTCCATTTGGTAAAAGGTTGTGCCATACCCGCTGCTTCCTCGGTTGTTTACCGCTAAAACAGCGTAGCCATGGTTCACCAAATATTGAATGAAAGAGCTAAAGTTTTGACGCGATTGCCCACCAGGACCACCGTGCACCCAAACCAAAGCAGGTACTGGGTTTTCTTCACTGGCTTGATGTGGTGTGTAGTAAATGGCGGGGATTTCCAATCCATCAAAGGATTCGTATCGAATTACCTCTGCTTTGACCAAATCCCGTCCTTGAATTTCTGGATTCAATACATCGGTAAGTTTTCTTTGTTCTTTGGTCTCAAGATTATAAACGTAAAGATTGGATGGTGTGTGAGAACCGCCTGCGTAAAAACGCATCATGGTTTCGTCATCGGAAAAGCTTACGCTGGTAATTTCCATATTCTCCACCGTGGGCAAATCAATATTTTCGCCAGTGGCCACCACCATTACTTCGATGGTATTTTTGGCATCCTCGTTTATGTAGGTTACCTGGTAGGTACCATTCTGAGTAAAATAACTTCCTGAAATATCCCAGTCGCGTTCCAAGGCCTTTTCGTAGGATTCATTGGCAATTGTGTATTTCATCAAATAAGAAAACTCGCTGCCATCGTCTGTGGTGTAATACAGTGCCGAACCATCTGGGGCAAAGTCTTGCGGATAGTTTCCGCTTTGGCTTTTATTGATCTGCATCAATTCATCCGATTCCAAATTGTACAAGAACAAATCACTGTCATTTGTGTTGATGGATTTGCTCAACGCCACATATTTCTCGTCAGGAGAAACAACGCCAACATCGTAACCATCATCATTTTGATATACCATTTCGGAGTCCATGGTTTCCAAATCCATTTTGTACAGGTCCATAAATCGGCTGTCTCGCTTATTGGAACCATAAAAGAAGGCAGATCTATCCTCGGACCATTGATAAAACAGCGAGCGAGCCCCTTCTTCGGGAGTCAAATCCTTATGGCTGCCATCGGTATCCCGAACAAAAATGTGATAGATTTCATCGCCATTGTTGTCCATACGAAACAGCATTCGCTCATCATTCGGAAAATAGGAAATAGCGAACACCGAGGAACTGTCCGATTGTGTTACGGGCATCATTTCCCCTCCCGAAACAGGTATGGTGTACATATTGTAAATACCCGAACGGTTGCTGGATACCAGCAATTTGGATTTATCAGGTGAAAAACTCCCACCTCCAATGGATTCATTGTCCATCATTTGGGAAATGGTATAGGTCTTCATCGTTTCCGCGATGGAAGGTTCCTTTTTTTCTTCTTTACAGGCCCAGATACTGGTGATCAGGGCAATGGCCAATAATTTTCTCATGGTTCACTATTTAAGTTCAAAACTTTCGGTCTCCTTGAAGGGAGAAAGATCCAATGATTCAATGGAGGCTCTGTATGATTTCCATTCATCATTAAAGAAGGCGTTGGTTTTGTCCAATGCACTCTTTAGTTCTTCTTCCGCAAACCGGATCATTCTTCTTTCGGTCTCGGTAATTCCCGATTTCCTTGTGTTTACATAGTAAGAAGCATTGCCCAGTCTGGACATTACATTGGGTTCGGGATCATCCGTGATTCCCTGTCGCTTGTCTTCCTTACCGAGATACAAGGCAACTACGGAATCGATTTGCTTTACAATTTCTTCCGATGCTTTTATTTGCTCTTTGAACTTGTTCTTGTCCAATTCCTTGAGCTCTTTTTTGAATTTATTTGCCAAATCTTTGCTTTCCACCAATTGTTTTACTGCATCTGCAGCTGTTTGGGTGTAGCCTTCCAGTTTTTTACCGGTTTCGTACACTTCGTTGATGGAGGCTAAGTTAACATCCAACCTAGGGTCCGTTTTAACGGTTACCATGGTTGAATCGGATATGTCGCCATAAACGGCCTTTACTTTGTAAGTCCCAGGTTTTACTTCGATACCACCACGCTCCCGTGTACTTTTTCTGATGGTTCTTGAAGGTCTGTCCGGACCTTTTTCATCCAAGTTCCAATATATTCTATGGAAACCTGACTTTTCTGGCGTTTTATATTTCAATGTTCGGATGAGCCTATTACCATCGTAGAATTCAAAAAAGATGGAATCCTTGGTTTTTTCCTTGGACTTTTCATCCTCGGCTTTATCATTTTCATCGCTTTCCTCTTTTTTATCCTCTTTGTCCTTTGTATTTCCTTCTTTAAGATAGTAAGTGATCATGGCGCCAGATTCCCTATTTTCACCACTGAAAATGGCATCGCCTCCAAACCTACTTCCCGTTGGTTGCTGATAGGCCGCTAAATAGGCATCAGGGCTTTCGAAAAGACCAATCTCTTTCTGTAAAATGGAGGTGTTGCCCGCCAATTTTCTCAAGGGTCGAATATCATCCAATACCCATGCGGCTCTACCAAATGTTCCGATGACCAAATCCTGCTCTCTGGGATGAATCGCCAAATCCTTTGTCGACACTGTTGGGAAATCCTTGTTCCATTTTTTCCAATTGCTACCTGCATCCAGGGAAAGGTAAAGCCCGTCATCAGTACCCAAAAACATCAAATTGGGGTTTTCTGGATCTTCGATAATGGATAGGGTATAGCTTTCCACATCGTTTTCGTCTACAATACGGGTCCACGTTTTACCATAATCTTTGGTACGGTAGGCATATGGTGTGTAGTTGAACCTTCTGTAATCGTTGGCAATCAAAAGCGCTTCACCTTTATTGTTGTGCGAAGCTTTTATTTGGGGAATCCAACTCCCTGCAGGTAATCCCTTAATGTTTTTGGTGACCTCAATCCAAGTGTCACCGCCATTTTGTGTGTAATGTACTCGACCGTCATCGGTACCGATCCAAAGCATGTCCTCTTCAAGAGGCGAGGGTTCAATCACAATAATAGTGCAATGGTTTTCTGCTCCTGTGGCATCCATCGTCAAACCACCGCTTTCACTCTGCTTTTGTTTTTCTTTGTCGTTGGTGGTCAAATCAGGGGAAATCACTTCCCATGTCAATCCTTTATCCGTGGATTTATGCACAAACTGACTTCCGAAATATACCGTACTGTTGTCGAATGGGTCTTGGCCAATGGCCGCGTTCCAGTTGAATCGAAGTTTGGTGTCCGCATCGGGTGGGGTAGGGCGAACAATATAACCGTTTCCTGTTTTCCAATCGTAACGGCTTACATATCCCTGTTGGCTCATGGCATATCCAAATTGACTGTCGTCTCTGTCCGGGACCACATCGAATCCATCACCAAAGGCAATTTCCTGCCAATAACTGTTCCGGATGCCCTGCGCTTTCCAAACATAGGCGGGTCCTCTCCAAGAGCCATTGTCCTGCATTCCTCCATATACATTATACGGATACTCATTGTCTGTACTTATGTGATAGAACTGTGCCACGGGCAAATTCCCAATAAAACGCCAAGTTTCACCTCCATTTTTGGTGATGTTGAGTCCTCCATCGTTTCCATCCAACATAAATTGTCCGTTTTCGGGATGGATCCACCATGCATGATGGTCGGGGTGCACACCATTGTCCACACCGTAGGATGGCATCAATTGGGTAAAGTTTTTACCGCCATCCTCGGAAACGTTGATGTACGTGAAAACGGAATACACCCGATTCTCGTTCTGTGGGTCTACATAAATTTCTGAATAGTAAAAAGGACGATTTCCAATATCGCTTTTATCATTGATTTTCTTCCAGGTAAAACCTCCATCCGTTGACTTGTATAACGCATTCTTCTTAGCCTCGACCAAAGCGTAGATAATATTGGGTTTGTTACGGGCTATCGCCACACCTATTCTACCCAAATCTCCTTTGGGAAGACCATCTTCTGCTGTGATTTTTTTCCAAGTTTCACCACCGTCGTGCGTAATATGAAGTCCACTTCCTTCACCACCAGAGTTAAAGAACCAGGGTTCTCTTTTATGTTCCCACATGGCGGCAATCAGTTTGTTCGGGTTTTTAGGATCCATGACCAAATCGGCAACCCCTGTTTTGTTGTTAACGAACAATACCTTTTCCCAAGTTTTACCGCCATCGGTAGTTTTAAAAACACCTCTTTCGGGATGCTCGCCCCAAGGGGAACCAATGGCACCTACATATACTACATCGGGGTCTGTTGGGTCGATAACCACCCTATGGATGTGCCTTGTTTTTTCCAGTCCCATGGATTTCCAGGTCTTGCCCCCATCCAAGGATTTATAAACACCATAACCTCCATTTAGACTATTTCTTGGATTGCCTTCTCCGGTACCTACCCAAATTACAGATGGATTGGATTGTTGAATGGCCACGGCACCTATGGATGCTGTTACTTCGTTATCAAAAACAGGCTCCCATTTTATGCCTCCTGACGTAGATTTCCATAAACCGCCTGAAGCAGTTCCTACGAACATTACGTCAGGGTTGGAGTGGACTACATCAATGGAAGTGACACGACCGCTCATTCCCGCGGGACCAATATTTCTGGGTTTCATGTCACGAAGCAGTTCTACATTAAAATCTTGTGCCGTAATGCTTGCAGTAATCAGCAATACGAAGTAGAGGATTGATTTTTTCATGAGTTGGCTTTGTATTTTGAGTTTAGTTTTGTCCAAAGAAGACGCATTTTAAAGGGGATGGTCCGTTTTTGGTCGCCTAAAGATACCAAAAACACCTGCCTCATTTCTTAAAAGGATGTTAATGAATCGGGACGATAAAGCATAGCTCATTCGTCCTTGTATACGACCCCGTTCTTCATCACATATTTGACGTGCTTCATTTGAGAAATGTCCTCCAGAGGATTTCCTTGAACAGCGATGATATCTGCCAAGTATCCTTTTTTAATCATTCCCAATTCATCAAAATGTAAGATTTTTGCATTCAAAGAGGTTGCGGATTGTAGCGCTTTGATAGGTTCCATACCATAGGCCACCATAAGTTCCAATTCACGATAATTTTCTCCATGCGTAAATACACCAACATCACCACCGAAAACAATATCAACTCTTGATTGCAGTGCCAGTTGAAAAGACTTCTTCTTTTTGGCCACTCGTTCAGGGTCGGGCTCGGTACCTTTTTTCCAGCCTTTATATTGTTCAATAGCATCACCTGCAGCAAGAGTAGGGCAAAGGGCTACTCCATTTTCCTTCATTAACGCAAAGATTTCAGCGGTACCTCCATCACCATGTTCAATGGTTTCCACACCTCCCATAATGGCACGCCGCATGCCTTCTGGAGTACTGGCATGGGCTACAACATACCGTCCGGCCGTGGTGGCGGCCTCGACCATGGCATTTATTTCTTCTTGTAAAAAAGTGGGTTGAGAGGGCTCTCCTTTGCCCCAGCGGTAGTCGGCATAAACTTTTATAAGGTTGGCCCCATTGCCCAGTTGAGTTCGTACTTCTCGAATAGCTTCATCCCTGCCACTTACAGGAACTGCGCCCAAGGGTACGGTAACGCCATCATGAAATCCTTTTGGGCCATAGGCACCAGTGGCTACGATGGCAGGACCAGCCATTAAGGTACGTGGACCTGGAATAATACCTTCATCAATGGTTTTTTTAAGGTATATATCGGTATAACCTGCCCCCTCCGAACCTAGATCGCGCATAGAGGTAACTCCTGCCATCAATGATTTTTTAGCATGTACCGCGCCCCTGATAGCCCTCTCGGCAGGGGATTCTACCAGCACTTGGTCGTTCCATTCCGTTTCGTTGTATGGGTGCAACAACAAATGGGAATGACCTTCAATGATACCAGGCATCAGGGTCATACCCTTTAATTCTTTTTTGGTATATGACCCCATGTTTTTTAGTCCATCTAGAGGACCTGCGTAGGTAATTCGGTTTTCATTTACGGCTACTACCCAGTCTTTATGCAGTTCTCTGCCATCGAAAACCTGCTCGGGCAGCAAAAGTGTTTGTGAACGCAAACTGTTCAGGAATAGAATCAGAATTATTGCGAAAATGTATTTTAATTTCATGGCGATGTTGTTTGGGGTTTAATCCATTATAGATTTGTTCAGTAGCTCTTTTAGATCACTTTTTGAGAATAGTTGGCTTCCTTTGATTACGGAATAAATCATTTGAGTGTTTTCGATATTTTCCAGAGGGTTGGCCTCCAAAATGACCAAATCCGATATTTTTCCTTTGGAAATTTCGCCATAGTTTTCGGTTTGATTTAAGAATTCAGCTCCGTTTACGCTGGAGGTTCGTAACGCATCAAGTGGAGAGATGCCATTTTCTACCATGGCCTGCAGCTCCTTGTGCAAGGAAATACCGGGATAGGTATAGGAGTTAAATGCTCCGCTGTCTGAACCAGCCAATAATTGAACTCCCGCGGAATCAAGTGATTTAGCCAATTCGCCAAAAAATGAATCCAATTGCTTCCTGTTTTCCCTGGCTTCTTCAGATGAGTTCATGGCAGAACGTATTCTGCCCTGATAGGTTTGGATGATGCCACTACCCATATATTTAAGGTACTCATCATTGCTGTGGTCCACTTCATCCAAATAGCTTAAAGTTTCACCAATATGCAACGTGGGAACTACAAAAACATCATTCTGTTTTAATGTATTAAAGGTAGTTTGCGCAGTGCTATCGGAATACCCATCCATTAGAGCGGGCATCGCCCCCCAGAAGCCGATTTCTCCTTGGTTCAATTTTTCGGTGACTTCTATCTCGTTACTGGCACAGCCCTTCATAATGTAGTAAAGGTGCTCAATGCCATCCATTCCCGCATTTATGGTCTCGTCCAAGGTGACAGTAAATGGCATATGGCCCGAAACGGTAAATCCTCTTTTCTTGGCCTCTTCTATAGCTGCCAAATAGTTGTCCGCTGAAATTCTACTGTCGTAGATTTTTACAAAATCCACGTTTAAGGATTCTAGTGAATCAAGCGCTTTTGCCACATCGGCTTGGCTCTCTACTTCCAAAGAGCCTGCCCAACTGCCGTTTGAACCATCAATTTTTGGCCCTGCGGTAAAGATGGTGGGACCCGCCAGTTCTTCCGAAGCAATTTGAGTTTTCCAATCCATTACAGCGTGGGTGAGGTCGCCCCCTGCATCACGCACCGTGGTAATGCCGTTGGCAATAAAAAGCTTTAAAAAGTTCTCATTGTTATTGATTAAGGTATCACCCCCTCGCAAATGGATGTGGTTATCCCAAAAACCAGGTAACACATACTTTCCAGAGGCGTCGATAGTGTCATTGGCTTCAAAATCTTTCGAATCCACAGGCATTACCACTTCAATTCTTCCATTGGAAATTAAAATGTTTTGATTCTCGATTTGTCCGGTTTCCAGATGGATGACTTGTGCGTTGGTAATCGCTAAATCGTATTGCGGTGTTGCTTCCTTTTTACAGCTAATAATGATGAGTAAAAAGAATAGTAAGAGTGGTCGGATCATTGGTGGTTGATTTTATTCCTTAAAGATACCCGATTTTTTATTCATCAAGCTTTTGGGATTTTCCAATTTTTTTGGTGATTTTTATCCAAATACAAGTTTTGAAAGAGGCTAAGCCAAGTTGGTTCTATTTATTATTGTTGATTCTTTCGGGTGAAGCCATCTTTATCCTACCCTTTGTTTTACCACGCGTTTTTAGGCCTACTGTATTGGATGTTTTGGAATTGGACAATGTTCAGTTTGGACTCTGTTTTTCCGTTTACGGACTGGTGGCCATGGTTTCTTACGTGCTTGGTGGTCCACTGGCCGATAAGTACCAACCTCGAAAATTGATTGCCGTCGCCTTGTGGATGACCGCATTGGGTGGGTTTTTGTTTGCGCAATATCCAGATTTGTGGGTACTTCAGATCATTTATGGTTGGTGGGGCTTTACCACTATTTTTCTGTTTTGGGCTCCCATGATCAAGGCTACTAGAATTTGGGGTGGAGCTAATTCACAGGGAAAAGCTTTTGGATTTCTTGATGGGGGTCGCGGATTGACTGGTGCCCTGTTCAGTTTGTTGGGGGTGATGGTTTTTTCCTTCTTTTTATCAGCATCCCCTGATACAGCCGATTTAGATGACCGAAAGCAAGCATTTACCTATGTCATCTATACGGCTTCCATTATCATTATTTTAGTGGGGTTTTTGGTATGGTTTTTTATGAAAACTGACGAAAACGATGAACAAGTAACTCTTGACCGTATTTCTTGGCAGGACATTAAACAAGTATTGAAGTTACCTTCGGTTTGGTTGCTGATGGTTATCATCCTATGTGGTTATGTTGGTTATAAAATCACGGATATCATCTCTCAATATGCAGAGGAAGTGATGCTCTACAATCAAGTGGACTCTGCCAAAGTGGGAACTTTGTTGCAATTCCTGCGGCCCACAACAGGTATTCTATTTGGTTTGATTGCCGACCGTTTAAAAATCACTTGGCTTTTGGTCGTAAGTTTTATGTTGGCCCTAGCAGGAGGCTTGCTCTTTGCAAGTGGGGTCATTGCTCCTACGACAACACTTTTGTTTTTTATCTCGGTAGTTGTTATAGCTGCGGGGATATATGGTATAAGGGCTTTGTATTTTGGAGTAATGCATGTTGGGAAAATCCCATTGCTTCTAACGGGAACGGCTGTTGGTTTAATTTCGTTGATAGGCTATACACCGGATGTGTTTGCGGGCCCCGCTTACGGTATGCTGCTAGATGCACATCCAGGTGAAGAAATTGGACATCAAAATGTGTTTTGGATGTTAAGTGCGTTTGCTTTAATCGGTGGTATTGCAGCATTTATTTACCATAGAAAATATGGTAAGCAGTGACTTATTGATTTCTGTATTTAATATTTTTTTCTGAAAGGGATACGATTTCCTTGATTCTTCTTTTTCGGGTTTCTTCCCGTTTGGCCTGCTTTAGCCAATAGAGATAGCTCTTTCTTTGACTATTGGTGAAATTTTTAAAGTTTTTTTGTGCAGTTGGGTGATTGTTGAAAGCTTTTTGCAAATCCTCTGGAACCACACCGTTTTCCACATTGTCCAATATGGTCCAGGAACCATTTTGTTTGGCAACTTCAATGGCTTCCAGACCACTTTTGTGCATCAAACCATTAGCATTTAATTCTTTTATGTGATTCTTGTTGACTCTGCTCCAGGTGCTCTTGGGTTTTCTTGGACAGAAGTATTGTTTTCGCTTACCATCACCGAGACTTTTAACGGTGCTGTCTATCCACCCGTAACAAAGAGCAACTTTTACGGCCTCTTCCCATCGCATACTTTCTTTATGATGTTCTACTTTGTAAAAAATCAAATGGACACCAGTATGCGTTTCGTGGTTTTCATGAAGCCACTCGCGCCACTCGTCATCGTTTTTAAAATAATGCTCGGGATGCTTTTTCAAATTAAATTTTTTGGGTCTCTATGTAGAAGTTTTTGTCAAAATCAACTTGGGTCCCGCCTAATTCCTCGGTTTTCCAAGTAGCATTCGGGAACAGCCATTTTTCCGAACCCTTCACAGCTATTTTAATGGGCATATCAAATCCTTCCACAATGTTCACATACCTATAACTGATGGTTTTCCCATCAATTTTGTATTCCAATTTGGGAATCATGGTAGTCCGTAAATATTGATCAAAGAAAGCGGATAGGTCCTTTCCAGATTTTTCACTCAAATAATTTTCTATTTGCTGAGAGGTAACGGTTTGGTGATAAAAATCTTTATTAAGGCCTCTCAATATCTCACGCCATTTTTTATCATCCTCAACTAATTGACGAAGGGTATGAAGCATGTTTGCTCCCTTGTAGTACATATCTCCGGAGCCACTTTTGTTTACCCCATACGGACCAATTATTGGTCGGTCGTTTTGGATATTAGTTCGGGTTCCTATCACATATTCCGCAGCGGCCTTTTTGCCAAAATGATAGTCGAGGTATAGGTTCTCCGAATAGGCCGTAAAACCCTCGTGCACCCACATATCGGCAATATCTTTATAGGTGATGTTGTTGGCAAACCACTCATGGCCTGCTTCGTGGATAATGATAAAATCAAATTTAAGACCCCAACCAGTGCCTGAAAGATCACGGCCCAAGTAACCATTTTCAAATTTATTTCCATAGGTTACCGAACTTTGGTGTTCCATGCCCAAATAGGGCACTTCTACTAATTTAAAACCGTCTTCGTAAAAAGGGTAGGGGCCAAACCAGTGCTCAAAGGCACGAATCATCATTGGGGTTTGGGCAAATTGAGTTTTGGCTTTATCCAAATTTTCGGGCAACACATAATAATCCAGTTGTAGCGGACCATTTTCACCTTCGTAAGTTTCTCCAAAATGAGTGTAGTTTCCAATATTTACATTTACTCCGTAGTTATTTATCGGGTTTTTAACCATCCAATTAAAAGTTTTGGATTCACCATTTTCTTCAACGCTCTCCAATTGTCCGTTGGAAACATCCATGAGGTGGTCGGGAACAGTAATGCTGATTCGCATGCTATCCACTTCGTCATACATGTGGTCTTTATTGGGCCACCATACACTTGCTCCTAGACCTTGGCAAGATGTGGCGACAAATGGATTGCCATTTTCGTCCTCTTTCCACGAAAAACCTCCGTCCCAAGGGGCACGGACCGCTTCACGAGGATAACCAGAGTACACAATTTTAAGCTCGTTAAGATCTCCTGGAACCTGTTTTTTCTTTAGTTTGATGAAATGTGCGTTTCCTTCTGAAGTGAACTTCAACTTTTTACCATCTTGTGAGATGGATTCAATTTTCATTGGTTCCTGTAGGTCTATTTGTAGGGTTTTTGCTTCTTTCAGCACCTTGTACCTGACCACATTGTATCCTGTTATAAACTTTTTGGAGGGCTCGACCTTAACGTTGAGGTCGTAATGATTTAGATCCCACCATTCACGTTCTGGAGTAATGCTTCCCCTTAGGGAGTCTTGTCTTGTGAATTCTTGCGCATTGATCGCCCATGCTCCAATTAAAAGAGCAATGGTTAAGAAACTATGTTTCATTTATGAATGTTTATTATCTGAAAACTTTGTTTGGAAAAACCACGGGACTTTCGTGTCCGTCTTTGCCAACAGCCGCTACACCAAAGAAGTAATTGTCGATTACAATACCTTCCAAGGTATGCTCGCTAACATCGCCGACATACTTGTAATTATCCCAAGTAGGGGAGGTGGTATCTCTCCAATATATTTTGTATCCCACGGCGCCATCTACTTTGCTCCAGCGCAGTTTGGCACTAGGTTCCACAATACCTCCGATCTCCACAGTTTCCGGAGCAGGTGGTGCCCAAGCAATGGATGCTAGATTTATGGCATTTACTGCAGTGAGCTTTTTGGCATATTCAAAATTTACATGTTCCAAAACGTCGCCATAATCAATACCGTCCTCTGTTCGGATGTCTTGATGTTGCTGTGTGTAATTCTCGTGTGCCTCCATAATACGAACACCTGCATAGCCGGCATCGTTAAAAGGTCTGTGGTGGCCACCACGCCCAAATCTATCCAAACGGTAAATCATCATGGGGTTCATTTCGGGCATGTATGTCTTTGTGGTTTTGTACAGGTAGCGTGCCAACTGACGGGAAATACCATCTACTTCACCACCATAAAACCTTCTAGCCCTTCGCTGTTGCTCAGTTTCTGTCGGTGGTACGGGCTCTGAGAAAATTCTAAAATCCCTATTGCTCACTACACCATCAACTCCTGTGATGTTTCCAATCATATCGTTATTGAGAATACCCACAATATCCCATCCTTGCTCTTTGGCATAGGCAGCTAAACCTTTACCTCCGTACAGTCCTTGCTCTTCTCCAGAAAGCCCGACATAAATGATGCTACTCTCAAACTGATATTGGGATAACACTCGAGATGCTTCAATGGTACCTGCCATTCCACTGGCATTATCGTTAGCACCGGGAGAATCCGATGTATAGTTGGTAGGGTCGCTCACGCGGGAATCAATATCACCGCTCATTATAATATAGCGATTGGGGAATTTGGTTCCGCGTTGAATGGCCACAACATTCACGATTTCCACGTCTTTTACGATTCGCGCATTGTCTCCTTCTTCAATCAAGTTTTTTTGATAGAAAACCTCGAGACAATCGTTACAGTCTGCCGATATTTTTTCGAATTCCGATTTAATCCATCTTCTAGCGGCACCAATTCCTCTGGTTTGCGAAACGGTATCGCTTAAGGTGTGTCGTGTGCCGAAGTTGACCAGTGTGGTCACATCGTTTTCGATACGGTCGGCAGAAACCGAATTGATTATGTCGTAAAGCCGGGTATCGGTTTGGGCATAACTTAAAGTGGAAAGAATCAGTGATAATGCAAGTAATGTATTTCTCATGTTAAAAAGCGTTGGTTTTTTTCTGAAAGTAAACTGCGTGAAAATAGCAAAAAGGCCCCAAAAGCATATAAACAATCCCTGGGAGTCCATAATATAATCCTAATTTAAGTTTGGCAATAATAATTGAAATGAGCGCGACAATTACAAAAAGCCCAAAATGTCGGGCATAGAACAAATGTTTTTTGTCTTTCCCACCATCTTTTTTGTACACCCTAAAATACATTAGGGCGTAGCACAAAAAAATCAACAAAAACCCTAAACTGTAAAGCTGGAAAAGCGACGAAAATTCGTCTGCATTAATTTCTAGCGTACGGGTCCAAAAATTGATCAATGACTTAATGGGGAAAATATAGTATAAAATCAAAAACAGAAGGATAGCGTTCAACGCAATTATCATATTATCCATATAATCCGTTCTGCGAAAGAAGTTGTAATGCACCGACCAAAGCCCGACCAACGCAAAAAAACTGACCCCGAAACTTAAAAACACGATCCAGTTTATCTGTAATATGGAATTCTCGGCCTGTGTACCCACCGAAACTACCAACAATGTAGCTGCAAATGCAAAGACAGCATCGCTAAAGGCCTCGATTCTGGAAATGTTATGCGGTAGTTTCATATTGTTTATTGAATAAAAGTAACCTTGTCAATTAGTCCCTGTTCAATTTCATAAATGGCTATGGCTCTATAATTCGTACCATTAATAGTTACCGATTCCTCATCAATCACCTTGTTTCCAATAACAATCCTGTTTTTCACCTCACAATGAAGGTCTGGTGTGTTTTCAAAAAAGGCACCATATTGTTGTACAAGTTTGGATTTGCCTTGCGAATTAAGTGTTTTAGGAAATTGATAAAGTTGTATATCTTCAGAATAGGTTTCTGAAAAAGCTTCTATATCCCTTTTATTGTAGGCTTCCAATTGCGCTTGTACAATACTTTCTGCATCGGTCAATGGACCATCCGGGAAAACAAACATCATGGATGTGATAAGGCCATTTTCCACACTGTAAATGGCAACTTGGTGTCCTTCTCTACCATCAACCTGGGTAATTTCCTCATCTATTATGGTATTACCAAGAACAATTCGTTTAACCACTTCGACTTTAGAGGTTTTTACATTTTCGAAAAAACGTTCATAATTATCCAATAGGTTGCTATTGCCAATGTACATGGTTTTGTTTGGAAAACGCTGAACCTTTACATCTTCTGAAAAACACTCTGCAAAAGCATTCAAGTCTCTATTATTAAATGCTTGGACTTGATTTTGAATTGTTTTTGACGGTGACTCCTCGGCTACAAAAGCCAGTCTTTTAAAGTTGGGGCTTACAGCAATACGACTGATATTGTTGATTTCTACCTGATCAAATTCAATGATGGTTTCCCATTCGGAACCGGAATCGATATCCAAGCTCAAAAGCTTTTTGCCCGCTCCCGTAACAATGGTGTTTTTGTCCAACCACACAATATCTTCCTCTTTACCATAGGTTTCGGTGATTTTTTTTGATTCTCCCGTAGCTGGATTGAGGGATAAAATCTCCCATGTATCGTTCTTTTTACCAATAAAACTGACCAAATCAGAATTGGGAATGTTATGAAGCGACCGTCCTACGTTTTGGTATACGGTATTTTGCGTGTTCTCTTCCAAATTTAAGACTATGAGGTCCATTCGATTATCCACCAATACAGTGGCAACCAAAATATGGTCGTCGAACCAAACATGGTAACCGATCTTCAAATCGGCAATTGGTGTGGATTCGCCTGTTTCAAAATCATATTCATACAATAATTGCAAACCATCGATATCCAATCGAATGGCTGAAAAGGCATTTTTTCCGGGGATGCGCAACGGTGAATATTCACTCCCGGCGGTTGTGTAGGTCAACCAAGAAGAGGTACTTCCCTCTTTTACATTGAACTTAAGGATATCCGTCTGATTTTTTCTGGTAGACGCAAACAATATGCTATCATCGTCCCAAAATGATGGTTGGTTGTCGTATCCTGCATTATTGGAGATATTTTTCGGATTGGACAATGCAATTTTTCCATTGCTCAGTTCCAGGTCAAAAAGATAGACCTCGGTCTCGGTCTGACACCATCCTTGGGCGCTCACCAATATAAAGCAAACAATGAAAAAACCTCGTATCATGGTTTTATAAAACGTTTTAAAAGCTGCCTTACCCTTGTAGTATTTTCCACATGGTATTTGGCCTGTGTTTTTTTGAGTCCAACTTTAACTGTGACTGCGGAATCCGGGAGTTCTTGGAACATAAATTCATCTGTCCAGTCATCGCCAATGGCAAAAACAAAGTCGTAATCATCTTCGCTCAACATTCGGGTAGCGGCCCTTCCTTTGTTCACATTGCTACTTTTTACCTCCATCACCTTGTTGCCGTTCAATACACTAATATCGTCATTACCGATCAAACTCCGTAATACGGTGTTGAGCTCCGTTGCCCTTTTTGTGCCAAAATCAGGGTCGGTATTACGGTAATGCCAAGCTAGGGAATAGTTTTTTTCTTCAATAAAAGAACCGGGGGTCCTATCCACAAATGACTCCAATACCGGTCGTATTTTGTTCATCCATTCCCCTTTGACCTGCTCCAACATCTTAAAATCCTCTCCGTTTCGGGAAATCCATACCCCGTGCTCCACGATCATATTGTATTTTTTGGGCAAGAACCAACGTCCAAAAGTCTGTTTGTCCCGTCCACTGATCAAAAATACGGTGGTATCTTCTTGTTGGTGCAGCTTGTCCAATAGCTCATACAATTCTTCGTCGGGTGAAGCTTGTTGTGGGTCCTTATGGAACCCTGCCAAAGTTCCATCGTAATCCAAGAACAACAATCGTTTTTTGGATTTCACATATGCTTCCTGGATGGACAATAATCTTTCTGATGACATTTTTTCAGAAATAAAGGCTTTGCCCAAATCCCTGTTTTCTTTTAATGCATTCATAAACTCATTGGCCCATACTTCCACATTATAGCGTTCCAATCTTTTCTGGAGAAAGGTATTTCGGGATACCTGTTCTTCCAGGGGCATGTTAAAGGCCCTTTTTAAGGTGTCTGCTTGTTGTTCAAAATTGTTGGGGTTTATCAAAAGTGCCTCATTCATTTCGTAAGCAGAGCCAGCCATTTCACTCAAAATAAGTACACCGGATTTGTCGGTGCGGGTCGCAATATATTCTTTGGCCACTAAGTTCATTCCGTCCCTTAGAGGTGTTAGCCAAGCAATGTCACTAGAGGTGTACAGGTCTATGAGGCTTTCAAATGCCAATGATCGGTAGAAATACCAAATAGGTGTCCAGTTTACGGTGGACAACTCACCGTTTATACGACCTACCAGTTCATCAACCTCTCTTTTTAATAATTGATACTGAGGTACATTGGAACGGGAGGGTACGGCCAATATGATCAACCTTACTTTTTCTTTGTATTCCGGATACTTCTGAAGGAAATACTCAAATGCATTGATACGCTTGGCGATTCCCTTACTGTAATCCAATCGATCTATGGATAAGATAAGCTTGGTATCGGGTGCGGATGCTTTGTGGTTGTCCAAACGCACTTGTAAGTCGCTTCGTTCATCCTTGCTTTTGGAATCGTGCAACACAGCAGCATCCCTGAACTTTTTGTAATCGATTCCCATAGGGAAAGAATCCACTTTGATGACCCTATTGTCCAGATAGATTTCGTTAAAGCTTACATCTAAACCGATAAGTCTTCGAACGGAGCTTAAAAAATGTCTTTCATAATCATAGGTATGGAAACCAATGAGGTCCGAGCCCAACAATCCTTCCAAGATTTCTTCACGCCAGGGCAGGGTTCGGAATATCTCAAAGGAAGGGAAGGGGATATGCAGAAAGAATCCAATGGTGGTATCCGGGCGTTTTTCGCGCACCATTTGTGGTACAAGCATCAATTGGTAGTCATGTACCCAAATAGTATCGTCTTCGGTAGAATTTTCTATAATGGCATCGGCAAATTTTTGGTTTACCGCTTTGTAGGTGTCCCAGTAGTTCAGTTCAAACTCGGAATACTTCAAAAAATAATGAAAAAGGGGCCATATGGTCCTGTTACTGAAACCATAGTAAAAACCGTCGACTTCATCCGAATTGAGCTTTACTTTTGCACAACCGTGCTCTTTCAGAGCCTTGTCAATATCCGCTTCCAGTTCTTCAGGTGTGTCCTCATCCGTTAACCCGGACCAACCAATCCATAGACTTTCTCCTCCGCTGTGCACAGATTTCATTCCTGTGGCCAGACCCCCAACACTTGGTATTGCATTGATTGTTCCATTGCTAATTTGTAATTGAACGGGTAGTCGATTTGAGATTATGATAGTTTTGCCCATAAAAGGATGATTTTTGACGTATTTTAATTTTTTGTTTCTTTAAAATTCGGGAAATTCGAGCGCAAAACCAATTACTTCTAACCCTTTTGAGAATTTTTGACCTATGGACAATTTGAATTACGGAATTATAGGAAATTGCAGGAGTGCGGCATTGATTTCCAAAGAAGGCTCCATAGACTGGTGCTGCTTACCGCAATTTGACTCAACTTCGATATTTGCAAAATTGCTCGATGAGCAAAAAGGAGGCAGTTTTGAAATACATCCGAAAGGGAATTATAACATTGAACAAGAGTATTATCGCAATACGGCCATTTTAATAACGCGATTTACGGAAGACGACAATGTTTTCGAGGTGCACGACTTTATGCCCCGGCACCATAAAATGAACGGAAAGTACAAGGCACAGCCCGAAATTATCCGTTACATAAAATATATTTCAGGAAAACCGAAGTTTACCGTTAAATACGACCCCAAGCTAGAGTATGGATTGGGTGCGACCAAGCATTTTGTTAAAAAGGATTTTATTGCCAGCCTTACCCATAAGCTAAAATACGATACACTTTTTATGTATACTTCTTTTGACAAGGAGCGTATTTTGGAGGGTGGTGAGATTATTTTGAAAGAAGACGGCTATTTTTTGATTTGTTACAATGAAAAAATATTGAAGCCTACCACCGATACCATGGGTCTGGAACTGGAACGTACCAAGGTGTATTGGTTGGATTGGGCTGCAAAGACCCCTAATTACGAGAAATTTAAAGATGATATAATCCGAAGTGCCATAACACTTAAAATGTTGACCTATGACAAAACAGGTGCTGTTTTGGCCGCTGCTACCACATCGCTTCCTGAAACCATTGGTGAAGTAAGAAACTGGGATTATCGTTTTTGTTGGATAAGGGATGCTTCCATGGTGATCAAGGTGGTTTCCGAACTTGGACACAAGAACTCAGCCAAGCGCTACCTTCAGTTTATTATTGATTTGATGCCCGACAAGGATGAGAAACTCCAGATTATGTATGGCATTAATAAGGAAAAAACACTTACAGAAAGGACCTTGAATCATTTTGATGGTTATAAAGGCTCTAAGCCTGTTCGCATTGGCAATGCAGCTTACAAACAACGTCAAAACGACATATATGGAATTTTGATGGATGTGATCTATGAGCAGTTACGAAATTTTAGTAACGATATTGAAAATGTGGAGGAGCTTTGGAGCATAACCAAAGGAATCGTTTGGATTGTTGGAAAACACTGGGAGGAGCCAGATAAAGGTATTTGGGAATTCCGTGGGGAAGACAAGCACTTTACTTTTTCCAAAGTATTATGTTGGGTGGCTTTGGACCGTGCGATAAAAGTGGCCAAAATGTTCGGCAAAACCCGAAAATTGGAACGTTGGACCGCTCTTGAGCAGGAAATTAAGGAAGACATCCATAAAAATGCATGGAACAATGATATCAATGCGTTTGTCCAGAGTTATGGTTCTCGACACTTGGATGCTTCGGTACTTTTAATGGAGCCCTACGGCTTTATCCATGCACGCGACCCAAAATATGTGAGTACTGTGAAAGCCATAGAGGATGGCCTTAGTAATGATGGTCTTTTATATAGATATAAAAACGAGGATGACTTTGGACTCCCATCTTCTTCATTTACCATTTGTACGTTTTGGTTTATCAATGCCTTGTTCAAGATTGGTGAGGAGGAAAAAGCATTGGAACGTTTCGAACGCTTATTGAGCTACAGTAATCATTTAGGGCTCTTTAGCGAGGATATCGATTTTAAGACCAAAAGGTTATTGGGTAATTTTCCACAGGCCTACTCGCATTTGGCACTGATTGAATGCGCTATTAACTTCTCCAAAAAACAAGGGGATGAAAAAATAATGGAATCCATAGGGTGATAAAAAAACGCCCCAAATTGGGGCGTTTTCAAATCCTAGTGGGTTTTTCATCCCAACAAATATTTGAATTAGTCAAAGGTATACCCGTTATCTGCGGCAACTTTGTCAGCAATCTGCGTTCTAAGTTCCACAACATTGGGTTGATTTGTATACTTGGTAAAGCGTTTCAGTCCCATCAACATCATACGTTGTTCATCTCCTTCGGCAAAGGAAACAATTCCTTCCTTGGCTTTTTGTTGGATGATGTCGACCGCCCTGTACAAATACAGTTTGGACATGGCGATTTGCGCAGCTTGGGCTTCCTCACCAAAACGTTTCGCATTTTTCTCAGTTCTTAGGATAGCAGATTCCGCCATATAAATTTGGATCAAAATATCGGAAGCGGCCATCAAAAGCATTTGATGCTTTTCCAAATCAGGTCCAAATTTTTGAACAGCGCTACCAGCGACCATCAAGAATACTTTTTTCAATCTGGCTATCAGGTCCTTTTCTTCGGAAAGGAGTTCGGAAAAATCCGGTGTATCAAAAGATGGAATCCCCATAAGTTCCTCTCCCACAGCAGTTGCAGGGCCTAAAAGGTCCACGTGGCCTTTCATGGCTTTCTTTACCAACATTCCTACGGATAGCATACGGTTGATTTCGTTGGTACCTTCATAAATCCTGGAAATACGAGCGTCTCTCCAGGCAGATTCCATTGGGGTATCGGCGCTAAAGCCCATTCCCCCGAATACTTGGATACCTTCGTCCGTGGTATGCTGAACGTGCTCGGAAACGGCCACTTTTAGAATGGAACATTCGATAGCATATTCCTCTACACCTTTAAGTTCTGCCTCTTGGTGTGAGTTGCCACTTGCTTCGCGAATGGCAATTCTGTCCTCGATGTTTTTGGCGGCACGATAACAAGCTGCCTCATCCACATAAGCATTGGTAGCCATATCCGCGATTTTTGCTTTGATGGCGCCAAAGTTAATAATCGGTGTTTTAAACTGTATGCGCTCGTTGGCATATTTTGTGGCTTCGTTCAGTACTCGGCGCTGTGCTTCCAAACAAGCAGCTGCCAATTTGATTCTTCCCACGTTAAGGGCATTCATGGCAATCTTGAACCCATTGCCTCTTTCGGAAAGCATGTTTTCGACTGGGACTTTTGTCTCGTTGAAAAATACTTGACGGGTAGAGGAGGAGTGAATACCCAATTTCTTCTCTTCGTCACCAAAACTGATTCCATTTTCTGAATCGTTTTCAACAATGAAACCGGTGATGTTCTTATCGTCTTCTATTCTGGCAAAAACAATGAATAGGTTGCAGAATCCAGCATTTGAAATCCACATTTTTTGACCAGTAATGCTGTAGTATTTACCATCTTCGGAAAGAACGGCCTTGGTTTTACCTGAATTGGCATCCGAACCTGCTCCGGGTTCCGTTAAGCAATATGCACCAAACCATTCACCAGTGGCCAACCTAGGAACATATTTCTGTTTTTGCTCCTCGGTTCCATATAGGGTAATGGGCATTGTGCCAATACCGGTGTGCGCCCCAAAAGCAGTACTGAAAGATCCTGTTGCACCGGAAATGTAGTCGCAGACCAACATAGTGGATACAAACCCCATTCCCATACCACCATAGGCTTCAGGAACCGCGATGCTCAATAAACCGAGTTCACCGGCTTTTCTCATACACTCTTCGGTGTAGGCATAATCCTTTTTCTCGAAACGTTCCCAATGCGCCCAAAGCTCTCTATCCACAAACTCCTTTGTGCTTTCACGCATCATTTTTTGTTCTTCGTTGAGGTCCTCAAGGGTGAATATGTCCTCGCATTTGGTCTCTTTGACCAAAAATTGACCTCCTCTCAGTATGTCTTTTTCAATTGTATCGCTCATGATTTTTTGTGTTTAGTAGTTTTTAATTTAGGAATTCGAATATACCAGCGGCACCTTGTCCTGTGCCAACGCACATGGTGACCATGCCATATTTACCTTTCATATCACGCTTTCTCATTTCATCGAAAAGCTGAACTGACAGTTTAGCTCCGGTACAGCCTAACGGATGTCCAAGAGCGATGGCTCCTCCATTGACATTTACGATGTCTTGGTTTAATCCAAGTTCACGGATAACGGCCAATGATTGTGATGCAAAAGCTTCGTTCAATTCAATTAAATCAATATCGTCTTGCTTTAATCCAGCCTGTTTCAATGCTTTTGGAATGGCTTTTACAGGTCCTATCCCCATAATTCTGGGCTCCACACCTGCAGCGGCATAGTTGACCAAGCGGGCTATGGGTTCCAGATTAAGTTCTTTTACCATTTCTTCACTCATTACCATAACAAAGGCAGCTCCATCACTCATTTGTGACGAGTTTCCAGCGGTAACGCTTCCTCCTGCTGCGAAAACTGGCCTTAGCTTGTTCAATGTAGGGATGTTGGTCCCTTTTCTTGGCCCTTCGTCTTTTTTTACCGTATAGGTGTTGCTTTCTTTTTTTCCGGCTTCGTTCACAAAAGTATGTTCCACTTCAATGGGTACAATCTGATCTTGGAAGCGATTCTCTTCTTGGGCTTTCAAAGCCTTCATGTGGGAATTATAAGCAAATTCATCTTGATCTTCACGGGACACCTTGAATTGTTTGGCCACGGCTTCTGCAGTGAGGCCCATTCCCCAATAATAATCTTCATGCCCTTCTTTGGCCGTGGCATAATCTGGGGTTGGTTTGTAACCTCCCATGGGAATATAGCTCATACTTTCCGCTCCACCGGCAATGATACAGTCTGCCATTCCAGATTGAATCTTGGCGGAGGCAATACCAATGGTTTCCAAACCTGAAGCGCAATACCGGTTTACGGTAACGCCTGGTACGTCTTCAATATCAAGTCCCATGAGTGAGATGAGTCTTCCCATATTCAGACCTTGCTCGGCTTCTGGCATTGCATTCCCTACAATAACGTCATCAATGCGTTTTTTATCCAACTCTGGCAATTCCTTCATCATGTATTCTATGGTTTCAGCAGCCAGTTCGTCTGGGCGCTTAAACCTGAACAGGCCCTTAGGTGCTTTGCCCACGGCTGTTCTATATCCTTTTACTATATATGCTGTTTTCATTTAAAAAGTATTGAGAATTGAGATGTTGGTATTGAGATTACAGTTTCGTTCCTAATGAATAAATCATTTTCTGTATTTCAATACATTCATCTATTAGTGTTTGTACTTTCTGGTTTTTAGTCAAGTTTAATTCAATAATTAAAATCAATTGCGTCTGTAATTCGTATAGCGAACCGTTCGCAATACCTAAAAAGTGCTTGAACTCTTTGTTTGAATTTCTTCCTGCTCCTTCAGCAATATTGGAAGGAACTGAAATTGCACTTCTTTTAATTTGATTAATCAAACCAAATTTTTCGTCTTTTGGTAACTCAGGCATCAGTAGGTAGATAGCCTTGGAAAGTTGAATCGATTTTCTCCAAATTTTTAAATCTTCTACCTTGTGCATTTCTGATTACTCAATTCTAGTATCTCACTACTTTCGCAACTAGTTGCGTAGTGGTTTTCCTGTTTTTAACATATGTTGGATACGTTCCAAGGTCTTTCTTTCCGTACATAGGGATAGAAAAGCTTCTCTTTCCAAATCCAGAAGATATTGCTCTGTTACCATCGTTGCTTCAGATAAGTCACCACCGGCCATTACATAGGCCAATTTGTCGGCAATCTTTTTGTCGTGCTCAGAGATGTAGTGTCCAGCTTCCATAGAATCTGTACCTACCAAGAACATACCCAATGCTTGTTTTCCTAGCACTTTTACATCCTTTCGTTTTACTGGTTTAGTGTATCCTGCATCTGCCATGATCTTGGCATATGCCTTGGCTGTTGCTATTTGACGGTCTTTATTGACCACCACTACATCTTTCCCCTTTTGTAGGATGCCCAGGTCAAATGCCTCATAAGCCGAAGTTGATACCTTGGCCATTCCTATGGTTAGGAAATATTCTTGTAAAACGTTCAACTCAACATCGTTTTTTCTAAAGGTATCGGAAGCCCGAAGTGCCATTTCTTTGGAACCACCTCCACCAGGGATTACACCAACGCCAAACTCCACCAAACCTATATACGTTTCAGCTGCAGCCACTACTTTATCGGCATGTAGCGAAAGTTCGCAACCACCGCCCAAGCACATACCGTGTGGGGCAGAAACCGTAGGGATAGAGGAATATCGCATGCGCATCATAGTGTCCTGGAACATTTTGATGGCCATATTTAGCTCATCATATTCTTGTTCCACAGCCATCATAAAAATCATGCCGATGTTGGCACCTACTGAGAAATTTGCTGCTTGGTTACCAATTACCAATCCGGCAAAATCCTTTTCGGCAAGGTCCACTGCCTTGTTCAAGCCAGCGAGTACATCACCTCCTATGGTGTTCATTTTGGATTGGAATTCACAGTTTAGGATTCCATCACCTAAGTCTTCTATAACAACACCACTGTTTTTAAAGACTTCTTTGGTTTTTCGGATGTTGTCCAGAATAATGAACGCATCCTGACCTGGAACTTTTTCCATGGTCTTTTTAGGAATATCATAGAAGTATGTATCACCTTCTTTTACGGTGTAGAAGGAATCAACTCCTGCTCCTTTCATTTCGGATACCCAAGAAGCAGCTTCCAAACCTTCAGCTTTGATGAGCTCCAGACCTTTGTCGAGTCCAATTGCATCCCAAATTTGGAACGGTCCATGTTCCCAACCAAAGCCCGCCTTCATGGCGTCATCTATTTTGTATAATTCGTCAGTAATTTCAGGAATACGGTGGGTAACATAGGCGAATAGTGCTCCGAAGCTTTTTCTATAGAATTCTCCTGCCTTGTCTTTTCCCCCCACCAAAACGGGGAAACGGTCAATTACCTTGTCAATGGTCTTTGTGAGCTCTAGTGTGGCAAATTTCGCCTTTTTCTTGGAACGATAATCCATGGTGTCCAAGTCCAATGTGAGGATTTCGCTCTTGCCTTTATCGTCTTTTACTTTTTTGTAGAAACCTTGTCCGGATTTACTTCCCAACCATTTGTTGTCCATCATGGTTTGGATGAAATCGGGCAATTGGAAGAGTTCATGCCGCTCATCGTCTTTACAGTTCTCGCTGATTCCATTGGCTACATGTACCAAGGTATCCAATCCTACGACATCCACGGTTCGGAACGTTGCCGACTTTGGCCTGCCAATAACGGGTCCGGTCAGTTTATCGACTTCTTCCACCGTCATCCCCATTTCTTTCACAGCATGGAAAAGACTTTGGATACTGAATATTCCTATCCTGTTTCCGATAAAAGCCGGTGTATCTTTGGCGACCACTGATGTCTTGCCCAAGTATTGTTCCCCGTATCCGTTCAAGAAATCCAAAACGTCCTTTGAGGTTTTGGGCCCTGGAATGATTTCGAAGAGTTTCAAGTATCGTGCAGGGTTAAAAAAGTGGGTTCCACAGAAATGCTTCTGGAAATCATCGCTTCTCCCTTCGCTCATAAACTTAATGGGGATACCGGAAGTATTGGAAGTGATCAGGGTCCCCGGCTTACGATGTTTGTCCAGATTCTCGAACACCTGTTTTTTGATGTCCAATCGCTCCACGACCACCTCAATGATCCAATCCACATCGGCTACCTTGGAAATATCGTCTTCTAGGTTACCTGTTGTTATACGGTCAGCAAATTTTTGATGGTAAATAGGAGAGGGCTTGGATTTGAGTGCAGATGCCAATGAATCGTTTACAAGACGATTTCGGACGACCTTATCTTCCAAGGTAAGTCCTTTGGCCTTTTCCTTATCGTTTAGTTCTCGAGGAACTATGTCCAATAGTAATACCTCGACCCCAATATTTGCAAAATGGCATGCTATGCCACTGCCCATAATACCGGAACCAATTACGGCAACCTTGTTTATATGCCTTTTCATGTGCGAGTTTGAAATTTAATTATTAGTTGTTTTAGTATAGACTTTTTTGTCGGTGATCAGCTTATTAATGATTTCCATGGTCTTAAAAAATCCATTGAGGTCTTCCCCTGAGACATGCTCTTTAATGACATCGTTGAACCTGAGAACTACTTCTTTGGATTCTTCTCTTTTTTCCAATCCCAGTGGGGTGAGGAAAATCAGGACGCCGCGTCCATCCTTTGGGTTTCTTTTTCTAAGGATATATCCTTTTTGTTCAATATTTTTTAAGATCCTTGACAAACTAGTTGCTTCCATTCCCATTTTGGGTCCCAAGGTGGTACTTGGTGTACCTCCTTTTGGGTCAATACTCAGTAAGGTAAATCCAATGGCCATTGTAAGCCCGTAGTTTTTCGCTTCTTCATTGTACATTTTGCTAACAGCCTGCCAGGTGGCCCTAAGGGCGTGATCAATGGTCAAATCTTTCATAGAACTGGTTTGGTGTTCTCAAATATATAAAAATTTATTATGCATGCATAATAAATTTAGGTAAATCACAGCAAAAAAAAGCCTGCTTGTTGCAGGCTCAATAATTTATATGAAAAGATGGGTCAATGCCCATAAATATCATTGTACAGTTTTAAATATTTTTCCTTGACGATTTTTCGTTTAAGCTTCATGGTAGGGGTGAGGTGACCTTCTTCCACGCTCCAAACATCCGGTGTTAGTCTGAATTGTTTTACTTTTTCCCACTTGGCGAATTCTTGGTTGGCCCAGTCCACTTCTTCCTGCAGGCGGGCAATAACCTTTTCGTTTTTGGCAATGTCCGCATTTGACTCTAGTTTTAATTCGTGACGCTTGCCCCATTCCTTTACAAATTCAAAGTTGGGCTGAATCAATGCGGCAGGCATTTTTTCACCTTCACCGACCACCATAATCTGCTCGATGAATCTGGACTGCTTAAAACGGTTCTCCAATAATTGTGGTGCTACGTATTTACCTCCAGAGGTTTTGAACATCTCTTTTTTACGGTCGGTTATCCGTAAAAATCCTTCTGCATCAATCTCACCAATATCACCTGTATGGAAATAATCGCCTGTCATTACTTGCGCGGTTTTTTCTGGGTCTTTGTAGTAGCCCATCATTACATTGGGGCCCTTACATAGAATTTCACCGTCTTCTGCGATCTTGACTTCTACTCGATCAATAATTCTACCTACGGTTCCAATTTTCCAACCCTTGTTGCGCTGATCGTTCACAGCTATTACGGGTGAAGTTTCGGTAAGACCGTATCCTTCCATAACAGGCATATCGGCAGCACCAAAGATACGAGCCAACCTAGGTTGAAGCGCAGCACTACCGGAAACCATTACAGATAGGTTGCCTCCAAGCCCTTCTTTCCATTTACTAAAGATCAACTTTCTGGCAAGCCCTAATTTTTTGGCGTACCACCAACCATTCGCTCCGTAAGGTTCAAATTTAAGCCCCACATCTACGGCCCAGAAAAAGAGTTTCTTTTTAATCCCTGTCAATGCTGCTCCTTTGGCGATAATGGCATCATATACTTTTTCCAATAATCGCGGAACAACGGTCATTACATTGGGTTTTACCTCCTTAATATTGTCACTGATCTTGTCCAGGCCTTCGGCAAAATATATTTGGATTCCACAGTATTGATATAAATAGAGAATCATCCTTTCGAAAATATGGCAGACGGGTAAAAAGCTTAGTGAAACACCCCCGGATTCAAAAGGAACCCTTTCTTCACTGGAAATTACGTTGGACACAATATTATCGTGAGAAAGCATAACACCTTTAGGTTTGCCCGTGGTGCCTGAAGTATAAATAAGGGTGGCCAAATCTTCTGGTTTTACTTCTTTCTTTAGCTTTTCAACTTCCTCTTGGTTAGAGGTATCTGCCCCTAGTTCCAAGACCTCTTTCCAATTTTTGCAATTATCAAGTGTATCAAAAGAATATACCTCTTGCAGTTTTTTGATTTTGGAACTGATTGCAAGTACTTTTTCCAAGACTTCTTCGCAAGAAACAAAACAATATTTTGCTTCGGAATGGTTAAGGATATACTCGTAATCTTCTTCTGAAATAGTAGGATATATCGGAACCGTCTGTGCACCAATTTGAAGAACGCCGATATCCATGATGTTCCATTCCGTTCGGTTGGTCATGGAAATAATGGCAATTTTATCGTTGGGCTTCACACCCATACGAAGCAACGCTCTACTTATGGTATTGGCATTGTCTATATATTCTTGTGTGGATGTGGCTATCCATTTTCCGTCACTTTTGGTGACCAATGATTTTTCTAAAGGGTATTTTTCAAGTTGATAGTATGGGAAATCAAATAATCGGGTAACAGTTTGCATAGTAAGTTTAATGTAAAGCGATTGCAAATTAGCAAATCAGACCTTAACTATGAAACAGATTTAACAATTACCTATGGTAAATATTGAAAAATTCCCAATTTTCGGCTCCTAACAGTGGTGTTTTATACTAATCTTCCAAGTTTTCCAACCATTCCCTGGCATTTACAAAAGCTTGTAGCCACGGGGTGACCACATCCGTTCTATCCTTTGGATAGTGTGCCCAATTCCAAGGGAACGTTGAACGCTCTATGTGCGGCATGGTCACCAGATGTCTACCTGTTTTATCGCAAAGCATGGCCGTGTTGTAATCACTCCCGTTTGGATTGGCAGGATATCCTTCGTATCCATATTTGGCCACAATGTGGTATTGGTCCTCGGTATGAGGAAGACTGAATTTACCCTCACCATGGCTTATCCAAACACCAAGCGTAGTACCTGCCATATTGGACAACATTACGGAGTTATTTTCCTGAATTTTTACTGAGGTGAAGTTGCTCTCGTGCTTATGGGAATCGTTGTACGTCATTCTACCATGGGTGCCGTGTTCAGGGTTGATCAAATCCAACTCCATGAACAGTTGACATCCGTTACAAATCCCAACGGATAAGGTATCGGGTCTAGCAAAGAAATCTTTCAAAGCTTTGTTGGCCTTTTCGTTGTATTTGAATGCACCAGCCCAGCCTTTGGCACTGCCCAATACATCGGAGTTAGAGAATCCACCTACGGCACCAATAAACTGAATATCCTCCAAGGTTTCCCTGCCTGTAATCAGGTCGGTCATGTGTACATCTTTAACATCAAAACCGGCCAAATACATAGCATTGGCCATTTCGCGCTCGGAGTTGCTTCCTTTTTCACGGAGAATAGCTGCTTTGGGTCTATTTGAGCTCGGAACCTTTGGCAGGGAACCACTGAATTTGGTCGGGAAATTATATTGTAAAGTCTGTTCTTTATAATTGTCGTAGCGGTCTTTGGCCAAACCATTCGCGGTCTGTTTATTGTCCAGCAAATAGGAAGTTTTGAACCAGATATCTCGCAAAGAGGCAATGTTCAATCCTATTTCGATGCTGTTATTTTTGATTTTCAACGTGCCTTCGGATCCTGGAGTACCGATTTTGGCAACTTCAACACCCGCTTTTTTCAATTCATTTTCCACTGAAGTATCCTTGGCTTGGAACACCACACCAATATTTTCAGAGAACAATAGTTTGATGATATCTTGTTCGCCAATGCCGGATAAATCCAATTTTGCACCCAAATCGTTATCAGCAAAACAAAGTTCCAAGAGGGTAGTGATCAAACCACCTGAGGCCACATCGTGCCCGGCTAAAATCTGGCCATTTTTGATGAGCTTTTGCAATGTATTGAAAACAGTTTTTAGATAATCAGCCTCCAAAACGGATGGAGCTTCATCACCAATACCGTTCAAAATTTGAGCAAAGGAAGAACCGCCTAATTTATGACTGTCCTTGGATAGATTGATGTAGTAAATATCACCACCATCTTTTTGTAAAACAGGTTCCACTACTTGGTTGATATTGTTGCAATTCGCACCGGCAGAAATGATTACCGTTCCAGGGGATAATACCTCACCATCTTTATATTTTTGCTTCATGGAAAGCGAATCCTTTCCTGTTGGCACGTTAATGCCTAAATCTATGGCAAACTCAGACAAAGACTCTACTGCCGAGTACAAACGTGCATCCTCACCTTCATTTCTGCAGGGCCACATCCAGTTAGCGGAAAGTGAAACGGATTTCAATCCATCTTTTAATGGTGCCCAAATAATATTGGTCAACGATTCCGCGACACTATTTCTACTTCCAGCCACAGGGTCTATCAATGCTGAAATAGGGGAGTGGCCAATACTAGTGGCAATACCTTCTTTCCCCTTAAAATCAAGGGCCATGACACCGCAATTGTTCAAAGGCAATTGCAATGGTCCGACACATTGTTGTTTTGCAACACGACCGCCAACACATCGGTCTACTTTGTTGGTTAACCAATCTTTGCAGGCTACTGCTTCCAATTGCAGTACTTGCTCCAAGTAATCATGGAAATGTTCCAATGAATAAGCAAGTGCTGGATAGTTTTGTTGGGCAGTTTTATCTGCCATAATGGTTTTTGGAGAACTCCCGAACATATCTGAAAGTTCCAGGTTCATTGGCGTTTCTCCCGTTTCTCCAGACGTGAATTTAAAAGTGTGGTCGCCTGTAACTTCACCCACATTGTACATAGGGGAGCGTTCACGGGCCGAAACTCGATCCAATAGATCCAGATCTTTTTCGCCAATCACCAATCCCATTCGTTCTTGGGATTCATTGCCGATCAACTCCTTTTTGGAAAGGGTAGGATCGCCAACGGGCAATTTATCGGTGTCTATGGTTCCTCCTGTTTCTTCCACCAATTCAGATAAACAGTTGAGGTGTCCACCAGCTCCGTGATCGTGGATGGAAACAATTGGGTTGTCATGACTTTCGAACAGTCCACGAACGGCGTTCGATGCTCTTTTTTGCATTTCGGGGTTGGAACGTTGTACCGCATTCAACTCAATAGCAGAGCTGAATTCTCCAGTATCTGCACTGGATACGGCGGCTCCACCCATCCCAATACGGTAATTATCACCACCTAGAACGACTATTCTGTCTCCTTTGCTTGGTGTGTCTTTTAAGGCTTGATCGGTTTTTCCATAACCAATACCACCTGCCATCATTATTACCTTGTCGAAGCCCAATTTTCGAGCCTCTTCCTGATGTTCAAAAGTTAGGACGGAACCAGCAATCAACGGTTGACCGAATTTATTTCCAAAGTCGGACGCCCCGTTGGATGCTTTGATTAGGATGTCCATAGGGGTCTGGTACAACCAATCCCTTTCTCGCATTCCTTTTTCCCATGGACGGTTTTCCTCCAATCGGGAGTAGGAAGTCATGTAGACTGCGGTTCCTGCCAAAGGCAACGAACCTTTTCCGCCTGCCAAACGGTCACGAATTTCACCTCCAGAACCTGTAGCAGCACCGTTGAAAGGCTCTACAGTGGTCGGGAAGTTATGGGTTTCCGCTTTTAGCGAAAGCACGGAATCAAACTCTTTTTCTTCGTAAAAGTCAGGTTTGTCGGCAGTTTTTGGTGCAAACTGGATTGCTTTTGGCCCTTTTATAAAGGCAACATTGTCTTTGTATGCCGAAACAATATCGTTGGGATTGGCTTCGGATGTCTTTTTGATCAATTTGAATAGGGAGGATGGTTTTTCTTCACCATCAATCACAAAAGTTCCGTTGAAAATTTTGTGTCTGCAGTGTTCTGAATTCACTTGGCTAAATCCAAACACTTCGGAATCCGTCAACTTTCGTCCCAATTTTTTAGCTAAACCTTCCAAGTATTGCACTTCTTCTTTGCTGAGCGCCAATCCTTCTTTTTCGTTGTAGGAAGCAATGTCATCTATCTCCATAATGGGCTCAGGAACTATATCGATAGTAAAAACATCTTGCCCCAAAGAGGTATATTTTTGGGAAAGCATGGGGTCAAAATCGCTAAAACCCTCATCAACGGCATGGAATTCTTCAATACGGATAATTCCTGTAATTCCCATATTCTGGGTAATTTCAGTGGCATTGGTACTCCAAGGAGTAATCATCGCAGCACGCGGCCCAACAAAAAAGGCGTCTAGTGACGCCGCTTCAATCTTAGGCTGGTTGCCAAACAACCATGTCAGTTTGTTAGTGTCTTCCTGAGAAATTTCCTGAGTGGTTTGGACGGCAAAAACCTTGGTCGCCTTGTCCCCAAAAAAATGGATCATACAATCTTTGCGTTGAACGGTTTAAGAAAGTGCAAATTTACGATTTTGGAATGTAATTCATCCTACAGTAAAAGTGTTTTGTTAACGAAATACTGTTGATAGCATGTAGGTTTCAAAAATTAGCCCTAAGATTTTTATCAATTCACTAAAAGTGTCTTTGGGTAAAGTTTTAGATTAAATGTATTGAAGTTGTTTTCCTATCTTAGAAGAAATATAGCTAACTCAAAACCAACCTTATGAAAACAACCAAGATCCTATTATCCGGGATTATACTATTTGCTGGTGTTGCTACTTTAACAGCACAGAAAAAGTATTCCAAAAGCCAAGTCAAAAAATTTAAGGCCGAGGTAGAAGCCATTGTGGAAGCCAATGCTAAGCAGACACAAGTAATGGTGGATAAAATCTTCAGTTTTGCAGAACTGGGCTTCCAAGAGGAAGAGAGTTCCAAATATCTCACAGGTATTTTGGAAGAAAACGGCTTTACCATACAGCATTCCATTTCCAATATCCCAACTGCATGGTTCGCAACTTGGAGCAATGGCGAAGGTCCGGTAATTGCTTTGGGCAGTGATGTGGATTGTATTCCAAAAGCATCGCAGTATCCGGGTGTTGCTTATCATAAGCCCATTGTTGATGGTGCCCCCGGACATGGGGAAGGACACAATTCAGGAATTCCTTTGAACATTACATCTGCATTGGCGGTTAAGGAAGTGATGGAGAAAGAGGGCATTGGAGGTACCTTGATACTTTGGCCTGGGATTGCCGAGGAATTGGTGGCAGCCAAAGCTTGGTATGTTCGTGATGGCCTGTTTGATGATATTGATATGTGTATTTTCACCCATGTGAGCAGTAATTTGAGTGTGTCTTGGGGACCAACCCGAGGTACGGGATTAATATCCGTGGAATATATGTTCGAAGGTGAGGCCGCTCACTCCGCAGGTGCGCCATGGAGAGGTCGTAGCGCATTGGATGCTGCCGAGTTAATGAATGTTGGGTGGAATTACAAAAGAGAGCACTTACATCCTTTAAAACGTTCACACTCCATATTTACCGACTCTGGGGATCAACCTAATGTGGTACCCTCCAAAGCTGGGATTTGGTTTTATTTTAGGGATGTGACCTATGAGGGAATCATGGAAATGTATGCCGAGGCCAATGATATTGCCAAAGGTGCAGCACTGATGACCGGTACTACAATGACATCTCGCGTGTTGGGAACTGCATGGCCGAGACACTACAACAAAGTGATTGCGGAGACTATGTATGAAAACATTAAGGAAGTAGGACTTCCAGAATGGACGGAAGCTGACCAACAACTTGCAAAAGCGGTTCAAACCGAGGTGGAGTCCAGAAAAATTGAAGGATTGCCAACGGAGCTTTCCGAAATAGGCCTACCAGTTTTGGAACCTGTTAGCGGTGGTTCTGATGATATCGGTGATATTTCTTGGAAAGTCCCTACTGTTACGATGCGTTTTCCTTCCAACATTCCTGGGTTGCCTGGTCATCACTGGGCCAATGCTATTGCCATGGCTACACCAATTGCGCATAAAGGTGCAACTGCAGGTGCCAAAGCAGAGGCGATGACCATTATGGATTTCTTGTTAAAACCTGAATTGTTGACCCAAGCATGGGATTATTTCAATAATGAGCAGACCAAGGAAACAAAATATGAGCCTATGATTTCTGCGGATGATATGCCACCAACTTTCTTGAACAAGGATAAACAAGATATGTTCCGACCTGCTTTAGAGAAATTTTATTACGATGAAACCAAGTACGATACGTATTTGGAGCAGTTGGGAGTGGAATATCCTACTGTGAAACAATAATTGAGTCATCTGTCACATCGAGCACAGTCGAGATGTTCAAAGCGTTCTCGACTCCGCTCGAACTGACAGTATCAGAGTTTCGTTTAGATTCTTCAGTCGTTGTAACCCTTCAGAATGACATAATTCTTAGAATTTAACAATCCTGCCTTCTAAGAATCAAAAAATTCAAAAGTCTAGCAATCCAACCATCTTAATAATTAAGGGATTGGCACGAATGACACTAATTTCCTCTAATACTCGACTAGGCTTTCTTCTTTAACAAGGCCATATAAAACCCATCAAAGCCAGTTTCCGAAGCAAAAACATTACGCTCTCTTACGAACTCAAAGTCTTTGCCGTTTTCAGATTCCAAGAACTTTTTCACTTGTTCCGAATTTTCTTGAGGTAGAATGGAGCAAGTAGCATAGACCATTTGTCCGCCTTTTTTGACCATTTTACTGTAGTTCTGGAGGATATCTTGCTGCACATCCATAATTCGGTCTACAAATTCAGGTTCCAATTTCCATTTGGAGTCAGGATTTCTTTTTATGACTCCGAGTCCGGAACATGGCGCATCCAACAATACTCTATCGGCGCTGTTATGCAGCTTTTTGATTACTTTGGTGGAATCGATTACTCTAGTCTCCACGTTGTGTACACCGTTTCTTCTGGCTCGTTTTTTTAGTTTTTTCAGCTTACTTTCATAAATATCCAAAGCGATCAACTGTCCTTTGTTCTGCATTTGGGATGCCAGATGAAGGGTTTTACCACCAGCTCCTGCACAGGCATCTACCACACGTTGCCCTGGTTCCACTTCCAAAAATGGAGCCACCAGTTGTGATGATGCATCTTGTACTTCAAACAGACCATCTTTAAAGGCTTCAGTTACAAAAACATTTTTTCGTTCCACAAGTTTTAAGGCATCAGGATAACCTTCGATGAATTCAGTTGCGATATCTTCCTTTGCCAAAAAAGATTTTAATTGCGGCTTTGGCACTTTGAGTATATTGGTTCGCAGAATCACATCGGCTTGCTGATTTTGGGCGGCAATTTCTTTGGTCCAAAGTTCACTGCCCAAAGATTTTTCTCCCTGTTCATCCATCCAATCGGGAATCGATTCCCTGAACTTTCGGATTTTGGACAGTTCATCGAATCTCCCTTTTATGCGACGTTCAGGCGTACCTTCCAACTGTTTCCAATCGGGTATTCGAATACCTCGAAGAACGCACCAAACCCCGAACAATCGGAACAAATGTTCTCGGCTATATGGTTCATGGACTTCAGCAATTTCTGAATAAAGGCGTTTCCATCGAACTATATCATAAGTGGTCTCAGCGATAAAGCCGCGGTCCCGTGACCCCCAACGTTTATCGTAGCGCAATACTTTTTCGATTACCTTATCGGCATATTCCCCCTCGTTAAAAATCATGTGAAGGGCATCAATTACGGCAAATACCAAGTTTCTGTGTAAACGCATCATTTTAAATAAGGTTGCAAAGGTATGATTTCTCCTTACTTTTGAAGAAAATAAATACAATGAGGTCAATCCTTTCCCTTTTAGCCGTACTAGTTTTGTTTTCTTGTGCCCAAGAACCTAAAAAACAAGCCTTTCAATCTGTAAAGATAACCCCGGTTTTTGAAGATTCTGTAAGTATAAGGGCCATCACATTTTTAGATGGCAGGACATTGGCCTTTGCAGGTAGCAATGGGATTTATGGGACGGTTGATGTAAATTCCAACAAAGTAAGAACAAGTACTCAATATTACGACTCCATTACTCCCAGTTTTAGGGCGGTTGGGGGTACTTCTGAGGATTTCTTCATGCTATCGGTAGAAAATCCTGCGTTATTATATAAAACGGGCAATCAAGGAAAAATGGAATTGGTGTATACCGAAGCGGGTGAGGGCGTTTTTTATGATAGCCTTGCTTTTTGGAACGATACAGAAGGTATTGCCGTGGGCGATACGGTTGATGGATGTCTCTCGATTATTATTACTAGGGATGGTGGTAACACCTGGACAAAAATTGCTTGTTCCGATTTACCCGAAGGTATAGAGGGCGAAGGGGCTTTTGCAGCAAGTAACAGCAACATTGCTGTGAAAGGGGATAAAGTTTGGATTGGAACTACCGAAGGAAGAATCTATTTTTCAGGTGATAAAGGTGTATCGTGGGGAATACAAAAAACACCGATCATTGCGGATGAACCCACCCAAGGTATATATTCGATGGACTTTTTCAATGAAAATATTGGGTACGCCATAGGGGGCGATTACACAAAACCCGATTCCAACAAGGCCAATAAAATAAAAACGGTTGATGGAGGAAAAACTTGGCAATTGGTTGCCGATGGACAGGAACCGGGCTACAAAAGTTGTGTGCAATTTGTACCCAATTCCAATGGAGAAGCATTGGTCGCAATTGGTTTTACTGGAATTTCTTATTCTTCGGATGGTGGCCAGAGCTGGAAGGAATTGAGTGAAGATCCATTTTTTACCCTCCGTTTTTTGAATGATTCCACAGCTTTTGCCGCTGGCAGTAAGAGAATAACTAGACTTCGTTTCCAATAATAGATTCTTTTTGTATCGGTAATCCCCAAGCTTGAATACTACATCGAAATGTATGGGCCTTCAACGTTTTTTTTCTATTTATTTTAATAGAAAACCCTAGATTTAAGAGAATTCTTTTGGTGCCGAAATCCGGCACATTTTTAAGTAGAAAAAAGGGATTAATGATTCACGAATCAGGGTTTGTTTTTGATCTTTTCTTGAGGAGGACCCTATCTCCTTTTTATACTAATCCCATTTCTAACAAGATTACGGGGAAAGTATATGAAACACTTCCAATTCAACCATTATCCATTGGAAGGAGAGCTTTTTTCGTTGAGAAGGATATTCCTGAATATTTGACGGCCAAAACTGTTGATTCACTTTCGGATTTTAATGTGAAACCAATACAACAATATAAAGGTTTCGCATGTAATCTGGATGGATTTACGGATGTTGCCGATTATTTAAAAGAAAACTTGGGGAAATCAACCATTAAAAATATCAGGACCAGAAAAAGACAGCTTGAAAGTAGGTTTAAGGTTGTTTATAAATTTTATAGCGGAGAAATTGATAAAGAGCACTACGACTTTCTGTTCGATAGGTTTTATCACATGTTGAAAAACAGGTTTGATGAGAAGAAAACCTACAACAAATATTTGTTGGATTGGAAACATTATTATGAGATGATTTACCCAATGATTTTGAAAAAAGAAGCCTTACTTTCTGTTATTTATGCCAATGACGAGCCTATCTCCATTTCTTTGGAATTTTGTTTGGAAGACATCTGTTTTGGTTACATCCATGGTTACGATTCTAATTACCACAGATATCAAATCGGGGATATAAGAATGGTCAAGCTTATCGAATGGCTGATAGACAATAATTTCAGAATGTTCGATACCTTAATGGGTGAAACCATGTTCAAGGTCAAATGGTCAAATCTTGTTTACAATTTCTATTATGATGTGTTCTACAAGAAAAATTCAATCTCCGCCTTGGTAAGAATCAATTATCTAGAATTTAAACTTCGGTTTAAACAATGGTTGCGAGATAAGGGCATTCTAGGCAAATGGTTCAGTATGGATAAATTTTTATATAAGAGAATGGCCAAAAAACTAAAGAATCATAATTGGAAAAACATGGAGGTGAGCTAACCATTGAACATTTACAGTCCTAAGTGCTCTATGATACTTTTGGCGACCAAACTTCTGCCATTGTTATTCCAATGCATATCATAAATCAAGGTAACTGGTTTCTTTGACTGCTCAAATTCACTCCCAAAATCAATTATATCAATACCTTTTTCCGTGCAGTGTTCTAAAAATTTTGGAGAAGTATTTCTTTTGTCCAATAAGATGCTTGTTTTTGTTGTGTTAATGGGGTATACTTTCAATAATTCGTCAAAATTGCCAATATAAAGACTATCCAACGCGGTTTCTTGCTCAGTGTTTGATGCTTTTTTGGCATCTTGTTTTTCTGTCATTAGGTTTTTTACAGGGTCCAAAAACCCAATTTGAGAAGCATAATAGAGCAATTTTATGTTATCCCTTATTTTAAATGGGATAGAATTCAGTTGTTTTATCCGGCCCGTGTTGGGTTCGTAGGTTGCCCTTCCCAAGTCCATAGGGTATTTCATATAGATTACAATGTGGTCTATCTTATCAAAGTCTTCAGCGTAGGCCTGTAACAAATGTAGCTGGTCGGCTAGATCCCAACCGGCATACCCATATTCATAAACTTCAAGGTCTTTGGTTCTATTTTCAATTTTTTTACCTATGGAGTTGTAATAATTTTGATGAAAACCTTGTATGTAAGAATCTCCGATTATGGCCAACTCTTTTTTTGAATAACTCGGTGTAAACTCTCGATAAGAGTTGAAACCTTGGTTATTGATATGGTATTCCGAAAAGTTTTGCCTTCTGTTTCCCGTTACACTAAAACCATTATAATTGGGAATTCTTTTCTCGACACCCATTTCGTCAATAAACCTTGGTGAATCTTCCGGATACAAGTGAAAGACCCTGACCAACAGTTCTAATGAAAGAACGATCAGGATAAGGTATAGCGATGTTTTTAGAAATAATTTAATCATATCAGAACTGGAAATAAATAAATGAACGATCGACCCCGTCGTCATAAAATAATAAAATACAGAATATTACCAGGGTATACGCAACAAACCTAATAATGGGTGATTTAAATTTGAATGGATTTCTCTCGTCCCTTCTCATCCTGAATTCGTAAAGAACGAAAATGGCAAGTAGAACAAAATAATCTATCATTCTATATCCCATAGGGTGGTGGTATGGTTCCCAATGAAACTCCGTGAACAGTCTTTTAATGAAAACAAAAGAATCCGTCAACGATTCCGATCTAAAGAAGATACGTGAAAACGTTACAATCACGAAGGTTGCAAATAGTTGTCCTATTTCTTTAAAGGTCGGGAATAGAGTGTTTTCGGCAACAACATTATTTTTATAAATGGTATTTCTTCCCATCAGAAACACAGGAATATAGGCCAGGGCATGAAAACCTCCCCAAAATATAAAGGTCCAATTGGCACCATGCCAGAATCCGCTAACCAAGAAAATAATGCAAATATTGCGGATGGATTTTAGTCTGCTTACCCTTGACCCGCCCAGAGGTATGTACAAATAATGTCGGAACCACGTGGAAAGTGAAATATGCCAACGCTGCCAGTATTCTGCCACATTTCTAGAAAAATTAGGGAACTTAAAGTTGGACATCAGCTCGATCCCAAAAAGTTTCGCGGTACCAATGGCAATATCGGAATAACCCGAGAAATCTCCATACACTTGAAAACTAAATAACGAGACCCCTAGCACCAGGGTAGAGGCGGGCATTGTATCGTAGTTGGCAAAAATATCATCCACCATTGGTGCGATACCATCGGCTATGACCATTTTTTTAAAGAGGCCCCAAAGTATTAATTTGAGTCCTTCCACAGCCTGTTCGTATTTAAAGGAACGTTTATTCGTAATTTGCCCGAGCAAATTGGACGCCCTTTCAATTGGGCCGGCGACCAATTGGGGGAAAAAAGCGACAAAGGTTGCGAAATCGAGAAAATTATGGGTCGGTTTTATTCGTTTAAAGTAAATATCCAACGAATAGGACATGGTTTGGAAGGTGTAAAAGGAAATACCAACCGGTAGTATAATGTTCAAGGTCCAGGTGCTTTGTATGGGATAGCCAAAAAGAAGGACCATATCCACAAAGGCATCCACAAAGAAGTTGTAATATTTAAAAAAGCCCAAAAGGGAAACGTTGAACAAAATACTCAGCCAAAGAAATAATTTTCCCTTATCACCTTGAGTTTGTTTTTTATGTATGGCAAGGCCAACAAAATAATCGACTATTGTACTGGCTAATATCAAAAATAGGAAACGCCAATCCCAAAGACCGTAAAAAATATAACTGGCCGTTAAGATCAATCCATTCTGAATCTTCAAGTTGTTGAACTTGGCAACAATCCAGTAAATAATAAATATCAGAGGTAAAAAAATCAGATATTCGACTGAGTTAAAAAGCATAATTCCTATCTAGTTTTGATACCTGTAAAAATTTAGGTTAAACTTATGATCTTAGAGTTTTTTTTTCCTTTCAATACAAATTGATTCTCCTTTTCTTCCAGTTTAAAGATGTTTACATCTTGCAAAGTTTCACCATAGAGATATAGGAAATCAAAAAGCACCTTTTTGATTTTTGGATCATAACGATCAATTTCAACTATGTCCACAGCGTCCTTAACATCATAATCTTCAAATATTGGATTGCTTGGTATTTTTCCATCCTTTTGTGGCTTATGATCCCCGCTATTTTTTAACGCAAAGCGGACTTTATTGAGTACCCTATTGATTCCTTTATCCCTTAGATATTGTTTGGTCTTGAAAAAAGTGGTTAAAAAGAAGGCTTTTGTTCGAGAAATGGTTGATTTGGGATTGTAGAGTATATGATATTCAAAATCATATTTTTTGGTGGACCATCTTACTTTATAATCGAAGTACCCTTTTGAAAAATCCAAGATTTTGTAATTGTTAACTATGCCCCATTCAATCAAAAACATGATATTGACGGATCCCAAATGAAATTTGGAATAATCAATATCAAAAACAGTGATGGCGTCGAAAATTATGTCTTTAGAAAAATAGACCAGTGTAATGGCAATGGGCATCCCATGATCTTGAATAACAAAAAGCCCTGCTTTGTTTTCTTTGATCATGGGGAGGGCAACTTTCTTATAAAATTCCCATTCTTGTTTATCCAAGTTGTTGTTGTGTTCCCCTTTGTCTTCAAATCTCTTTTCTAGAAGTGCTCTAAACTGCTTAAAAATAGTATGGTACTCTTTTTCAGCGATTTCGCCTGTGAACATTTTATACTGAATGTCAAAACACTGTGTGAGCCTCTTTTTGTATTTATTTAGTTTGTACCTACTTGATTTTTTAAACTTTTTGAGCATGAAGTCTCCCAGGCTGTCAAAGCCTTCCAATTCAATTAAGAAGCCAGGATATTGCCTTATTTTTTTAAGTCTGAGTGATTTTTTTGGTATATGTTTAGGGCACTCAAAGTAAGAGGGTACATCATGGATCAACAGGGTTTTATTTTTGATTTGGAATTCGTTTGTCAAGGAATAGTAAATTCCTTTGGTATGGGTTTCCCCTGAATTGACATAAAGGCCGGAACCGCTTTTGTAGAACTCGGTTCCCTCAATGTCCTCTATCCTGATCCTAGAGCCTGCTTTATCAAAATGTTTGAACCATGTATCTATAAAAACCTTCGTAGCATATGGGTTATCAATCATTGGATAGACAATTAATTTCGGAGATTTCGATATCATCAGAATCCATATTTTGGCGATATAGTGGAAAGAAACAGGAACTTCTATCGATTGGCTCTTCCAATCCTTCCTTTTCCCTTAATAATTGATTGTATTTTGGTTCGTCCACAATGTATTGCCATGAGTTGAACTCACGATAATCTTTGGAAAACCCTGATTTGAAATAGAAAAGGGAATCTTTTTCTTGTCCGCCTAATCCACCTCCCAGGTTAAGATTGGTAAACCCTTCTTGGGAACCTATAGTTCTGGCGTGGTCTATCAGAAGTTTTATTGGGTTGAGGTGAAAAAACTTAGCTTTGACCCCGGATAGGTGATACTGCATTGTTGCTCCCTTTTTTGTAAATATGGCGCCACCTGCAAATTCACTTGAATCTTTATGTATCGCGGCCATGAGTTCCGCATTGATTTGTCCACTTGCCAAAAGTTCGTAGAAATAGTTTTTACCAAAAAAGTAACTAGGCTTGGCATTTACCCGCTTCATGTTTTCGCAGTAGGTTTTTATAAAAGAGTCAAGGTATTTTTCACAAGCACCATCGATAATTTCGTATTCCTTAATCTCTTTATTGATGTATGTTTTTAATCTTCGCTTGTAATCTTGCTTTTGTTCTTCTTCACTTTTTGTAAGATCAATATTCACGACTTTGCCATGAGAAACAATTTTCCCAATGTTTTTTAAGATTTGATGTTGGTTTGCAATGTAGGGGTGCAGTCTGGAAAAAACGGATATAATCTTATTTTCCCTCAAATAGGTATCCAATTGTCTTTTGAAATCTTCGTTGTCGAAATCTGGACCAATATTTTTCCCCAAGGGTCCTACATATCCATAAACGGATGTAGCATCTTTAAGATCCGTGCCTTCAATGTTTCTGATCAATAATGGCAATAGGACATGGGTGTTGCCATGTGAATATTTAAGCAAAACAGGTTTGTCTCCTTCTTTCTTCGATATTATATGGTAATCATAAGTATGGTAGAAATCGGATTGGTGACATTGATCAATAATCTCACTCCATTCGTTCCTGTTTTCAATGGCAAGCATATTTGTTGAGATTTCTGCGATTTTGTTATAAAATTACACAAGATTGGATAAATCTTGTTATGACAAATGTCATGTTCTCTAAACAGAAAGACGTCTTGCATGGAAAAATCGATGAAATCCATTATATGCAAAACAAAAAGCGGCGATTTATCGCCGCTCCTATCATTAATCAACTAAAAACAAATCAATCAAAAACTATACGTTCACGACCACGTAGTGTCGACCTCTTCTTTTGTACCATACACCACGGTATTGGTATAACCTTCGTCCATTTCGGTAAACTACTTTGCTACCTCGGGGCAGGGTTCTTATTTTAATGCCTCGGGGTGCAGCTGTGACCACATATCTTTTTCCATGGGCTTTGTACCACACACCATCGGCGTAGTAGTAATTTGTTCTTTTGTGAACAATCACTCTTGGATTGGAAACTGTTTTTACAATGGTGCCATGTTTTGGATACACCCTTACTACCGTTCTTGTCTGTGCTTGGGACCCAAGCATGGTCCCCAAAAAGGCAACCGTAACCAAAATTGTCTTTATAATTTTCATAACATCGGATTTTTAGTGGTTTCTGATAGTAAGACCATGGTTTCTTGAAAAGGTTTAATAAAAAAAGAGTCCTAATGGACTCTTTGGTTAATATTTTATTGATTTTGAATGACTTAACCACCGCCACGACGATTACGATATTGTTGTAAAAGTTGTTTTTTGAAATCCTCCTCGGCCTTAATTAACAATAGTACTTTTTTGGCAGGAATCACTTTTCTCATTTTCGAAAGGAAACCTTGTTCAGCCCTTTGTTTTTCCTGCTGAAGATTTAAAATATCGTCCAATAAACTTTCAGATTCACTATTGGAAAGATTCTGGGCATTGGAGATGCCGGAGTACAGTTCCATACGTTCTTTTTTTCTGATACGCTCAAGTGTTGCCTCATGTTCGTTATAAACGGGCCAAAATTGCTGTGCCTCTTCACTTGTAAGGCCTACCCGTTCCGTTATAAAGGCTACCTTAAGTGTTTTGATACGATTTCTTACAGGTCCTTGGGCATGCACCAAAAAAGTACTAAACAAAAGAGTGCAGAATATGAGTGTTCTCTTATTCATAATCAATGTTTTCAAAATTTAATTCTTCGATATTGTCTACATTTTCATCCAAATATTCCATAATGATGTCATCTTCCAAATCATCATTTAGTATATCGTTCAACTCTATTTCTTCCAAAGAGACTACTTCTGCGATCTCATAAGAAGTCATTTCCCAATCTGTATTCTCAAAGTAAGCTTCTAACTCGGCATTTGCCAAATCATCAAAAGTAATGGGCTCTGGATTTGAATCCCAAGTAATGCTGAACACGAAAATCAAAATTGCCGCTGCGGCAGCTATTCCGTAATAAAAACGCTTATTGGACCGTAAAGGAATCACCTTGATTTCGTTTTCAACGGTTTTGGACAGAACAGTTGGTGTCACTTCATCAAAATAGCCATCCGGAACCTTAAAACCATCAGTTTTGGGAATAATGGAAGCAGCTTCTCCTGCTTCTTCATTTTTAATCCTGTCCATAAGACGATCATTAAAGCTTTCGAAGTAGCCTTCCGGAGTGTTGAAACTATTATTTTTGTCCTTTTTCATCTTATTGTTTTGACTCTTGGGTTCGCCAAAGGTTTAATTTTCTTTAAGATACGCTTCTATTTTTTTAACCGCCAAATGATAACTTGTCTTTAAAGCTCCTTCAGATGTTTCCAATATATTGGAAATCTCGCTGTATTTCATTTCTTGAAAATACTTCATGGTAAAAACCAATTTCTGTTTGTCGGGCAAGGTTGCCAAGGCTTTTTGAAGTTTGAGTTGAATCTCATCCCCTTCAAAATATACATCAGCCTGAAGGTTTTCTACCATCTTATCTTTCAATTCTTGGTCACTCACGCCCATTTTTCTTGATTTTTGTTTCAAAAATGTCAAGGATTCGTTGGTGGCAATTCGGTACATCCAGGAATAGAGTTTACTCTCGCCTTTAAACTTGTCAATATTTCGGTAGACTTTGATAAAGGTGTTCTGGAGTACATCATCCGTATCATCGTGGTTAAGAACAATCCTACGAATATGCCAATACAGTCGTTCCTTATAAGTGTTCACCAACACTTCAAAGGCTTTTGAGCGGCTTTCTTTCTGTTGTAGTTCTTGGACTAAGGTTTCCTCAGCGATCAATGTTCTTATTGTTTGATGCTTAGACTAAGGTACGGGGAAAAGGTTTAATTTTTATTGGGCAATGGTGGAAATGTAAAGGAAAAAGAGAAGTGCGGTTGTCATTTTGAGCGCAGTCGAGAAATCTTTTTCTTTAGAGTAAAGAATTGGGAACCAAGAGAAAGGAATCTAATAATCTAACTCTCTAAGAATCCATAAATCCAATTCTATTAAGTAAACGATTGCATCTCCACCAGCTTCCTATAGTTCTTGTCTGATTTCATTAACTCTTCGTGGGTTCCTTGTTCCACAATCTCTCCTTTGCTCATCACAACAATTGCATCGGCATTTTGAATAGTGGAAAGTCGGTGTGCAATAACGATAGAGGTACGGTTCTGCATCATTTTTTCCAAAGCATCCTGTACCAATCGCTCACTTTCTGTGTCCAGGGCCGAGGTTGCCTCGTCCAAGATCATGATGGGAGGATTCTTGAGTACCGCCCTGGCAATGGACAAACGTTGTTTTTGGCCGCCACTCAGTTTATTTCCACTATCGCCAATATTGGTGTCATAGCCATTGGGCAGCTCCATGATATAATCATGGGCATTGGCCACCCTGGCAGCTTCTATAATTTCTTCCATAGTAGCATTCTCCTTGCCCAAAGCGATGTTGCTCTTCACCGAATCGTTGAAGAGAATGGAATCTTGTGTGACCAAGCCCATGAGTCCTCGCAACGACTTTTTTGTAATGTTTTTGATGTTGGTGCCATCAATCAAAATTTCTCCCTTGTTGACATCGTAGAAACGGGTCACCAAATTGGCCACGGTACTTTTTCCACTGCCTGATTGCCCTACCAAAGCCACTGTTTTGCCTTTATCAACCATTAGGTTGAAGTTTTTCAGCACATAATCGTCCTCATACTTGAACCCAACTTCCTTTAGCTCAATGCCAGAAGTGAAATCCGTCTTTTCTTCAGCGCCTTCAATGTTTTTAATTGGATTCTCGGATTCGAGGATTTCCAATACACGTTCAGCCGCAGCATTACCCTTTTTAACCCCATAAGATGCTTTGCTGATAGCTTTTGCAGGGGTCAAAATGTTGAAGGCCAACCCCATATAGGAGATAAAGGAGGCAGCGTCAAGACTTCCTTCCAATAATACCATTCGTCCCCCAAACCATAGCAGAACCCCAAATACAACTATTCCCAAAAACTCACTAGTTGGCGATGATAGGTTTTGACGGTTCAATAGGGAATTGGAAAACTTGAAAAAACGCGTGGTGGATTCTTTGAAAGTTTGATAAAACCTTGATTCAGAATTAAATGCTTTGATGACACGAAGCCCGCCCAAGGTTTCTTCAACAATGGATAAAAATTCCCCTTGTTCTTTTTGAACCCTGTCGGATTTTTTCTTCAAAGATTTACCAATCCTGGAGATGATCATTCCAGCTATCGGAATAAAAATGAATACGAATATGGTTAGTTTTACACTGATGATGAACATTACAATAATCGTAAAAAGAATGGTAAGCGGTTCACGTACGATCAGTTCCAAAATGGAAAGAAAGGAATGCTGTATTTCCAATACATCCGATGTGATTCGGGCAATTACGTCCCCTTTCTTTTTTTCGGAGAAGTAGGAGATGGGCAAATCCATGATCTTCTCGTACATCTTGTTTCGAATATCCTTTAACACGCCATTGCGTAAAAAAGTGATAAAGTACATGGCCAAATAGTTGAAGACATTCTTGAAGAGGAACAAAAACAGGATCAGCCCAACCGCTAGGATGAGTCCCTTCATGGGGTCTTCGCCGGAATATTGGGTCACTTGATAGTTCATGTAGTCCATGAAATAGTCCTTCAGCTTGCCAATGCCTTCAAATGTTGGGGGCTCATTAATTTGCTTGGTCTTATCAAAAAGAACGTTGAGCATTGGGATAAGTGCAGCATAGGACAGCGCACTAAACAATGCATAGAGTATATTGAAGAATATATTCAGAATACCATATTTACGGTACGGTACCGCAAATCGGAGAATCTTTTTAAAGTAGTTCATTCACTATAAATTCAGCTCGGATAGGATACCATCTATCTTGGTTTCCAACTGCGAATTTACGGATTTATAATCCTCTGCCTTGTCCAATTTTGCATTTGTACTGATGTAAAACTTCACTTTTGGTTCCGTTCCACTGGGTCGAGCAGCAATTCGAGTACCATCTTCGGTCTCATAGATCAAAACATTGGACTTGGGTAAATGAAGTGTGAACTCCTCGTTTGTCTGCACATTTTTAACGATGGACGTGTTGTAATCCTCAATGTATAAAAGCTTGGAACCTTGAACTGTGTCTACGGGGTTCTCTTTGAAATCTTTCAACATTTGCTTGATTTCTTCTGCACCGCTCATCCCTTTTTTTGTGATGGAAATCAATTTCTCCTTGTAAAAACCGAACTCTACGTAGGCATCAATCAACTCTTTGTAAAAAGAACTTCCGTTGGCTTTGGCATTCGCTGCAATTTCACAGGCCAATAGGGTGGAGGTTACGGCATCCTTGTCACGGACAAAATCACCGACCATATATCCAAAACTTTCCTCACCACCTCCAATAAACTGAGAGCTTGGGAAGTCCTTGATCATTTTACCGATCCATTTAAAGCCCGTTAGGGCAGTTTTGAATTCCACACCGTAGGATTTTGCCATTTGCTGCATCATTGGAGTGGAAACAATGGTTGTAGCAATAAACTCATTTCCTTTGAATCCTTTTTCCTTGTATTGGTCCAAAAGGAACTTGGTCATCATGACCATGGTCTGGTTTCCGTTCAGGAGCTCCATTTTGCCTTCCAGATTACGAACGGCAATGCCCAAACGGTCACTGTCGGGGTCGGTTCCCACAACCATGTCAGCGCCTATTTCTTCGGCTTCAGCAATGGCCATGGACAATGCTTCCGGCTCCTCTGGATTTGGCGATTCCACCGTAGGGAAGTCACCATTGGGCTCTGCTTGTTCCTCGATAATGGTAACGTTTTTATATCCTGCACGCTTCAATACCTCTGGAATTGCCGTTATGGATGTTCCATGCAAGGAAGTGAAGACAATCTTGAAATCGTCTTTTCCCGCAGCATTGAAATTTCCGTTTTTCACGGATGCTTCAAAAAAGGCTTCGTCCACTTCCTCATCCATCAGGTGTATCAAACTATCATCTTTATCAAATTTGATGTCCTCAAAAGAAAGCGAATTGATTTCAGCAATAATTTCGCCGTCCTGTGGTGGAACTATTTGTCCGCCATCTGCCCAATATACTTTGTATCCATTGTATTCTGGTGGATTGTGCGATGCAGTAAGTACAATTCCTGCATGGCAACCCAAATATTTTACGGCAAAGGATAACTCCGGGGTTGTTCTTAGGTCAGAAAATAGATGAACTCTGATGCCGTTTGCCGAGAAAACCTCCGCAACAGTTTTTGCCAAGGATTTGGAATTGTGTCGACAGTCATAAGCAATCACCACTTTGAGATCATGATCGGTATAGGATTTTTTCAGATAATTGCTAAGACCCTGGGTGTTTTTCCCCAAGGTGTATTTGTTGATTCTATTGGTACCTACCCCCATTACACCGCGCATTCCTCCTGTGCCAAACTCTAAGTTTTTATAAAAACGCTCCTCGAGTTCTTTAGGATCGTTTTCCATAAGATGTTTGATTTCCTTTTTTGTGTCTTCATCAAAAAAATCGGTCAACCAAGATTGAGCTGTAGCTGTAATGGAGTCCATAGTGTTTGTAGTTGTTTAGATGATTAAAAATACAAAGTTTATAGGGTTTAAGAATGGCCTAGAGGTTAATTTTATCAGAGATGTTGTAACGGGTGTCATTTTTTCGGGACCTTACCATTATTTCTCCAATAAAACCAGCCAGAAACAATTGTGTACCTATGATCATGGCAGTAAGTGCAATGTAAAATTGTGGTCTCTCGGTAATCAAGCGGCCTTTAGGGTTCAGGAAGAGCTTGTCAATTCCCAAATAGAGTGAAAATCCAAAACCTACGAAGAACATGACTACGCCCCATGCGCCGAATAAATGCATTGGCCTACGGCCAAATTTGGAGACAAACCAAATGGTGATCAAATCCAAGAAACCATTGATGAAGCGTTCTGCCCCAAATTTTGTGGAACCATATTTACGGGCCTGATGCTGGACCACTTTTTCGGTGATATCGGAAAATCCGGCATTTTTGGCCAAAACAGGAATGTAACGGTGCATCTCCCCTGAAACCTCTATGGTTTTCACCACATTATGGTTAAAGGCTTTGAGTCCACAGTTAAAATCGTGCAATTTTACTCCTGAAGTCTTACGTGCCGCCCAATTGAACAATTTAGAGGGGATGTTTTTGGTGATAATCGAGTCGTACCGTTTCTTTTTCCATCCCGATACCACATGATGTCCCTCTTGGGTGATCATTCGGTACATTTCGGGGATTTCTTCGGGATTGTCCTGTAAGTCAGCATCCATGGTAATCACGACATCGCCTTCAGCAGCCTTGAAACCGGCATGAAGTGCCTGCGATTTTCCATAATTCTTCAGGAAACGGATGCCTCTCACATTTTCGTTGATCTTGGAAAGTTCGGAAATGGTCTTCCAAGATTCGTCGGTACTGCCATCATCAATAAGGATGATTTCATAAGAAAAATGATTGGATTGCATCACCTGTACAATCCAATCATGTAGTTCTTTAAGCGATTCTTGCTCGTTGAGTAAAGGAATTACAATGGAAATCTGCATTGTTCGATTCTGGAATTCCCTTCAAAAGTAGCATTTTTTGTTTTAGTATTCTGCTTTGGACTTTTTCAAAATCAAGCCCGTGATCAGACCAATGATCAGACCGAGAACCGAATTCATGATCAGTAGTACAGGATATTGGATCCAAGCAAAGCTTTTCTGCATTTCCACACCTTGTTCCCATTGTTCCTCGGTCATATTGGGATTTTGTGCCATTGCCTTTGGTTTGGCGAGTTCCATTGCCTTGTCCATAAAGTCGGGCTCTATGAAGTTGGTCAATACAAACTGATAGATCAAAGAAATGATTGCGCCGACCAAGGCAACTCCCACGGCAACTTTCAAAGCCTGTGAAATTGTTAAATAACCCCCATTGGCTTTTTTGAACGCCTTGACCGCCAAAAAAATGATTGCCGCCAAAATTGCAATTGAAATTACGATTACGGCAGTGCTTGTCTCATAATGCATTTTCTGGGTATAGAGCATAACTCCGAACACCACAGCGATAAGACCTGATAATAGTCCGTAGTTAAGAGCAAATTTTCCAGTTTTAGGTTGTTGTTCTTCCATGATTTTTAAAATTAGTGTTGCTTATATAAGGTTAGTTATCGAATGCTTACATTTGTTACATATAAATTTAACTTTATTTTTTTAGTGATTTTAAGTTGGAGGTGTCAAAGAAATCATTAAATTTGCACCCTGAAAATTCTGAGATTAAGCATTTAAGACGATGAGAAAAGGTATACACCCAGAAAACTATAGATTGGTTGCTTTTAAAGACATGTCCAACGACGATGTGTTTATTACAAAGTCCACTGCTGAAGCGAAAGAGACCATCACTGTTGATGGTGTTGAATATCCTTTGGTAAAATTGGAAATTTCTAGAACTTCTCACCCATACTATACTGGTAAGACTAAATTGGTCGATACCGCTGGTAGAATTGACAAGTTCAAGAACAAATACAAGAAATTCAAGAAAGAAGAGAAGAAGGAGGCCGAGTAGGTTGTACTTTTCAACGAAATATAGGAACGCTCTCGATATTTTTCGAGGGCGTTTTTTTATTTTTACGGTATTCAAAGCTGTGCTATGAACTATATCCTTTCTGACGGTAATCACCGCGAAGATCTTTTTCCTTTTACATTCACACGCCCTGTATCAGAGATTCGGGTGGGTATATTGACCATCAGCGAAAAATGGGGAAAATGGTTGAACGCCTCCGTGAGCCATCAAACCGAAGCATATCTTTCGGAAAAATTTCCGTTGACGGTTACTGGTGAAAGCACCGTGATCAACGGTAGCTATTTGCCCAATGAGAACTTGGTGAAGGCTATCAATAATTTAAAGATGGGCGAAGCTTTGATTGGCGATGACAGTTATATCGCATACGTAACGGAAAATTTGGAAACGGGTTTTGAAGAATCGGCATATACCGCCATTCCTTTTGAAGACGAGGTTTTGACCATAAAAAACACTTGGGATATTTTTTCTAACAATGCAGCTGCCCTACAATCCGATTTTGATGTATTGACGGAAGGCAGAACAAGCCAGCCCATACCCAACACCAATCAAGTTAAGAACCCTGAAAACATTTTTATTGAAGAAGGAGCTACGGTGGAGTTTTCAATATTGAATGCGTCTACAGGTCCTATTTATATTGGTAAAAATGCCTTGATGATGGAAGGTTGTATGGTCCGTGGCGGACTCGCCCTTTGCGAAAATGCTGTATTGAAAATGGGGGCCAAAATCTATGGCGCCGTAACTGCAGGACCTGGCTGTAAATTGGGAGGTGAGGTCAACAATGCGGTACTTTTTGCGAATTCCAACAAAGGCCACGATGGTTTCTTGGGGAACTCCGTGCTTGGGGAATGGTGCAATATTGGGGCGGACACCAATACCTCTAATTTAAAAAACAACTATGCGCCTGTACGCCTGTGGAACTACAAAACCGAAGGTTTTGCCAAAACAGGTCTCCAATTTTGTGGGTTGATGATGGGCGATCATAGCAAGTGCGGTATCAATGTAATGTTCAATACGGGAACCGTTGTGGGGGTAAGCGCCAATATTTTTGGTAGCGGATTCCCCAGAAACTTTATACCCAGTTTTAGTTGGGGCGGAGCAACGGCAGGCTACACTACTTTTAGGACCAACAAGGCATTTGAAGTGGCCGAGGCCATGATGAAACGCCGAAATGTGGAATTCGACGATATCGAAGCAAAAATTATGGAGCACGTTTTTGAGTTCACACAGAAGTGGCGGAACTACTAACGATTTTGAAGTTTAACGCAATCTTTATCTATGAGTATTTCTTTGTTGATTTTATGGTAGTCCACTAATACTTCCTTCGAATCTAAATGATTATAGAAGTCAATAAAATACTTTTCAAACAAAATACCTTTGGGTAATTTTTTTGTTGTTTTCCATTCTTCATACGCTGTAGAAAACTCTAAAATTGGCAAATGAAAATCTGTATTCATGTCTATGACGTAATATTCAGCACCTAATTTTAACTTTCTTTGATTTTTCGGTTTGATTGAGGTGAGTTTGTACCTCTGGTACGAATTGTTGGTAATGGTCGTATCGGTCATTAGCACAAAATCATAGTTTTTGGTCTGGTATTTGAAAGGATTATGGTATCGCGAAATCAGTTCACATTCCACATTAAGGTAATCCGACGATTTTAAGTCCTTTTTTAAAATCTCAAACTGCATAAATACTCCATCGTTATCACTAAATCTTAAGGTATATGTGATGCTGTCCACTTCCGTTACAATAGCTAAATAATGATTTTGTTTGGAATTGGTCAATAGTATTTTTTTAAAAGTCGAGTCCTTCTCCCTGAACGGTCTATTTTTGATTTTTACGGAATCTTTGTAATAGGTCACTTTATACTCAACCCAATAGTCAAACTCGTACGTTTTCTGTGAAAACCCAATTGTGCTAATTACTGAAATAAATATGATTGGAAATAGTTTCATGTTACTGTTCATAGTAGAACCTGATTGTCAACAATTCAAATTTAAAAGAAAAAGAATCGTGAATCGTTCGAATGCTTTGTCGAATTGAAAGGTCAAGTCTTAGTATTAATTCAATTTTCCAATCAATCCCCAACCATTGGCCTTATCGATAACCACACAATGCAAAGTGTTGAATCCCTTTTTAAGCTTTAGCGGTATTTTGTTGGCAGTCAGGGCCAAATGACCCTGAAATTGGTTGTTTTTAGATCTAAAGGCATTGTTACCATAAAAAATGGCTTCGCCATTTAAATATACAATGATCTTATCACTAAAATCGAACGAAAATAACCGGGTCTGGGCCTGATCTACGGCTATCGTGGTAGATGCTACTGTGAAAGCTTCTTGGTTGCGTTCAAAGTTTCCCGAAGTGGGTTTTGCCAGATATCTGGAAATGGGCAGTAAACCGGATTGTTCAGTGTTTGCAGTTATGGTCTTCGCCTTTTCAAAATCTTCAAAATTTAATTCACCCTCCACATAAGGGCGGGCCTCTGTGAGGTCCCATTCACCGATGATGCCTTTCTTGGGAGTGACAATGGGAAAGGGCTCTTTGGCGACTGCATTCCCGGTTTTGGTTACCTTCAGATTGGCAAATCGATTTCCGAACAATGCGAAAATTCCGATCGCTCCAGTCAGATTTCCTGATTTTAGTCGCTCCACTTGTAATACTTGTTCGCCGTTCACAAATACGGTAGTGGTCAAATTTTCAACCTCGATTCGTAACTGGTTCCAACCGTCACTTTTAAAGGTTACCTGCGCCTGATGTTCAGGATATAATTGCCAATTGCTCTCTCCATGATAGGTAGGCGTGTATTGAACGGCATCCACCTGTCTTGATTTGTGCATGCGCATATACACCTCTTCAAAATTTTCGTCTTGCTTACGGAACACAAAGCCGGCAAAACTACGTTTTTGGTTGGCGTAGACCTCCATTTCGAGCACACCATTGGAAAACTCAAATCCATTGGCAAAGGCGGTGCCGTTCAATATCATGGTTTGTCGCCCATCAAAAGTTTCAAAGGAAATTTCACTGCCTTGGGCAGTTGTCCAATACTCTTTTTGTAGGGAAATGGTCTGGGAAGTTTGTGCCTGTAAAAGCTGAGTTAATAAAATTATACTGATAAACAGGGGTGCACGTAGAAAAATCATGTGTTCGTTTTTTGATTGGTGATTGTTGACTGTTTTGTCGGGTTTATTTGGAGTTCCTATCAAAATGAAAGCAAAATGATTGTCGATGAAGATGCATGAGAAGATTTTACTCCATGGAATTGGTTTCCCTCCAGTCCATTTCCTCTATTTTTTTACGCTTAACTTGGGTTTTGTGCGTTCATGTACTTTCTCTTCTCGGGACAGGATGTTTTTTATTGCTTTGTACCAGTGATTCATAGGAGCTGTGATCACAACATAATTATTCATCAATCAAAAAACAACAGTTATGACAAAACAAGCAATACTTTACTTTGCACTGTTACTGATCTTTAGTAATTGTGCAACTACAAAAACAAACGAACCAATTTTAAAGGACTACAAGATTGGAGAAAAATGGATTTGGAAATGGGAACGTGCGGTGGAAGGTGAGGTTCGTGCAGAAGGTGAAGACATTCAGGAGGTAGTGAACTACAATGAAACTTTAGGGCTTTGGAATGGAGTTGATACCGTTCAAATTCCATCAATTGTAAATCAAAAGCAAAGTAGCACACCATTTCGTAATTGGCCATTGCATGTGGGAAAAAAATGGAAATACCAATCAGAATGGGAAAACAATGAAGGTACTACTGGAAAAACAAGTCAAGATGTTGAAGTTGTTTCGTTTGAAAAATTAAATGTAGCAGCAGGAACTTACAGGGCATTTAAAATAGAATACAAAGGGATTGTAACCAATTCTAGAGGTTTTAAAGGGGAAATGACGGATATTTGGTGGTATGCCCCGGAGTTGAAGACCTATATCAAGCATGTTAATGAGGATGGTTATGGTGTTTATGTAAATGAGTTGATCAGTTATTCAAAACCCTAGTAGTAATAACCGTACAAAACAATGGGCCTTAAAAAATGAATAGTTCAGTGCGAATGGAAAAGACAAATACAAAACTGTCCCTTTATTGGAAATGCCAGATTATTGGTTGGGGTATTGTATCGCTGTTATGGTTGTACATAGCATTGGTTCGGGATCAATTTACGCTTACCTATGCCTTGATAAACTATGTACTCGATGTTTCCATTTGTATAGGTCTTACCCATACATACAGGACCATTGCTTTAAGGGCAAACTGGAACCAATTGGGCATTAAGGGGTTGATAAAGAAGGTTGTCCCATCCATTATGATCTTGGCGATATTGTTCATGTTGATTATGAATTTAAAGACATCGGCCTATATTTATTTGGTCAATGATACCAATACCTTTCTGGAGAATTTATCTGTTTGGAATCCTGTTCTGATTACGGGACTGAGACATATGTCCATTTGGGTTCTTGCCTATCATGCCTATCATTTCTATATGAGAGAGGTGAATACGGCTAAAACCAATGCCAAACTTTCGGTTATTGCAAAGCAAAGCCAATTGGATAACTTGTCGGCGCAACTTAACCCGCATTTTTTGTTCAATTCCTTGAATTCCATTAAAGCATTGGTTATTGAAAATCCCAACAGTGCGCGAAGGGCTATTGATCTATTGTCCGATTTATTACGTTCATCACTATATGAAAAAGAGCATACCACCATATCCATTTCAGAAGAAATGGCGTTGGTAAAAGATTATGTAGAGTTGGAAAAACTTCGATTTGAGGAACGTCTAAATATTACATTTAATATTGACCATACGCTTGAAAACTTTAAAATCCCGCCACTAAGTATTCAACTTTTGGTAGAAAATGCAATTAAACATGGTATTGATAAACAATTGGAAGGGGGTACTGTGGATATTTCGGTTCAAAAGAAGAATGACCGTGTTGTGATTAGTGTTAAAAACCCTGGAACGCTATCTGCCGGAAAACATAAAGGAGTGGGGTTAAAAAATCTAAACGAACGCCTTTTATTGCAATATGAGGGTAGGGCGGAGGTTAAGGTTGAAACCCCTTCGGAAAATAAGGTGGTTGCCACAATAATGATTCCAATCGAAAAACAATGAGAACGTATACAACTTTAATCATCGATGATGAGCGTTTGGCACGGGAAGAGGTTCGTAGAGCACTAGGAAGATATCCTGAGTTTGAAATCGTCGGTGAGGCCAACAATGCAAATAAGGCTTTGGATTTGATTGAGGCATGTCAACCCGACATCATTTTTTTGGACATCCATATGCCAGGAAAATCAGGTTTTGATTTGCTCGAAGAGTTTACTACGGTCCCAGAGGTGGTTTTTACCACGGCCTATGATCAATATGCAGTTCAAGCCTTTGAGGTAAACGCCTTGGACTATTTGGTAAAACCCCTCAGAGAAGAACGCTTCGCCAAAACCATCGAAAAGGTAAAGCTCGAATTAAAAAAGAAGGAAGAAGAGCCTAAAGTGCCAATGGCAAGCCATCAAAAAATCTTTATCAAGGATGGTGAAAAGGTATATTTTATTGCATTGGCCGAGATAAGTTTAATCGAGTCCATGGACAATTATGCACGTCTGTATTTTGGCGATAAAAAAGCCATGATCAAGCGCTCATTGAATCAACTGGAGGAAAAACTGGACCCAAATACGTTTTTTAGGGCCAACCGAGGTCAAATTATCAATACGGAATACATCAAGCAAATCCACCCATATTTTAACAATAAGCTACAGTTGGTATTGACCACTGGGGAAAAGATAGATCTCTCTAGCAGGCAAACGGTAAAGTTCAAAAAGCGGAATAGTTTGTAGCGGTTTCACATACTATCAAATCAAAATACCGAATAGCTAAAACATAAAGTTAATGGACAGATATGTCCAAAACTTAAAATCAATCAAAATGAGAAATTCAATCAACAAAGCATTCATTATAGTCATCGCTATATGTTTTGTGGCATCCTGCAAGGAACAAAGTCCAATTCAAAAGCCAAGGAAAATAACAGAGGGCAGTGCAACGTATCTGGTTCAGGACAGTATCTTGATACCTACGGATGATGGGGCGAAAATCCATGCCATAGTCGTTAGAAATGCCAAAAATTCGGAACCGGGACCTGCAGTGTTGTTTCATACGATTTATGCACGCGAAAACGACTTGGAAAGAGCAAAAATGGCAGCAAACCATGGGTATGTTGGAGTAGTTTCATATACCCGCGGCAAGGGATTGAGCCCTGATTCCATTATACCCTACAAACATGAAACAACTGACACCTACGAGGTAATCGATTGGATCAGTAAACAAGATTGGAGCAACCAGAAAGTGGGGATGTACGGAGGAAGTTATGTCGGGTTTACCCAATGGGCTGCCGTAAAACATAAGGTACATCCTGCCTTAAAAACTATTGTTCCTTCGGTTTCGGCGGCACCAGGCATTGCAGAACCTATGGAAAATGGGGTGTATCAAAATTTCCACTACCCTTGGCACCACTATGTTTCCAACAACAAGTACTTGGACACTACTATATATAATAATGGCCAGAGGTGGGGGGACCTGAACATGAAATGGTATGAAAAAGGGTTGGCCTATAGCGCAATGGACAGTTTGGACGGATTGCCTAATCCACAATTTCGAGAACGTTTATTGCATCCAATGTATGATGCTTATTGGCAAAACATGATGCCCTACAAAGAAGAGTTTGCCCATATTGATATTCCAATATTGGCAACTACCGGATACTATGATGGGGGACAGGTTGGAACGCAGTATTATTTAAAGGAACATACCAAATACAATAAAAATGCAGAGCATTATTTGGTTATAGGACCATATACCCATTTTGGTGCCCAAGAAAAACCCAATGCCCATATTTTTGGGTATGATTTAGATTCTGTGGCCCAAATCGATATTACAGAGTTGATTTTTGATTGGTACGATTATATTTTAAAAGGCAAGGCCAAACCCGCTCTATTGCAGGACAAAATCAATTATCAAGTGATGGGAGCCAACAAATGGGGGCACGCCCCCTCATTAAATGCGATGGCCAATGATACGCTCAAATATTATTTGAGCAACATGCGTTCGGGAGTGGCTTTTGCATCCATGTTTAATACCGGGAACAATGGAAAGGATATACATTATACTCTTGCCGATAATCCCGCAGATGCCGATAGTTATTTGGAGCAGACCATTGATTTTTCCGACCGAAGCAACCTTACTTGGAATTCTAGCGGTTGGAGATCAATAGTTGATAGTAGCCTGATGGTTGGACATGGTTTTTCCTTTGTGACCGATCCATTTGACTACGATTTTGAATTGAACGGCTCTTTTGGAGGGGAAATCTCGGTATCCATCAATAAAAAGGATTTTGATTACAAGGTTGTGTTGTTTGAACAGACCCCTGATGGTAAGTTTTTTGCGCTGACATTGCCCTATGTGGGCAGGGCGAGTTATGTACGAGACAGGGAGCGTCGACAATTGTTAACACCCAATAAAAAGGTAAAAATCCCATTTGGAATTGTTAGGGTGACCAGTAAAAATATCAGCAAAGGGAGTCGTTTGGTAGTAGTGATCAATGGTATCAAGGACCCTTTTTCTGAAATCAATTATGGGACGGGCAAAAATGTCAGTGAGGAAACCATCAAAGATGCCAATGAGCCATTGATAATTAAATGGTATGGGGATGGAAACATAGAAATTCCTGTAAAAACGGATTAGAAATAAGAAAGATAATATAAGGTGTCTTTTCACTCTCGGTTGGATGTACCTTGTAATTTCTCTTGCTTTCTTAATGCAATTAAATAAATGATATCTTATCCGTTTTGGCGATGTGTTACGTACTAAGAAATCTTTTCTGCGGTAAGGGTAATTTCTGGATCGGTAAGGGTCAACGATTTTACCTGCCCTTCTTCTATGTTGAATGAGATGGTCACCGAAGGTGTACCGTTATAGGTAAATAGATTGTCCCCGATTTTGTACATAGCCCCTCCAAACCCACCAATGGGACCTAAGGACAGAAGTTTTCTCATGTTTACTCCAATGGTGAAACCTTCTTTCTCTCCCGGGCCATATTTGTAATCGCCCAGGTACTTTTTTTGCTCTTCGGAGCTTACATCTATATAATCTGTACCACCAGCATTGTCCAAACTGGATAGATAATCAATGGTCTGCTCCAGCGATTCAATTTCTGATTTGGTCATTTGGTCCTTCATACTTTCCCCTGCATACGCATGGTCCAACAAACTAATCCCGTGGGGTCCCGTGGTTTCCTGTATTCCTGACGTTGCTTCTATGGCTGATTTTAAGACATTAAAATGGCCCAACATCGCAAAGGTGAACAGGGTGGGTCGAGCGCCTTTGCTCATAAGGTACTGAGCGATATCTCTTCTTCCCACATGGGATGCCGCTCCAATAGCGGATTCAAAATCACCAAAACGCCACTCCCAAACCGACCTTGAAAGTTCAGGTCTTTTATCGACCAGGGATTTTACCCCATCCAAATCAAAATGGGATTTGCCCACCACTTCTTCAATAACTTCTGGTGGTATATTGGGAAAATATTTCGGCACCTTGGTATTGCTCTTCTGTTCAGCCCATGTTATACTAGGAATTGACAATCCCAGTATGGTAAGTGCCGAAGTCTTCAGCAGTGTTCTCCGATCGATTCTATTATTTGTATTGCCCATTTCCTTAAAAGTACCAAAAAAGAAAAAGAGACGATGTTTCCATCGCCCCTTTAACAACAAAACCGGGTCTTTTTACAAAGTAATGCTCAAAAACCCATCCTTTTGTAGCTTAAAATTATAAAGAATGCCATTGTCCACGACATCCATTTCTTTTGGTAGTTTACTGGCGTCCACTCCAAATTTTTTCAAGGAAAAACCACACCCCAACAGTTTAATCTTTTCGCTTTTGGCCATATCCAAAAAGGGTTGCATTTGTTCTATGTCCGTTAGTCCTTTTACTGTTTCTCCACAGATGACCACATGGAACTCCCCAAACTGGGCTCCATCTTCCGCGGCCAGCTCTTCGGCAGCCAATAATATGGCCTTTAACTGTGGGATTTTGCGGGTAAGCACTATGTAGTTGTTCTGTTCTTGGTTGTAAGTGGTTTGGGCACTGACTTCGGTAAGCCCGCCCAAGAGAGTGATGGCCCATAGGGCCAGGGTGAATACGTGTTTCATTGTATTAATTTTTTATGTTTTTAATGGAACTGATAATCGGTTCCCGGTAATTGGGACAATACATTGGGACCTAGATCTAAGGCCTTGGCCCTGCCATCCAAACTAGGGGCAATGGTGCCTTTTTCTTTCAGATATTCCTCAATCACATCATGAATGGTATAGTCCATCACCTCGGTTTCCACGGTGTTGGGCATACGACAAAGGGTAGGTAGGGGTTCGCCTTCCCTGCGACAAGCGGACATAGTGTACAGTTTATCTTCTTGAATGGGTTCTCCTCCGATTTTTATGGTTTCTACGCGCTCCCCTTTTGGCTTGTTGGCATTAAAGGTGAGTTCCATGCCCGAAAAGCGGACTAACCAGCCTCCAAAACGTTCGGTGGGGTTTTGGGCGAATACATTGTGCAGTTCCTTTTCCAGCCAATCCTTGATTTGTTTGCCACTGGCTTTACCAATTTTGACTTTTTCATTTACAGGGAGCATGCTCCAAAGGTCTGCCTTGGTAATAGGGGATTTACCTCCTTCTTCCACCGAAATGGGCGTACTGAATCGGAAGCCGTTGGAAATAGAAACATCAACACCCGTTTTCCATCGCGCGGCATCCGTGATAAAGTTATCCATGGGATTTTCCACTACAAAATAGCGGTAGAGCGGAACACTGGTATATCCTAAAATCTCATTGGCTTCTTCTTGATACGGAGCCGTGGCCGTTTCAACGATCTGGGCCACTTTTTCGTCCGCTGCGTATTTCTCCGGATCTACCTCCAAAAGGTCGTAGGCTTCGTCCACCACTTTGCCATCTTTTACCCTTAACGTAAGCTTGCCCACAAAAGAGGCAAAGGCTCCCGGCTCGGTAACCTTGGTATATTTGGCCTGTAAAGGTTTGCGAATGCGTTCATGGGTGTCGTTTCCTAGCACGTAGTCAACACGTTCTAAAGCAGGGTTATTGGCCAAATCGTATTGTTTGCTAATACCGATATGGGTCACCAAAAACAAGACATCTACCCCTTGGCTGTCCTTAAGTTCGGTGATTAGGGCTTCCAAATTCGCATCGATAGGATCAAAGCGGATGCCTTTGCTAAAAGATGGGTTCTGACGCACTGGAATTTCAGGATCGTTATAGGAGATGAACCCCAATTTTACGCCTTTGAGCTCTTTTACAAAATATTGAGGAAACAAGGATTCCCCTGTGGCCTCGTGGTACATATTGGCCGATATTACCGGAGTGTTGTACTGGGTAAGTACGTCCATCATGGTTTGTTTGCCGTAAACCACCTCCCAGTTACCGGGAATTAGAAAGTCGTAGCCCATTTCTTGAATAATAGGGGAGAAGGCCTTCCCTTCGGATAGCGCGGCATAGGCACTTCCTTGGATGAGGTCACCACCGTCCAAAACAAGTGTGCCTTCGGGGTTTTTACTGCGCTCGTCCTCAAATAGGGTTTTTACATGGGCCAATCCACCCAATTTTCTGAAGGTGATTTCTTCGTTTTCCCAAAAAAGTTCATCGTGGGGAAACAGTTGCCCGTGAATATCGGCTGTTTGTAATATGGTAATGGTCTGTTCGGAGTCTTGTGCAGTGGTTTTACCATCCTTACACGAAGACAGGGTTCCGATGAGCAGGGCGATGATGCCCAGATATTTTATAGTTTTCATGTGTTGTTTTTATAATTAGTCTTAAGATAAGGGGTAGGCTATGCCTGATGACAAGTGAGACTAATCACGAGTAGATTTTGAACTGCCGATAGAGAATGTAAAGAGGGACTACCGAAGCCAGGTGTTGTTTTTGGTAAGTGTAACCCGTTTCATCACTGTTTGAAATGGTAAAAAGTGCATCGGTTATAACGGTAGGGCTAACCAATGTGGAAATGCCCAACTCGTATGCCGCACTGTTCTCCATTTGCACAGCTTCGTAGGAAGCGCAAGCATTGGATGATGCAGTGGTTTTGAGTTTGTTGGAGACCTCGGATTTTTCCAAACCTAGGGCATGTTCCAAGGAATTACGGACTTTGCAGGGCGCCACCAACAACACTCCTGCCAACAAAGCGATGAACAGGATGCGGATATCAAATGTAGTGTTGTGGATTCCCGGCATGTTCCAAATTAAACATTAATTAAGCAAAAAAGGTGTAACTAAAGTTACAGATACAATTGGAATAAATAATTCTGTTTCATGGCGCGTTGGTTTCTTCAATGATTCTATTTATGTTTTTTTCAAGTCTTTCATGGTAACTGAGGTAATTGGTGAGGTCCCATACCTGATTTTCCATATTGTTTTCAAATTCCAAGTCTTGAAACATCCTTCCGTAATTGGTAGGAAGTTTCGATTTCCCTTCCCAATTTACAATACTGAACCGATCAATATTTTTCATGGAGGCATTTTTGGTCAAATATGGTAGTACCAGCGTCTGACTGACCTCATCTAGTGTTTTGTATGCTTCCGTAATCTGTTCCAAATTGCTGGACCATTCAAAAAGCAGGATTCTTAAGGAATCTGAAGAAATCAAATTCAACTTCCCTGAAGATATCAAATCCGAATACACCGCTTGACTGGGTTTGTAGATAATATAGTCCAAACTTTGCGACAAGAGGCTGTCAATGTTTTGGGTGTCCAATGTAGGTGCTGATTCGCCGATCAAGTTCATTACCGTTTTGGCTGCTGATAAGAGGTCTTCATGGTGCTCCTTGGACTTCTGGAGCATTATTTTGTTTTGCTCAAATTCCAGGTTAAGATTTTTAATGATCTCCTTTTCACTTTTTTGGTTCGCCAAATCATTGTTCCAGTTATTGATTTGCAGTGCAATCAAAATCCCAATGACCACAAGTATGATTTCGCCAAAGGCGTAAAGGAGGTATTTACTGAACTTGTTTTCGGTAAGTAAGCGCTGCCTAATGGCACGGAAGAATTTAAACACGGGAGGTTGGTTTCCCTTAAAGATAGAATTTTAATGCACTTAGGAAATTAAAATTGTATGGATGGTCAAAGAATTATATTGTTTGACCGGAATCTGATGCCATTCTGTTTCTGATGTCGCCAAAGGTCACCATTTGGATGTTATGCTTTTTAAGTAAGTCCCTTGTTTTTTCGTTGGTGAAAAAATCGAAATCCTGCTGACGCCATGCTGCCCCAAAATTGGGATGGTTGACGGTTATGCCCTGCATTTCATTATCATCAAAGGCTGGATGAATCAAAATCAAATTGAGACCTGGGCCAAGATTTTCCAAAACGGATTGATAGTAGGCTGCCAAGCCCCCGCTTTCAAAATAGGGAAATTCGCCCACGTAGGTATGGTCGATGACAAAGTCATTTTTTTTAATGTGGATTTTGGGGTCCAGACCCACCATTTGCATCACTTGCTCATTCACCAAAACGGAAAGTCCGTAATATTCGCCCAAGCGTTTATAAATTTTTAAATATTCAGGGTGGGCGCCTACGCTGTACATATGCGAATCGATATGGGTAGGGGCGAGGCCGTAGGTCAAGGCTTTTTCTATTTGTGCTTGGAGTTCTTTTTCCACATCTTCTACAGTCGCATTTTGGCACAATTGTTCTCTTTTTTTGAAGAAATGCCCTTGCTCGTCCACCAAACTGGGCACTTCTGAAACGGGCAATACGGGCCCAAAACGGTAATTCTCCCATTCACAGGTCAAGGTGAGATGAACCCCAAGATCGTATTTCGGATTGTTTTTGGCGAACATGGCCATTTCATGAAACCATGGACAGGGGACCATAATGCTGTAAGAATTCACTATACCTTTTTCCAATGCCTGAATAGTGGCCCTATTTTCAGAATGGGAAAGTCCTGCATCATCGGCATGGATTATCAAAAGTTTGGCATTTTCGTCAAAGCCCAATTGTTGTGCCGTGTTCATTAGATATGCTGTTTTAGGGTTGAACCAGGGGAGGTGGAAAATACCAATTTCTTTCGGAATCGGCCCATAAGAAAAGTAGCAACATTGGGTTACTGGCAATTAACAACCATGTTTTACAGTAAAACGGTTACTCTTCCAGTTGTAAAAAACGTAGGGCGTTGTCGTGAAAAATTTTTCGTTTGTCACTTTCGGTCAAAAAATCGTAGCTGTTCAATTGGTCGATACTTTTTTTAATGGCATGAGGCCATACCATTTGGTCGGAGCCATACATTATACGGTCAATTACTCCATATTTTTTCGCTTTCCGTAAAAATTGCTCTGCATAATCCTTGGGTTGCTCATCCACCCATAAAATTACGCCCAAATCGGTATAGAGTTGGGGGTATTGGAGCATCAAGCGTAGGGCGTTTTCAAAAAATACCTCGCCAGCGTGCATCATATAAATCCGCAGTTTGGGATGTTTGGCCAGTACATCCTCCAAGGTGTAGGGGTCACCGAGCTTTATTCTAAAATTAGGGCAGCATCGGTAGGTGATGTCAGGCGGACCGCCACCCGTATGCACGGCAACGGGAATGTTATAGCGCTCGCAGATGTCTAAATAAGGTTCAAATTCGGGGTCGGATAAGGTATAACCACCATATACTGCCCCAATTTCTCCAAAAACCTTGAGTTTTCCCGAAGTAATCAAGGCTTTGAAAGCCACAGTATCGGTCGGGGGCGATTCGGTGTAGTATCCGGGAATCAAAATGCCTTCATCATCCAAAATGTTGTCTCCACCAATAGTACTCACTACGGCTTTCTTTATGTTGTGGGCTTTTATGGCCTTGAAGAGTTCCTTTTTATAGGTTTTATAATCTTTGGGTGAAAAAACACCATCCGGTGCGGGAGCCACATAATAGGTTTGTTCGGTATAATCGTGCAGGTGCATATCTATAATGGGTTGATTATAGGCTTGTGAGTAACTGAGTACGGGTAGCATCAACGCCAATACGATTTTCTTCATTTTGATTTTGATTTATGGCACATTAACCGCGTAACGGACTTTGTACAGTGCCTTTTCCTTAGAGGGAGCTTCTTACAAGTAACAAAAAATAAATGAAAATTACACCCATTCAGGCTGTTAGGTGTGCTCTTGACTTCACCCAACGAAAAAAGCCAGTAGCAACTGCCACTGGCTTTCCATATATTATTTTATAAAGTTCTATTCCTTAACTTCAGGCTTTTCGGTAAAAGGGGTAATGCCAAAGGAGGGATATACTTCGGAAGGGAAATAAAAGGTACCACCGCGCGATACCATGCCTATGGTCTTAATTGCTTTGATATCCTCCACAGGATTGCCGGGCACCAAGAAGAAATCGGCCAATTTACCTGGCTCAATGCTTCCCAAGCTGTCATGTCCCAAGTATTCCGCCATATCGTAGCTGGCCAACTTGAGTACTTCGGCAGGGGTATATCCCAATTGCTCGGTGTACAGTTCCAGTTCGCGGTGCAGGTTAAAAGCACCGCCCAAATCGGTTCCAGCCACAATTAAAATGCCCTTTTCTTTCATCATTTTTAGGGTCTCCACAATTTTATCGTAAGCTTCTCGGTATGCTTTGTCCTCTTCTTCGTCCGCAATTTGTGCCAAAGCCACTTTTAGGCTACGCTGTTCATTGGGTGGCATATGATCTACATAATCCAAGGCACCGGGGGTTACTTCACCATTTCGGGAAAGCATCAAACGCTCGTGTATGGCCAATGTAGGGTCCATTGCCGTTTTGTTGGCAACGAACAAGTCAAGCGTTTCCTGTACCTTATCGCTGTTCAAATCCAGTCCTGGGAACCGTTTCATAGCAGTTAAGCGCAATAGGGTACGGGTGTCTTCATCTGGTTCCAGTACCCAGCCCAGCATGGTTTGGTTAATGTGGGTCATCTCATCAAAACCAGCGTTCAGCATATCGTTGGCATTGGAAAATGCCGGTACGTGACCTGCCACGAACAAACCTTGATCATGAGCTTTTTTAACAATGGCAGGGGCCCAATCGCCGTTCATGCTATTGTATAGTTTTACGCCATAAAATCCGAGACTGTCATAAGTGTCCACAGCGGCCAATGCTTCTTCTTGACTTTCCACCAAAATGCCATTGTTGCTACTGTACGGACTTTTTCCTTCAATAAATCCAAGTCTGGTAACTCGCGGTCCGGCCAATATACCGGAGTTGATTTTCTCGATGAGATTGCTCAACACTTCGGTGTTGTTTCCCATATCTCGGAAAGAGGTCACGCCCGCTAAAATGTTCAGCAGGGCTCCATTGTCACCAGTGTGGGCATGCATTTCGTACAAGCCAGGAACCAAAGTTCCTCCATTTCCCTCTATGGTTACTTCGTTATCACCAGAGGCATCGGCGGCTTCGATGGCTGTAATTTTTTCGTCTTCCACTAATACGGAAACGGGGTCGGTCAAGGATAGTGTTTTGGGGTCAAAAACCTTTACGTTTTTGATGCGCACTTTTTTATCGTAATTGTGTGCGTATTCTTTTTGAAGTTTTTCGTAGCGCTCGGCAGAATAATTTTCGGCCAATTCCCGCAAGCCTTTTTCTTCAGCTTCGTAGCCATCCCGAATTACAATATACCTTGGAGAGATGGCAGCAAAAAACTTTTCATTTTCGTCCATGATAAAGTAAGATGGGTTCATATCGGCGCCGGAAAGGGCATAGGTGGTCAATGCCAGTTCGCCCTCGCCCGATACATGTGGTACGGTCAAATCCTCCATCTTGGTCAGGGTCAAATTACCCGCAGGCAGCACGGGCAATGTGTTTTCTGGTGCATCCATGAGCAGGCGTGCAGCCAGAACAGTGGAGTAGGGGCTTCCAAATTGATTAACGTAGATTTTTGGTGCATCCAAAGAAGCGTTTCCCGAACCAGTGGCATCGGTCCATGAAGCTTCACCTTCTTCAAGTGAGAACTGCTCGTCAACGGTATTACCGAATGTTGTGTTTCCGCTTACTTCCCAATTTACAGGATAGCCTTCGGCATTGAGCACAATGGTTTCTTTCATGGTAGGGCCACGACCGTTGTTTTTGTAGTCGTAATCTATGTTGATGGTGTCACCAGAGGTATTGGCTTTAAGAAAGCCTACTTTGGTTTCACTAACGATTACGGAATAATTCTCCTCGCCTTGGTGATTTACAAGAGAGGAAGTTGGTTCGGTTTTACAGGAATAGCTGGCCATAAGAATCAGGCCAGCGACAAATAATCTAAGTTTCATTGGGTCGGTTTAAGTTAGAGGTTCAATTTAACGATTTTCAATGGTTTATCTGTTGGGAAGCACTGCCTATTTAAAACAAAAACCCCCAGCGCCACTGGTACGTTGGTCACTGGGGGCCCCATCATCAATCAAAGTAAAGAGGCAATATACTTTTAGGAGTTTCCGTAAATGTTGGATTCCCCTCCGTCTATAGCGATGGTTTGACCACTTACATAGCCATTTTCTTCGCTCAAGAGGAATGACACCACGGTGGCCACTTCCTTGGGCAACCCAAGTCTTTTGGTGGGGTTCCTCTGGGCATATTCTGTTTCGGCGGCCTTTGGGTCGTCGGGGTTAACTTGCTTAAAGGCTTCTTCCACCATTGGGGTTAGAATGGCACCTGGGGCAATGGCATTGGTCAAAATACCATCTTGTCCATATTCCAAGGCAGCATTCTTCGTCATACCGGATACTGCGTGTTTGGAGGCCACGTAGGCCGTTTGGTTCTGTACCCCGCGAATTCCCCCAACAGAGGCTACGTTTACAATTTTTCCGTATTGCTGTTTTTGCATTATGGGGATTACGTAGCGCATTCCGTAGTACACGCCCATCAAGTTGATGTCGATAACTTTTTTAAAGACTTCCAAGTCGTATTCGGTCATTGGGGCTTGTTTTCCTTCGATACCGGCGTTATTGTAGAATCCATCAATGCGACCAAAGGTCTCCACGGTTTTTTCCACATAATTTTTTACAGCTTCTTCGTTGGATACGTCCGCTTTCACCACTAAGGCATCAACTTCGGTATTGATTTCCTTAAGTTTTTTTACGGCTTCGTTCAATGCCTCACCGTTGTAGTCCACCAAGGACAATTTAGCGCCTTTGGCAGCTAAGTATTCGGCTGTGGCAAGCCCTAACCCCATGGCGGCTCCTGTTATTATGATGACTTTATCTTTCATGGTATTTACTTTTAGGTTTCAATTTTAATCAGTCAATTTTGAGTGATAGCATTCCTATGGAACCTCCGACCATTTTATCGTTGAACATGTGGACGGTATCGGTTTTATCCTTGAGCCCCAATACATAGATCAAGGGCAAATAGTGTTCGGGCGTTGGAATGGATAGGGCAAAACTGCTTCCTTGTTTCCCATAGTCCACCAAGGCTTGATGATTGCCATCTAAAATGAAGGATTTCATTTTTTCGTTGGCCTCTTCGGCCCAATCCCAAGCGTAGGTATCGTTCAATTTATCCCATTTTACCTTGCGTAGGTTGTGCACTACGTTGCCACTGCCCACAATCAATACCCCTTTGTGACGGAGCTTTTCCAATTGCTTGGCCAGCTCGTAGTGGTATTTTGGTGATTTTGTGTAATCCAAGCTCAATTGTATGACCGGTACATTGGCATCGGGATACATATGTTTGATGACACTCCAAGCCCCATGGTCCAATCCCCAGTGGTGGTCAAGTTCCACATCAGTCTTAGTGACGAGTTCTTTGGTCACCTGGGCCAACTTGGGACTCCCCGGTGCGGGGTATTGAACATCGAAAAGTGCCTGCGGAAAACCACCAAAATCATGAATGGTAGGTGGGTTTTGCATGGCTGTTACTTTGGTTCCCTTGGTTTCCCAGTGCGCTGAAATACAAAGTATAACCCTTGGTTTGGCCACTTGCTTGCCCAATTTTCTAAAATTGGCAACAAATTCATTTTCCTCAATGGCGTTCATGGGGCTACCGTGCCCCAAAAACAATACGGGCATTTTTTGTGTGAACGGTAGGCTCTCGTTAAGTGAGCGCAAGGTTTGTAAATCTGTCATAAGTCAACTTACATCATCTTATTGGGAGGTCCAATATTGTTGTACAAAGTTTGATAGAATTAAAAAGTAGGGGGTAATACCTTTGGGAAGAAGTGTTGTACTTTTAGGAAATAAGCTGTTTCATTTCTTTTCTAAAGGCAGTGGGAGTATAGCCTGTTTTACGTTTGAAAACTTTGGAAAAATAGGCTTTTTCGTTATATCCGATTTCAAACCCTATCTCGGCAATTGTTTTATTGCTATTGATCAGGAGGTTCTTTGCCTCTGTGAGTTTACGGGTCTCTATAATTTCGCCTGCACTTTGTTGCATTACCTCATGGCAAACGATGTTGAGGTTTCTTTCGCTCATGAACAATTTTTCGGCATAGAAAGAAATCTTCACGTTGCGCCTAAAGTTATCTTCTAAAATGCGAAGAAAATGGGTGTAGGTTTCCGAAGCTGAATTCGCCGAATCCGCTTCAATATGGGTTGGTCTTTCGTGGTTGATGATGGTGAGCAGCGTCATGAACAATTGTTTGATAACAATCAATCCAGGGTTTGGACGTTGAATTTCATCGTACATCATTTCGCAAAGGGTGGTCAATCTCCCAAAATGTTCGTTGCTTGGCAATGTTACGTTGGCCTGGTTATGGAAATAGCCGTACATCTTAAAAATAACCTCTGACATGAATTCACTCCGAAAGCGAATTACCCACAAATCACACTCCCCATCATGTGTTTTAGGGCGTAACAAATGTGGTTTGCCCTGGGTTACAAAACTAATGAACGGTGCATGGACGGTCTCATCTTCAAAATCGATAAAATGGGAAATCTTGCCCTTGGAGCCAATGATCATTTCCTCAAAATCGTGTACATGGGGTTCAATGCTTTTGCCCTCCAAGGCTTTGGCATCTGCTGTGGTGAACCGGAATATGTTAAACAGTTGGTCCAATTTAAGGCGTTGGGAGAACTTTGTTCAAAGCAAAGGTACGGCAAACCTTAAAATACGTGAATGCCAACCATTTATTTGATTGAAATAATTACCCGTTGGTACCTTGTTAAGCTCGGAGTGCCTGAATCGGCACCTTCAAGAACAATATGTATGGTCTGTCCGCTCTGTACATCATCGGGGATTTCTATTTCCGCATTCAGGGTAGTGGCATTGTTGATCTGTACCTTATTGGGGTAGGTTCCCACCTGAAATTGCCACCATTTCACACTTACTTTGTCCCCATCTGGATCGATAACCTCTCCGAATAAGGGAACAGTTTGCCCTGCGGATGCCAAAACATGCAAAGGGCCTTGAATGGTTACTTTAGGCTCATGATTGGCCCTGTTATATTTTTTGGTGACGGACCATTGCAAGCGAGCTGCAAAATCTCGCTGCGCCTGAGGAAAGAAATTCGGGTATTCAACATTTTCCCTATCGTTTTGAGAACTCAACATTTCCGCCATTTCTTCTGCACCGCCTTCAGTGGAAAAATTGAAAATAGCGCTATTTTCTTCGTTAGAGCGACCTCCCCAACCACCATAGGTGCCATGTTCATAAGCCCGTAGTCCATTGCCCAGCATGTTCATAAAGGTATGGTTATCACCTTCGCCCAACCAAGAGCCTTTTTCTTGGACAGGCAGCCAAACCATATAGTCCATTTCCCGTAATTCTTCATTGGTATAACCACTGAACCCGAAATAGTCCACCTTATCACCCTCTACCATTTGTTTGCCGTCGCCCCATACACGGTACAGTTCTCCGAAAGGTCCTTGGTCGGATACGTTTTTCTTCATCCAGTGAGAAGTTAAGTAGGGTGCATTTTCTGGGCTGGCATTTATTTGTGCCCCGTAGGCGTAATGCGGACCATTTTCGAATTGTCTGTATTCAATATTGGGCCAATTGGGTTTAATGTATTTGGCATAGGTGTCATCTTGGTCACCTGAGGGCAATAAAACCACTTTGTCCAATATCTTTTTTTTGACGGACGCCCATTCCAAAGTGTTTTCATATTCTTCCTCAATGGACTTCAGTGCCCTCGCAATAGTGCTTTGTCCACCCCAAGCAGTAATAAAGAGCGGACCGGGTTCATTATCCATTATCAGAGATTTGATGAGTTCCGAACCAGGGGTGTCTTTGGAGAAATCACCATCGAATTCCACATTGCCCATCCGTATTTTCGATTTTAGATAGTCTGGAGAGGGATAATCTGGATGATGAACCGCCAAATTACCGTAAACTTTTGCGTAGGCTTCCACTACATCGTGGATAAAACGTTCATCCTCGTTCCAGCGCCATGATTCACATGGGCAAATATCCATTTTAAAACGGTCGTACTCCCGACCGGGAACAAACCATTTTGTGCCTTTGCCATCTCCTTTCCAATGGTAACCGCTGCTGGCATAGATCAGACCTTCAATTTGCATATCCGTACTGTAGAGTAAAAAGCGAATCAAGGAATTGTTATCGTCCAATTCTGGATCTGCAGTGACAATTATTCTTGGTTTCACCGATTCATTAGGGGATTGCGCTATGGTAAATGAACTGAAGATGAGGCTTAAAAAAGCAAGAAAGAGTAGTTTTTTTGGGCCTTTGAGGGTGGTTGGGTTGGTTATCATTTTTAGATTTTAAGTGCAAAATGCTATAGCAACTTCTTATGTTACCAGTTTTCTAATATACTAAAACCATACACATCGTAGAGGTTGTTATGAATCAATATTAGTATCAACATTACAATGGAGACTGTCTTTTCCGTACCCAAAAGTGAATTTTTAGTTGATTGTGATTTCCAAAACAAAATCTGCCTTATTGTAATCCCGGTTATCGGGGAGTTCCACTAGAGTGCCGTAGGGATTGGTACTGTGTTTCAATTTTTTCTTTGTTTGAAAATCAACTACCGTGGTAATTTTACCTTCAACAGTTGGGAAAAAGAAATTACCGGTTTTCCAATCCATAATATGGATATAGATTTTGTCATCCTTATGCGTAGAAACGCCCCAACTCTGGGGTGCAATAGGACCGCCACGCGTTCCATAAATGGTTTCGCCGTAGGAATTGGTCCAATCCCCGATTGCTTTTAGGGTTTCCACAAATTCTGATTGTATTTTCCCATTGGGCATGGGCCCCACATTAAGGAGAAAGTTGGAATTGTAACCTGCTGCTTTCACCAAATATTGAATCAGTTCCTTGGAAGACTTATAGGCTTTGTCCTGCAACGAAAAGCCCCATCGCTGTGCCATGGTTTCAGCTGTCTCCAACGGTAATTTGCCCACTTCAGCGTCACCACTGAAGCCACCTTTATTTTCGCCGGGCAGGTCTTTTTCGAACATTTGGAAATCTTCACCTGGGTTGGGGGCTTGGTGATGGTTGCTGCCGATCATGGTCTGTGGTTGTAGCTCATGGATGAGGTCGTAGGTTCTTCTGAGTTGCCAATCGGCTTCTTTTTTGTCCCACCAGCCATCAAACCAAATTCCTCCGATTTCCCCGTAATTTGAAAGCAATTCGGCAAGCTGTCCATTCATATAATCCAGATAATTATCCCAATTACCGTTGTTGGGCCTACCTGTTTTTTTACCGGTATCCCCTCGTGGATAATAATCATTTTGGTACCAGTCCAATTGTGAGTAATACAGGTACAATTTCAAACCATGTTTTTTGCATGCTTCCGCCATTTGTTTGATGACATCCTTTTTATAGACGGTTCTATCCATAATGTCCCAATCCGTCAATTTACTGTCGAACATGGCAAACCCATCGTGGTGCTTAGTGGTGATGGTAATGTATTTCATACCAGCGGATTTGGCCAACAAAACCCATTCTTCCGCATTGAACTCCGTAGGGTTGAAGAATGCCGGGATTTTTTCATAAGTCTTCTTGTCAATGGATTGTGTTTCCATAACCCATTCATGTACGCCCAGAACGGAATAAACACCCCAATGAATGAACATTCCAAATTTAGCATCTTGGTACCATTCCCGGTTTTCAAGGTTCTCTTGCGTGGGAAGATATTCTTGTGCTAGGGATAAGTTGCCAAAAATTAGCGCTAGCAGTATTGGTAAGGTAAACTTTTTCATTCTGTGGGTTTGAAGTTGGAATGGGCAAACAAGTTACTCAAAAGAAGTCGGAAGCCCGAGGTCAGATTTCAGTGGGCAGTCAATAAAGTTAGGTGACAGAATCATATGCAATAAACAATTACCAACAATCGAACGGCTCATTAACCATTTGCGATAACTCCCAACAAATCACTATCTTTGCGCCCCTAAAACGCACTGCAGGTACATGAACAAAAAAGTCGCATTTTACACATTGGGTTGTAAACTCAATTTCTCCGAAACTTCTACAATTGCCAGAGGTTTTGAAAAGGAGGATTTTGAACGTGTGGACTTTTCGGAAGAGGCTGATGTGTATGTGATCAACACCTGCTCTGTAACCGAAAATGCCGATAAGCGTTTTAAAACCATTGTAAAGCAAGCTCAAAAAGCCAATCCAGAAGCGTTTGTAGCGGCCGTGGGATGCTATGCACAGCTCAAACCCGAGGAATTGGCCGAGGTAGATGGGGTGGATTTGGTGTTGGGTGCCACTGAGAAATTCAAGATTACGGATTACCTGAACGATCTTACCAAAAACGATAGGGGAGAAGTGCATTCCTGTGAAATCGAGGACGCTGATTTTTACGTGGGCAGTTATGCCATTGGTGATCGTACACGAGCTTTTTTAAAGGTTCAGGACGGATGTGATTATAAATGTACCTATTGCACAATTCCACTTGCGCGTGGAATTTCTCGAAGCGATACACTGGACAATGTGTTGAACAATGCTCGAGAAATCGCGTCACAGGATATCAAGGAAATTGTGTTGACGGGTGTTAATATCGGAGATTACGGAAAAGGTGAGTTTGGCAATAAAAAACACGAACATACTTTTTTGGATTTGGTAAAGGCCCTGGATGCTATTGATGGCATCCACCGACTCCGTATCTCTTCCATTGAACCCAATTTGCTCAAGAACGAGACCATTGATTTTGTGGCCCAGAGCAATTCCTTTGTGCCCCATTTTCACGTGCCGTTGCAAAGCGGTAGTGATGAAATCCTAAAAAAGATGCGTCGCCGTTATCTGTCCAATTTGTATGTAGATAGGGTAAAACGTATCAAAGAAGCTATGCCCCACGCCTGTATAGGAGTGGATGTGATTGTTGGATTCCCAGGTGAAACCGATGAACATTTCTTGGAGACCTATCATTTCCTGAACGAATTGGATATTTCCTATCTACATGTATTTACGTATTCCGAAAGGGATAATACCGTAGCGGCCAATATGGATGAAGTTGTTCCCAAGAAAATTCGTAGTAAGCGCAGTAAAATGCTTCGTGGACTATCAGCCAAAAAGCGTAGAGCATTTTACGAGAGCCAATTGGGCACTGTACGAACCGTATTGTTCGAAGGAGAGAACAAAAAGGGGTATATCCACGGATTCACCGAAAACTATGTGAAGGTAAAGGCACCATGGGATCCATCTTTGGTGAACACCCTGCACCAAGTAGAACTTACCGATATTGATGCTGATGGTTTGGTGCGGTTCGAGTTTGTCTCCAGCGAAATTATGGCATAAAAAAACCTCCTGATCAAGGAGGCTTCAATGCTTTTTCTGATTATTGGTTAGATCAGATTCGTATACCTACTGGTAACATTTCTTTGTATTGCCTGTTTTTTCTCAAAAAACCAGCAATTTGTGGGCTTGTCGGCACAACTCTTAGGTTGTTTTCTTGGATTTCATTTAAAACCGCTTTAATAAAATCTTCTTTAAAACCTTCTTTTGTAATTTCTTCTGGAATAACCAGTTTGGTCAAAAATACTTTGCGCTCCTGTGAAGAGTACTCAATTTTGGCTAAATGCCCATTGACGGTAGTTTCAAATTGACGCAAGAAACTATTGTCAGTGATTTCCAATGTTGTCATATAGTACTTGTTTTTTAACGACTCGTAAATACCCTGAATAGGTATTTTAATGTTCCCCTGATTGAAAAATTGTATTCATATGCGGGGTTAGCTGCAAAAGGGATACAAAATTAGTCAAAATATTGCTAATTTCCTAGTCCTTATCGATATTTGGTGCCATATGTCCGATAATAAAACCCATGTTTACCTTATGCCGGGTATGGCTGCTAATTCTTCAATTTTTGAAGCGATTAAACTCTCGGAAAATCAATTTGTTACCCATACATTGGAATGGTTTGTACCAGAAAAGGGGATGAGTCTTTACGATTATGCCGAAAAAATGTGCGAAAAGATTCAAGAACCCAACCCGGTTTTGCTCGGAGTTTCGTTTGGAGGCATGTTGGTGCAGGAGATGGCCAAAATTATTCCAACCCGAAAAGTTATTGTGGTGTCTTCAGTGAAAAGTAAGCACGAGCTGCCCAAAAGAATGATTTTTGCCAAGTACACCAAAGTCCATAAACTATTGCCCACCGGCCTGGTGAACAATGTGGAATTGTTGGCTAAATATGCTTTTGGTGAAACCGTAACCAAACGCCTTCACTTGTATGAAAAGTATTTATCCATTCGCGATAAATATTATATAGATTGGTCCATAGACCAGATTGTGAATTGGGATCAGGATGTCCCTGCAGATGATATCGTTCACATTCAAGGGGAACGCGACGCTGTTTTCCCGATAGCGAACATTACGGATTGTATTATCGTAAAAAATGGTACCCATACCATGATCATACACCGCGCTCGATGGTTCAATGAGCACCTCCCCACAATTATTTTGGAATAATTTCGTCTATATAATAGTATCTTTACATTGGAATTTTAATTGGGAAGACATGAAACACTTAAAAAACATACTGGCTTTTATTGGATTGATAGCCGTAGTGAGCACGTTGATTTTTGCCGTGCAGTCGAATGAAGTAGAAGAAAAACCTGAGATAACACAACCTGAAAAGGGAACTACGGACAAGAATGTGGCCGACACATATCAAATCAGCGCAATAGAGATTCCCGAAGATCTGAATTTCGCAGGGGAAGCTGTACCGCAAGAAGATCCGGAGATTATGGAGCGAGTGGATCGTGAATTTTTGGTGAATACGTATTGGCAATCCAATGCACTGTTATTGATGAAAAGGGCCAACAAATACTTTCCAATCATTGAACCCATCCTTAAAAAGAACGGTATCCCTGATGATTTTAAATATCTGGCCGTTGCAGAGAGTGGTCTTCAAAATGTGGTGTCGCCAGCTGGCGCTACCGGGTTTTGGCAAATTATGAGAGCTACAGGGAGGGAGTATGGTCTTGAGGTCAATGATAACGTTGACGAACGTTACCATGTGGAGAAAGCCACTCAAGTAGCCTGCGATTACCTGAATAAATGGAAAGAGCGTTTTGGTAGCTGGACATTGACTGCCGCAGCTTACAATGCAGGGCCGGCAGGCGTGCAAAAATATATGGACATTCAGCAGGTGGATGATTATTACGATTTGCTTTTGGGGCAGGAGACGGGGCGTTACGTGTTTCGTATTCTGGCCATAAAGGAAATTCTATCCAATCGTGATAAGTACGGTTTTCAGTTGGATGAGGACGATATGTATGAAAAGGTGCCCACCTTTACTGTTGAAATAGATACAGCTGTGACCAATTGGGCGGATTTTGCCGAGCTTTACGAAATCAACTACAAAGTATTGAAGCGTCACAACCCTTGGTTGAGAGAACCACATTTGAATAATGCTTCACGTAAAAAATACACAATCGAAATCCCGAACAAGGGCTACTATCGTGTAGGAAATGCTGGGAAATAGACTTTTAGTCTTGATTTCCTCTAGTATTTAAAGAGAAAGTAAGGCGAAGGAAAATATGTATCCACCTTTGGCAATAATGCTGGCGAAATGTATCCCCAATCGGAATAACCAGCATCAACGGCTTCTTGGGTGAGGATTTGTAAATGCACATGGCAAAACCATCCGCCGCTATCACTTTCTTGTCCAATATGTGCAAACTTTTGACCTACCTTTATTTTTTCTCCAACTTGGACTAAATGTGGCGTTTTCAAGTGACCATACAACGAATAAAAAACAACTCCGTTGATATCGTGTTTTAGGATAATGTAACCTCCGTAATTGCCAACTGCAGTTTCTTTCCCGGTTTTATAGACTTCGGCTTCCAAGGGAGCATACATTGGGGTGTTATATGGAACGATGATATCCAGACCAAGATGATAATACCGTTTTTCTTCGATAATATTAGGGTAAGCTCTTAGGAGGTTTTTACGTTCTTCCAAATATCTGCCAATGCCCCATTGATGGTTAGATGCCTCCAGCTCATCAAAAATCATGGCATTGAACTGTTCAAAATCAAACAGGGTGTACTCCAGGATTTTGGGATTGTTGGATGAAAAATCAAAGATATATGGTTCTCCTTTTAGGAAATCACCAAACAAGGGATGTATAGTAACGCCATTAAGGCTAAGCGGGTAGTACATCGGTATTTTAAAATATATCTATACAAATGTAGTATACGACCATTACTTAAACATAAATTCGATGTTTTTTGATAAGCTATACGGAAAAAAGGGGTTACTGTGAGTGCGTATAAGTGGACCTGACTCTATCCTTAAAAATTCTTTTGGACGAACCAATTATCGTATAAACTTTATGATGGTTGGGTAAAGCTTATTTGTTTCCCCTTTACTGGATTTAATTGAGAAAACAATTGGTAATACCATATTTAAAACATACATACCAACGAACAAATAAAGCAAGATAGGAAAGGAACCATAATGCATTATTTTTAAAAGGGCGAATAGTGTAATTGCCAAATATGTTATTACTGACCAAATGATTTGAAAATTTAAAAGATTGGCCCCAACGTGCTTGAGTCCAATAATTTTATCTTTTTTATTGATCCATAAAATGAGTGGTAGGATTATATTGCCTATGGGTATGGCTAAAAACGATAAAACAGATAAATGGAGAATGGAAAAATAGTTGTTGTCCTCATACTTTCCGTAATCAAGAAGGTCTTCAGCATTTATTTCAAGAACATTGCTTATTAAGTTTAGGGTTTTCCCTCTCGGTTCACTCTCATTATTTTCAATTCGTTGAATAGTTCTCAAATTGACTCTTGCAGATTCAGCCAATTCTTCTTGGGACAAACCTTTTCTCTTTCTTATTTCACGAACCTTACTTCCGATTTTACTCATAATTAATTTTGATTTGAAACTTTAACAAAACTACTTATGACTTTACTTAATTGATAACGGTTTACCTACGACATTTTTACGGCAATCTTGTCAATACAATGGATTTCAGGCATGGAATGGCCAAAAATCCAAATATCGCTTCATACTATGGAGAACAAATGAGAAAAAAGTTGACCCCCCCTAAATCTTCTTCATCTGCTGCTGCATCATCTTGATCTGGTCGGTAAGCATGTTGTTCTTGTCCAACTTCTTGGCCTCTTTCAACAACTGGGTAGCTTCGCGCTTTCTTCGCTTTTGCATGGCAATGC
>NZ_CAMYIC010000027.1 GCF_947258355.1 uncultured Allomuricauda sp.
TAAAAAAAATATTGTAGATTTGTCTGTAACCACTAAATTAACTTTGAAAGACAGTATCAGATATGTTAAACTTAATTCTTATTGTTGTATTAATATGCCTTGTGACCATAGGGCTTGTTTTCTTGATTGATAGATTTTTACCTCAAAAAGTAAAGCCTGTATTAGTAATTCTATTTGGAATTCTTAGTATTTACCTTGGTTATAAAATATACGATTCCATCAACGCCCCCATTGAGTTCAATAAGGTAAGAAACGAAAGGTTTTCCCAGGTCATCAACAAACTAAAGGACATCCGGGATTCACAAGAAGCCTATAAAACAGTTAACGGAAAATACGCAGGTGATTTTGAAAGCTTGATCAAATTCATCGATACCGGAAACTACACCATCACTACACAGCGCGATTCTTCTTTTATGAGGTATGACAGAGTATACCAAATTGAAATGCAGCAGGACACTGTTATTGTGGATACTTTGGGTACGGTTAAGGTTAAAGATTCTTTGTTTGGAGCGGATGACCGTTACAAAACCATGATGGACGTTCCTTACGCACAAAACAATGAAAAGTTTGAAATGAAGGCTGACATTATTGACAAGAGTGGATATAAAGCGCCTGTTTTTGAAGCTAAGGTCAAGAAAAATGTTGTGCTTTACGACCAGCCAGAAGATTTGGTAGAAAAGGAAAACTCCTACCAAAGTGTGGAAGAAGTAAATGGTACGGAAATAAAGGTTGGTTCCCTAACCGATGTTAGTACAAACGGAAACTGGCCACCTGTCTACGATAGGAAAAAGAACAACTAGCTATAGTACAGAAAGAATCAAATAGCACTTATAGAAAACTGTCCATTCAAGCCGGCTTGAATGGACTTTCTTTTTGTGTAGTGGATACCATTACCAACAAAATTCTCGCGTTTGAACGGGTAAACTTTAAAACACAGCTCACCCCCTACTTAATGCTCAAGGAGCTAAAGGACAAACTGAGCAAACAAGGCCAAGTGGGAAAGAACTTCTCCGAGGTTGTGGTCATACACAAGAACAATATGTTCAGTCTGGTTCCCAAGCCCCTTTTTAACAAAGAAGAATTACCGAACTACTTAAAGTTCAATGCAAAGATAATGGCCAACGACCTTATCGCGTTTGACGAAATCCCGAATCAGGAAATTGTCAATGTTTATGTCCCCTACACTAACGTAAACAACTATATTTTTGAACTTTTCGGGGAGTTTGAATTCAAGCATAGCGGAACTGTTCTAATCAACACCTTGTTAAATCAAAACAGAACAACTTCGGAACCGATTTGTTATGTACAAGTCTCTGAACGTGAAATGGAGATGATGGTAATGTCCGATAAAAAACTACTGTTCTACAATCAGTTCGAGTACGGCAACAAAGAGGACTTTCTTTATTATCTATTGTTCAGTTTAGAGCAATTACAGATAAACCTTGAAACGGTCAGTCTAAAACTTTTTGGTGTGGTTGAAGAAGGAGACCCCATTTATGAGCTCTGTTACCAATACATAAAAAACGTATCCGTCTTTGTTCCTAGCAATCCATCCTTTCCTGTTGACCAATTGGAAAACGAGGGTATCGATTTTTCCATTTTAAGCTCCCTGTAAAATGCGTATCATATCAGGAAAATATAAGGGCAAAAGACTAACTGCCCCCAAAAAGCTACCTGTTCGCCCAACCACAGATATGGCCAAAGAAGCACTGTTCAATATTTTGAACAACAAGTACTATTTTGATGAAATCGAGGTACTGGACCTTTTTTCGGGCACAGGCAATATTAGTTTTGAGTTCGCATCCAGAGGAACAGAAAAAATAACTGCGGTAGATGGCTTTCACGGATGTGTTCGATTTATTTCAAAGATAGCTCAAGAACTGGGTTTTTCCATTTCCACCATAAAGTCGGATGTGTTTAAATTTTTACAAGGTACACCCCAAAAGTTTGACCTGATTTTTGCCGACCCCCCATACGATTTTGATAAAGCTGAATTTTTAAGAATTGCCGATTTGGTTTTTGAAAAAGAGCTCTTGCTCGAAGATGGGCTTTTGATCATTGAGCACTCCGAACAAACAGACCTTTCCGAACATCCGAAGTTTTCGGAGGAGAGAAAATATGGCGGAAGTGTTTTTAGTTTTTTTGAAGTGGAATAAAAGCAGGCCATAAGCCGGATTCTGTATACCCCTATCATTTATCTAGACAAATGGTTGCCCAAGTGTTCCAACCGCCTACCCTCCAACTTGGGCGTGCAGCCCTCAAGTGTTGGTTTACATGGCGTTTCACCGCATAGAGTTTGCCGATTTCACTACAGCCGAACTGTACTTGCTTTCTGTTGCACTGGTCCTCGCCTTTCGGCGGACGGGCGTTACCCGCTATGCCGCACTTTGGTGTCCGGACTTTCCTCTTCAAGCACGGTTGCCCATACTTGCAGCGATAAGGTGGCCTGCTGTTTGCAAAGGTAATCCAATTGTTAATAAAAAACAGCTTTACTGTGCACTTGCAGGTAAGTTTGCACAATCCTATTTTTATATTTGTAATAATTCTATTTTTCCGAGCATTGGAACCGTTTATAGTATCAGCAAGAAAATATAGACCCCAAACATTCAAGGATGTAGTTGGACAATCCTCCATTACCAACACCTTGATGAACGCCATTGAACACAATCACTTGGCGCAAGCCTTACTGTTCTGTGGTCCCAGAGGTGTCGGAAAAACAACCTGTGCCCGAATTTTGGCCAAGAAAATCAATCAAGATGGTACAGAAAGGGAGGACGAAGATTTTGCATTCAATATTTTTGAGCTCGATGCTGCCTCTAATAATTCAGTGGACGATATTCGCAGCTTAATAGACCAAGTTCGGATACCTCCACAAACGGGAAAATACAAGGTTTACATAATAGATGAGGTCCATATGCTGTCCCAATCTGCCTTCAATGCGTTTTTGAAGACCTTGGAAGAACCTCCGAAACATGCCATTTTTATTTTGGCCACCACGGAAAAGCATAAAATAATTCCTACCATCCTATCCCGATGTCAAATTTTTGACTTTAAACGTATCACCGTGAAGGATGCCACGGAATACTTAAAACATATTGCTGAACAGCAAGGAGTGCAAGCCGAGGAAAGCGCTTTGCACATTATCGCGCAAAAGGCAGATGGTGCCATGCGTGACGCATTATCCATTTTTGACAGAGTGGTAAGCTTTTCAGGTAAAGAATTGACCCGAAAAGCGGTAACCGAAAACCTTAATGTTCTCGATTACGATATTTATTTCTCTGCCACAGATTTAATTCTGGAAAATAACATCCCGGATCTGTTGATTCTTTTCAACAAAACCCTGTCCCTTGGGTTCGATGGCCACCACTTTGTTACAGGTTTGGCGTCACATTTCAGGGATTTGATGGTTTGCCAACATCCGGAAACTTTGAATCTTTTGGAGGTAGGTGAAGATGTAAAGCAACAATACCAAGAGCAAGCCAAAAAAACCTCAAAGGAATTTCTTTTAAATGCCATAGATCTGGCCAACGATTGCGACCTGAAGTACAAAACCAGCAAAAATCAGCGATTGCTCGTTGAGCTCACGCTCATGAAATTGGCATCCATCACTTACGATGGAGAAAAAAAAAACTTTAATTTCATAATCCCTGCTTCCCATTTTGTACGCCAAGCTCCTAAATCAAACGGAGGAAAAGCATTGCAAAAAAATGGTATGGCGGCCCCAACGGCCAAAGCAGAAAAACCATTACCTCAACCGTCCACCCCTAAGGAGGATGTAACAGAGGCTACTGTTGCGGAAAAAGCGACGGTAGAAAAAGTGAGTGAACCGAAAGAAGGTTACCAACCCAAGAAAATCAAAATAAAGAGTTCAGAAAAACGGGTTTCAGGACTTTCACTCTCAAGTATCAAGGTCAAAAAAGAACACGAGAACACCAAATCTCCAAGTGTAGCCGAAGAAGACCTGCCCAAAGATTCCTTTGAAGAAAAGGATATGCAAAAACATTGGGACGATTTTGTACACCAATTGGAAAAGCGAGGTAGAAAGATATTGGCCAGTAATCTCCAAACCGATGTTCCCAAACTAAAAAACGAGAATACTATTTGGATTGAGCTCCCCAACAGCACCATGAAAAAGGAAATAGAACGAGAGCAAAGTTTGATGTTGGACTACCTCAAACAAAAGCTGAACAACTATTCCATTTCGCTTTTTATCACTGTAAATGAGGAAGTAGCCAAGAAATTTGCCTTTACTCCAGAGGAAAAGTATGAAAAGTTGAAAGAAAAAAATCCAAATATTGAGTTATTGCGCAAAGAGTTTGATCTCGATTTTTAAACTTACCGCTCAATACTTCTATCTTTGCAATCGAAAACACTTAAACATAAGTTTATGTTAGGCCTAAAGCTACCAACGGACCCTAGATGGGTAAATATTGTTGAAAAAAACATTGAGGAAATTTTGACCGATCATGCCTATTGCGAACAAAAGGCAGCCAGTACAGCCATTTCATTAATTATTGGTTTCCCTGAAAAATCAGAATTGGTAAAGGAAATGACCGCACTTGCACGTGAAGAAATGGGACACTTTAACATGGTGCATGATAAAATCATAAATCGTGGATGGGTCTTGGGACGTGAGCGCAAGGATGAATACGTAATTGAATTGATGAAATTCTTCCCTAAAGGCGGTAGCAGAGAAACCCATTTGGTACACAAACTTTTATATGCAGCTTTAATCGAAGCTCGAAGTTGTGAACGTTTTAGATTGCTCTCCGAAGAAATAAACGACGAAGAATTATCCGAATTCTACCGTAATCTTATGGTCAGTGAAGCCAATCATTATACCATGTTCCTGAAATTTGCCCGTAAATATGGCAATAAAGAGGAAGTGGATCAAAAATGGAACGACCTTTTGGAGTACGAAGCCCAACTAATGAAAGACTTGGGGAAAAAGGAAACCATGCACGGTTAGGCCTCCAATTTCCTTTTATAGTAATCATACATCTCAAACTGGGAACGTAACTCAGGCTCTCCCTTGGCTCGCTTTCTGTAAGCGTTGTCCTGTTTTGCCGAAAATACTCTTGCTTTAGAGTTATCTCTCCAGGATATATCAAAGGTATCGAGAAGTTCTTGTCTGATATCGGGATCATAAATAGGACAGCCTACCTCAACCCTAAAATCAAGATTTCGAGTCATCCAATCTGCAGAGGAAATATATATTTTCGCGTCACCTCCATTTCCAAAAATGAACAATCTAGGGTGCTCCAAAAATTTATCCACCACACTTATGGCTTCAATATTTTCGCTCATACCTTCCACCCCGGGAATAAGGCAGCATATTCCCCTTACAATCATTTGGATTTTTACTCCTGCCCTACTGGCTTCATAAAGTTTATCCACCATTTTGTAAGAGGTAAGGCTGTTCATTTTTATTTTGATGTAAGCTTCCTTACCTGCTTTGGCATACTCGATTTCATTTTCTATCAACTTCATAAAAGTTGATTTGGTGTAATGAGGGGAAACAATAAGGTGCTTGTATTTGTTTATTTTATAATTGGTCTCAAAGAAGCCGAACACTTTGTTCATATCCTTTAAAATGCCTTGATGAGCGGTAAACAAGGTGTAATCCGTATATATTTTTGCAGTTGACTCATTGAAGTTTCCCGTACTGATAAAGCCATATCTTTTGATGCCCTCATCCTCTTCGCGTTCCACCAAGCAAACTTTACTATGCACTTTTAATCCTGGAACACCAAAAATCAGATTCACCCCTTCGTCCTGTAAATGATTGGCATACTCAATGTTGTTCTGCTCATCGAACCTGGCCTGCAATTCAATCTGTACCGTAACCTGCTTACCATTTTTAACCGCATTGACCAGGGCGGATGCTATTTGGCTATCGCTGGCCAATCGATAAATCGTAATCTTGATACTTCGTACTTGGGGATCCAAAGCCGCCTCGCGCAAAAACTTGGTTACATAACTAAAAGTGTGATACGGTGCATAGATCATATAGTCTTTATGGGCGATCATGTCCAGCAAACTACCCTTCATGCTCAATCCTTTTACCGGTAAGGGCTCAATTTTATCGTACATAAGGTCGTGCCTTCCCAAACTGGGAAAACCCATATAATCCCTTCTGTTATGGTATCGGCCACCGGGAATAACGCTATCGGTGTCCATAATGTCCATTTTTTCCTTTAGAAATTGCAGGGTATCCTTATCTATGCTTTTATCGTAAACAAATCTAACTGGATCACTGATTTTTCTGTGCTCTACACTAGAAGAGATTTTCTCAATAAAACTTTTACTTAAATCATTGTCGATATCCAACTCTGCATCCCGTGTGATTTTGATCATGTGGGCAGAAATGGATTCAAACTCGAACATGGTAAAAACACTGTCCAAACAAAAACGAATCAAATCATCCAGTATAATAACATAGTTTTTGTCACCTTCTTTTGGCAACACAACAAAGCGGTCTATACCCTTTGGAATCTCAATAAGGGCATATCTATTATGCTTTCCTTTTCCAGAACCGTTTTTCATCACGATCTTGACGGCCAAATAAGCCGCAGTATCCTTCAATAAGGGAAACTCGGCAAGGTCGTTCAGGATAATTGTCATCAACTCTTGGTTCACCTTTTTAAAGAAATAGTCCCGGATAAATTCGGCCTGACTTTCATTGACTTCGGTTTCCCTTATGATGAAAATGTTCTCTTGACGTAGCTCTTTGTCGATTTGTTTGAAAATCTCCAAACTACGTGCCTGCTGATTGATTACGATTTTGGTGATCTCTTCCAACAGGTCTTTTGCTTTTTCGCCACCCAATACACTCTTACCCGTTTTTCCAGCATCCACAATACGTTTTACTGTGGCATACCGTACTTTGAAAAACTCGTCCAGATTATTGCTGAAAATTCCCAGAAAGCGTAAGCGGTCAATCAGGGGAACCCTATGGTCCTTACTCTCTTGCAATACCCTGGCATTGAATTGCAGCCAGCTGATTTCCCTGTTTATATATTCGTTCGTTGTTTTTACCATTTATTTTTTCAAGTGTTTTGGAAAGACCATTTGTTTGGTGGTTCCCTTTGATATTTTCGCCCAATCGTCCACACCAAATGTAATGTGCACAAGTCCGGCAGTGGGAACGTTCTCAATATACTGATCTCCCCAAGTATTTGCAAGCGAAGTAAAGGCATAGTTATGCCCAAAAATGGCTACGGTGTCCAAACTGTTGTCCAACTTTTGCACAAATTGCTCCACACTATTGCCCGAAAAGTCATAAAGGGAGTTGGTTACGCTATATTTGGTCAAATCAAATTCCATGTTCCGAACAAAGATCATACTGGTGTGCAAAGCTCGATTGGCAGGGCTGGAATAAATAAAATCAATTTCGGGAGCGTGAAGACCAAATGTTTTGGACACCAAATGAGCATCGTTTATACCTCTTTGTTTTAAAGGTCTGTCCTTGTCGGATACATCGTAATCCCATGAGGATTTCCCATGTCGCATTAATATCAATTGTTTCATCTTGTATGGGTTATGGTGCCAAGCGTTCTATTTTCCAATCCAGATCATCCTGAAGGGAATATCGAATCCTATCATGCAATCTGTTAGGTCGTCCTTGCCAAAATTCAATGGAAATTGGACGAACCAAATATCCTCCCCAGTATTCTGGTCTTTGAATTTCCTTTCCATCATATTTTTTCTCCAGCTTATCCAGTTCTTCTTCCAGATGTTCACGGGAAGGTATTACTTTGCTCTGATCGGAAACAATGGCACCGAGTTGGCTCCCAGTGGGACGGGATTCGAAATATCCATCGGAGAGGTTTTCAGCTATCTTCTCGGCCGTACCCTTTATAATTACCTGGCGTTCCATATTGGGCCAAAAAAAGGATAGGCAAACCGATGGATTTGCTTCAATGGCCTTTCCCTTTTCACTTTGGTAATTGGTGTAGAAAATAAAACCTTCAAAAGTAAACTTCTTCATCAAAACAACTCGACTTTTTGGAAAACCATCCAGCCCAATAGTTGCTACCGTCATAGCATTGGGCTCGTCCACCCCATCAGAGGCTTCGACTTCGTGAAACCACTTTTGGAACTGTTCAAGTGGGTTTTCCTTTACGGTCCTCTCCGTCAATTCACTTTTTTCGTAAGATTTTCTATAGTTGCTCAGGTCTTTTTGCATGATGTGAAGTTCGTCAAAATTAGAATCTCCTCAAAGCAACCGGTTTGGAAAAGTTTCGTTAAATCCCTTCAACCAAAATCGAACGTTTTGCCATCATCTGCCAAATCAACAGAAGGAAAAATTTCCTTTGCCTCTTCCCTAAACAGCTCGATAGATTTATAGCGCGTAGAATAATGACCGAGAATAAGAAGTTTGACATTCGCTTGTTTGGCAATTTGTGCCGCTTGCTTGGAAGTGGAATGCTTTGTTTTTTTACAAAGATGGGATTCGGAATCCAAGAAAGTTGATTCATGGTACAATACACTCACATCCTTTATGAGAGGCACTATGGCCTTGTTATACACTGTATCGCTGCAAAAAGCATAGCTTTTAGGCTCGGGAGGGTCCAAGGTAATTTCCTTGTTGGGAATTATATTTCCTGATTTGCCTACGCCATCCTTACCGTTTTTAATATTGTTGAACTGGCTCCTATCGATGCCATACTTTCTAGCGATTTCAATATTCAAGGTTCTAGGGGCTTCCTTCTCTTGGAACAAAAAACCATTGGTGTACACTCTATGGGTCAATGGGATTGTCCGAACCGTAAGTTTTTCATCTTCAAAAATGAGTTCGGAATCCTTGGACTCCAACTCATGAAATATCAATGGATAATTGGTCCAAGAATCCCCAAGTTTTAAAAATAAGGTAATGGCTTGTTTTATTCCTTTAGGGCCATAAATATGTAGTTCCTTGTCCCTGCCCAGCAATCTAAAAGTTGATATCAGTCCTGGCAGACCAAAAAAATGGTCTCCATGCAGATGCGATATGAAAATATGATTGATTCTGGAAAACTTGACCTTATATTTTCTCAACTGTACTTGGGTTCCCTCACCACAATCAATCAAAAAAAGATGGTTCTTTATCTCGAGTACCTGCGAAGTAGGATTGGTAAATGTTCGTGGTGTTGCGGCATAGCACCCAAGTATGGTCAATTTCATATCCCGAGGTCACGTTCTATCTCCTCCATTTCAATAAGGTCCTTAGCCTCTTGCAGAGTAGGAACCACGCTTATCTCATCGGGTATTTCATCGTAGTTCAACTTGTCGGTAACCAAGACAAAAGATTGTCCGGAACCTTTATGGGCATTGGAAATATCCAAGAATTCCAGCAAATCATTTATCGTGAGCTTGTCAAAAGAAAAAAGATTGATAACTATATTATCGTGCTTCAGTTTTGGGTATGCTTTTTTCAGGTTTTCCAAAAAACCCGAAAGCGTAGTATTCTCTTGGAAAACAATCGTTGTGGTTCCGTCTTTGTCGAAAATCATCTCTTACTTAATTTTTGATGCCAAAAGATATAGTACTGCCATACGAATGGCCACACCATTCTCTACCTGGTGTAAAATAATGGACTGATCGGAATCGGCCACATCACTGGTTATTTCCACACCTCGGTTTATGGGTCCAGGGTGCATGATCACAATTTCTTTGTCCAGACTGTTCAATAGTTCCTTATTTACACCAAACTGTTGTGTATATTCCCGCGTGGACGGAAAGTAGCTGATATCCATTCGTTCGTTCTGGACACGCAGCATATTGGCTACATCGCACCACTCCAAGGCTTTCCTTAAATTGGTCTCCACTCCAACGCCTAACGACTCAATATGCTTGGGGATAAGGGTTTTTGGACCGCAGACCTTTACATTGGCCCCTTGTAATTTTAAGGCGAAAATATTGGATAGTGCCACTCTGGAATGCAAAATATCCCCCACGATCACAACATTTTTTCCGCCGACATCACCCAATTTTTCCCGTATGGAAAAGGAATCCAACAGAGCCTGAGTTGGGTGCTCGTGGGCGCCGTCCCCTGCGTTTACAATGGAGGCATTGACATGCTGAGACAAGAAAATCCCAGCTCCTGGATTGGGATGCCGCATCACTACCATGTCCACTTTCATGGACAGGATATTGTTCACCGTATCGATTAAGGTCTCCCCTTTTTTTACGGAGGATTGCCCTGCTGAAAAATTGACCACATCGGCAGAAAGTCGTTTTTCAGCCAGTTCAAAAGATAATTTTGTACGGGTGCTGTTCTCAAAAAATATATTGGCAATGGTAATATCTCTAAGGGTGGGTACTTTTTTGATAGATCGGTTAATCACTTCCTTAAAATGATCGGCAGTTTCAAAAATGAGCGATATATCCTTTTTGTTCAGATACTTTATTCCCAACAAGTGATTTACACTTAACTCGCTCATTATCTTTTATTTGCTTACTAAATATACTTTGTCTTCCCCGTCATTTTCTTCCCACATCACCTTTACCTTTTCCTCGTTTATGGCATCTACCTGTCTACCGCGGTAGGTAGGCTGTATGGGTAAATGTCGACTAAAACGTCTATCGATCAAGGTCAAAAGTTCTATATTGCTTGGTCTACCAAAGGATTGGATGGCTGTCAGGGCCGCTCTGATACTTCTACCTGTGTATAGCACATCATCAATGAATACAACTTTTTTGTCCTCCACCAAAAAATTCATCTGTGTGGAATTGGCCTTGAGGATTTCTCCTCGCCCAAAATCGTCCCTAAAAAATGTGATATCCAAGAATCCAAGGTCGATATGTTTTACCTTGTATTCTTTTTTTAGAATTTGTACCAACCTCTCTGCCAAAAATCCTCCTCTGGGTTGAATACCGATCAATGCGGTATCCTTGAAATCCAAATGATTTTCCATTAGCTGACAGGCCAACCGGTGCAGTATGATGTTGATTTCCTTTGAAGTAAGCAGAACTTTTTGACTCATATGCTGTGTACGACCAACTCGGTTGAATACAAAAGTAAGCAATTCTTTAAAATGTTCGGGACATAAAAAAGCCCCGACTGTTTCCAGCGGGGCTTCGTATCATTGAAAAGTCCGATTACTTTTTCTTATCGGCTTCCATTTTGTCTTTCAATGCTTGCAATGCTGAGTTGGCATCACCAAGGGTTGGAGCGGCTTCATCTTTAGATGCAGCTCTTTTCTTGGCAGCAGCCTTCACATTTCTATCTTCTTGCTCTCTAAAGATCGCAGTGTGGCTGGCCACAACTCTTTTGAAATCTTTATTGAACTCGATGATTTTGAATTCAGCCTCTTCACCTTTTACAAGTTTTTTGCCGTCTTCTTTTTCCATGTGACGTTGTGGAACAAATCCAACGATGTCCTCGTTGAAATTGATAGTTGCTCCTTTGTCAACAACCTCTGCAATCGCAGCCTTGTGAATTGTTCCTTCAGCAAACTCTTCGGAATACTTGTCCCAAGGGTTCTCTGTGGTCTGTTTGTGACCAAGGCTCAATTTGCGTCCTTCCACGTCCAATTCCAACACTTCCACTTCCAAAGTATCGCCTACGGCTACAAACTCTGATGGATGCTTGATTTTCTTGGTCCAAGAAAGATCTGAGATATAGATCAAACCGTCGATTCCTTCTTCCAACTCTACGAATACACCAAAGTTGGTAAAGTTTCTAACGATTCCTTTGTGTCTTGATCCAACAGGATATTTAGTAGTGATGTCGGTCCATGGGTCTGGAGTCAATTGCTTGATACCCAAAGACATTTTACGATCTTCCCTATCCAAGGTCAATACAACTGCTTCAACTTCGTCACCTACGTTAACAAAGTCCTGTGCAGACCTTAGGTGCGTAGACCATGACATTTCTGAAACGTGGATCAAACCTTCAACACCTTCAGCTACTTCAATAAACGCACCGTAATCAGCGATTACAACTACTTTACCTTTTACTTTGTCACCTACTTTGATTTCATCACCTAGGGCATCCCATGGGTGTTTCTCCAACTGCTTAAGACCCAACTGGATTCTAGACTTGTTATCATCGAAGTCCAAGATAACCACGTTCAATTTCTGGTCTAGCTCCACAACCTCGTTCGGGTGGTTGATCCTGCTCCAAGAGAGGTCGGTAATGTGAACCAATCCATCCACACCTCCAAGGTCGATAAATACCCCGTAAGATGTAATGTTCTTGACCACACCTTCCAATACTTGACCTTTTTCCAATTGGCCGATGATCTCTTTTTTCTGTTCTTCGATGTCCGCTTCGATCAAAGCTTTGTGAGATACCACTACGTTCTTGAACTCGTGGTTGATCTTCACTACTTTGAACTCCATGGTCTTGCCTACGTACTGATCGTAATCACGGATAGGCTTCACATCAATTTGAGAACCTGGCAAGAACGCCTCGATTCCGAATACGTCAACGATCATACCACCTTTGGTACGACATTTAACGAAACCGGTAACGATTTCCTCCTTATCGTGGGCGTTGTTAACACGCTCCCATGCCTTAATGGTTCTTGCTTTTCTGTGAGACAATACCAACTGACCGGTCTTGTCTTCACGGATATCTATAAGTACCTCAACTTTATCACCAACCTTTAGGTCTGGATTATAGCGGAACTCATTCAAGGAAATTACACCTTCGGACTTGGCATTGATATCAATGATCGCCTCACGGTCCGTCATATGAACAACTTTTCCTTCCACTACTTCCTCATCGGCAGTGTCCACAAAGTTTTCCTCTACAAGTGTTTCGAATTCCTTAAGCTTAGTATCGTCTACGCGCTCAATTCCTTCTTCGTACTTTTCCCAATCAAAATTTTCAAGAAATTCCTGAGGATCTTGTTTGGGTGCTGTTTCTTTTACTTCTGGTGCTGCGGCAGTTTCTTCTACCTCAACGTTTTGTTTTTCTTCAGCCATGCTTGCTGATTTAAATTTGTATTCCACGTTTTACAAGAGTTGAACAATTACCGTGAAAGTGGTTTTAAATTGATTTTCTAAATTCCCTTTTTCTCTTGCCTCCTTGCCAAAAGGGGTGCAAAAATACAATTAAATTATTGATATACAAAGCCTACAAGCAAGGTTTACACAAAAAAAGTATTACCATTATTTAGTGGCAAAATATTGATAGATTGATTATCTTGATAGTTCTAATTATTAACTATAAAAAAGTACCCTTATGAGTGTAAAAGCAAAGTATCAACCTGTACTAGACCTAGGTGAGGAATTGGAAGTAAAGAACGGTGACGTAAATGTTGAAGGCGACATTTTGAAGATAAAGGGAATGACCAAGACCCAATACGAAAAGAACCTGCTGTGGGACAAAATCAAAGAAATCGGGGGCGAGAAGCCATCCGATATTAAAGCGAACATAACCGTGGAAGATGATTCCGTTTACCACAGACATACCGTAAAGAGCGGGGAATCGTTGAGCAAGATTGCCAAACACTACTATGGTGACCCGATGAAGTATACCAAAATTTTTGATGCGAACACCAATATCCTAAAGGACCCGAACGTAATCCACCCCGATCAGGTGTTGGTGATTCCGAATTTATAGCATATTTGTCTTCACCCTGAAATTACAGAACAGGAAAGGCGTCCTTTTGGGCGTCTTTTTTATTTTTTGTACCTTTTCGCTAAATGAAATCAATACAAGTCAATCATAACATAGTTTCAGTTGTTAAAAAATGGTATAGTCCTGAAAACTGAGATTTTCTCCCCCCTAGTTTGATTGTAAAATTCCCCCATTTATAATGCGTATGTCTTATGTAGACCAGCGACTTCAACAACTCGTTACCCAATAAAAATGAAGATGCAGAAAGGCGTTTTACATTAAAAAGTTTAAAAACAATATAAGGGAAAACTGGTAAAGCCCAATTAACAGGAACAAAATTCAATTAATCTTATACATAATAGATTTCAATGTACATAAATGACATGAAATGGGAGCTTGAAAGAGTTATAGGCCATCCCCAGAGATGTCTGTACTCTAAGATATTTTGTGTTTGCATCCTTGTCGAGAATAAAATTAATTCCATATCTAAAAAACAAATTGATAGAAAAATAAATCTATATATCCAATAACTATGAAACAAATAGTCTTCGTTTTAATTACCATAACCCTTTTGGGTTGTGGAAATAAAACACCTAAGAACAAAGCAGATGATACATCTTCGAATCAAAAGTCAATTAACAGTTCATGTCTTTCCGACCTAATTGAAAAAAATGAGATAGAAAAGATGATCAACAAAGAGCAGGTGGCCAGTATTGTTGGCATAAGTGTCGATAATATCGAATTTGAGGAAAACAAATCCAGTAGGGCAGCAAACTCTACTGTGTTGTTTAAGTGGGAGCCAATGCAAGAGCGTACTATGACAATGGAAGTCAAGGTTGGTGACCGTACCATCTCCCAGACGGTACCCCTAAAAAATAGTATTAATATCGGTAGAATAGATTTGATCGGAAATAAAAAAAATCAGTCGGCCCTTGAATATTTCGACTACACCTATGGTCCAAAAACGAAACAAGAAAAAGAGCAGACAAAATCTAAAATAGATCAAGCGCAAGAAACTTCAGACCAAGTAAATAAAAAATCTGCTGAAGCGCTTAAGTCTATGGTAGACAAGCAGACATCAAACAAGGTTAGTGGTATCGGCAGCAGTGCTTTTGGGTCGGTTCAGAAGGCCAGCGGAATGATTTATTATAATTTAAAAGTACTACATGGAGATACTATGTTTGAAATAACCACAGATGTCTCTGATGACTCAGATGAAGACATCCGAATTGCCAAAGAAATTGCACAACAAATCATTAACAACTGTAATTAATTTAACTATGAGAAATTTATTATTCCTGATCATAACAATTATTATTTATGCCTGTGGAGGCAATCCATCTAAAGAAGGCATGAAGGAAACTAAATTGACTGCCGAAATCGGTAGTGAGAATTACGAAGTGGATGTGCGCTACCATTTGGATGAAAATAACGGGCTAACTGTTTACTCTGACAAAACTGACGTTGCCGATAGCAATAACGATGGATTAATCTTTGCCATTTTCGAATACAACGGCAAGTTGCAGTTCGATTTTGTCAAGGATGGACAGCGCTTGGGTGGACAAATAACAGACTGGGAAAAAACAGAAAGTGACATTTTTGGTAATGGAACATTAAAGGAAGAAAGCGGTCTTGGTCAGGGAATTTCGGTTTCATTTAACTTGCAGTTATAGCCTGCAAACCAAAAAATCCAACTATTTCCCACTCCACTTTTACAACCAAAGTTTTGGGATAATCGTGGATAAGTTCAAACTAACAATATGTAAAAAAGGCGTCCTAAGGGCGTCTTTTTGATTATGAAAGATTATCATAATTAATGTAAGGCATCCAAAATATAAACGACATTGCTAGGGGTTAATCGGCACAAGAAACTAAAACAAGAAAGTATGCACATACCGAAACGAAAAACCATGAAAAATTCAGTCTTATTATTTTTCCCAATCCTTATTTTGTTTTTTGGTTGCGGGAATTCGCAGACAAACAAAACGGTCAATAATCAAACCATTGGTAAAGAAAGTATCACGAAAGACTTATCGGAACTGATCTTTGACCATACCAAGGTATTTCCAAACAACACCCAACTCGCCTTTGCCTTAATAGAAAATGGCAAGGTCAAGTTCTACGGTGTAGAAAAAAGGAACGACACTATATTTACCGTTCAAAATCAACAAAATGCATTTGAAATTGGATCAATCACCAAAGTATTCACCAGTACCCTTCTTGCCGATTTCGTTTTAGAAAACAAAGTACAACTGGACGACCCCATCAATCCCTATTACAATTTTGAGTTTAATGAAGGACAGGAAGTTACCTTTAAAACCTTGGCAAACCATACATCAGGTCTTCCAAGAATGCCTTCAAATTTTGATTTTGATATAAGTAACCAAGACCCTTTCGCAACCTATACTTCAGAAAAGCTTACACATTATTTATCCAATGAAATGGAATTGTCTTTTGATGAGGATGGCACATATGAGTATTCCAATTTAGGAGCTGGACTTTTGGGCCATACCTTATCAAAGATTGGAAAAAAGCCCTTGAAGCAATTGTTCCAAGAAAGAATATTTTCAAAATATAATATGCCCAACAGCACTATTGGGAGTGACAATGTATCCACTTTTTTGGTCCAAGGACAAAGTCCTGAAGGAAAGCCTGTGAAAAATTGGAACTTGGCTTCGCTATCCGGTGCAGGGGATATTATTTCTACTGCAGAAGACCTATCCAAATTTGTTTTGGCGCAATTTGATGATGAAAATAAAACTTTGGCATTGACACGAACCAAGACCCATACCATGAACGATACATCCAGTATAGGATTGGGATGGCACATGCGAAAGGGGCCATCAGGAGAAAATTGGATTTGGCATAATGGTGGAACGGGCGGTTATACTTCCTGTATGGTACTGAACACGGTAAATAAAAATGGGATAATTGTACTATCCAACGTTTCTGCACTTGGCGACCCTATGATACATATCGACCAGCTCTGTTTTGAACTTATGGAGTCACTTTGAAGGAAGTAGTACATCGTAATATCTATACTTTTTCTTTCGCAATCACCCGTTGAGAGAAATCGTGGATACGTTCAAACTGTTCCTCTAGCCCCATATCACTATTGTCAAACTCAATGGCATCTTTGGCACGGGTCAATGGTGATATGGTACGGGTAGAATCAATTCGGTCGCGTTCCTCGACATTTTTAAGTACTTCGGCATAGGTGACTTCCTCCCCTTTTTCCAATAATTCCTTGTAGCGTCGGGCAGCTCGGGTCTCGGGAGAGGCCGTCATGAAGAGTTTCAGCTCTGCATCTGGAAAAACAACAGTGCCAATATCACGGCCATCCATCACTATTCCTTTGTCCTTACCCATTTCTTGTTGGATTTTCACCAACTTTTCACGCACTTCCTTAACGGCGGCTACCTTGCTCACAAAACTTGAAACCCGCATGGAACGAATCTCCCTTTCCACGTTCTCATTGTTCAAAACCATTTCGGAACGGCCGGTTTCCTTATTGGGTACAAATTTGAGGTGAATTTCGGATAACTTATCTATCAAAGCAGCTTCGTCCACCTCTCCTTTTTCATTTATGATGCCTTGTTGCAGAGCAAATAGGGTTATGGCACGGTACATAGCACCTGTATCCACATAAATATAATTCAAGGTGGAGGCCAATCGTTTGGCGATGGTACTTTTCCCCGTAGAGGAATATCCATCAATTGCTATCGTTATTTTTCCCATACACCAAAAATAGGCAGAAAAGGTATTATGCCGTTATGACCAAAGTCATTTAAAGCGTCTTTGCATTCTTCACTTTCTGCTTGGTTATGGCAATATCAATAACCTCGCTCATATCGGTAACATAATGGAAGGTAAGTCCTTTCAAATATTCTGGTTTGATTTCCTCAATATCCTTTTTGTTGTCTGCACAAAGAATAATTTCCTTGATACGTGCCCTTTTTGCCGCTAAGATTTTCTCTTTGATTCCCCCAACCGGCAATACTTTCCCACGTAGGGTAATCTCGCCCGTCATAGCCAAGCTCTTTTTCACTTTACGTTGTGTGAAAAGCGATACTAACGAGGTCAACATGGTAATACCTGCACTTGGACCATCTTTTGGCGTTGCACCTTCAGGTACGTGAATATGCACGTTATACTTGTCGAACACACTGGAATCGATACCGTATTCATCCGCATTGGATTTGATGTATTCCATGGCAATTGTGGCGGATTCCTTCATGACCTTTCCAAGGTTACCGGTAATATTCATGGTTCCTTTTCCTTTGGAAAGAATGGATTCGATGAACAAAATATCCCCACCTACGCTGGTCCAGGCCAAACCTGTGACCACACCTGCGACATCGTTGTTTTCGTACTTGTCGCGCTCCAATCGGGCCGGGCCTAAAATCTCCTCAATATTCTCGTTGGTCAAGGTTACATTGTACTCCTCTTCCATCGCAATGGATTTGGCAGCGTACCGCACCACCTTGGCAATCTGTTTTTCCAAGCTTCGCACCCCGGATTCGCGAGTGTATCCCTCAACAATTTTTTCCAATTGGCGCTTGCCGATCTTCAAATCTTTTTTGGCCAATCCATGCTCCTCCAACTGTTTGGGCAATAGGTGTCGTTTTGCAATCTCCACCTTTTCCTCAATGGTATAACCTGTTACATTGATGATTTCCATTCGATCACGCAAAGCAGGCTGTATGGTGGAAAGATTATTTGCTGTGGCAATGAACATTACTTTGGAAAGATCATAGCCCATTTCCAAGAAATTGTCATGGAAGTCGCTGTTCTGTTCGGGATCCAACACCTCCAACATAGCTGAAGAAGGGTCTCCTTGATGGCTGCTGGCTAATTTATCTATCTCATCCAAAATAAATACAGGGTTGGATGTTCCGGCTTTTTTCAAACTCTGAATAATCCTACCCGGCATGGCACCAATATATGTTTTTCGGTGTCCGCGGATTTCAGCCTCATCACGAAGTCCACCCAAGGACATACGTACATATTCCCTACCCAAGGCCTCTGCCACGGATTTCCCCAAGGAGGTTTTACCCACACCGGGAGGTCCGTACAAACATAGGATGGGCGATTTCATATCGTTTCGCAATTTCAAGACCGCCAAGTATTCAATGATTCGGCGCTTTACATCTTCCAGACCATAGTGATCACGGTCCAGAATCTTTTGGGCCCGTTTCAAATCGAATTTGTCCTTGGAATACTCGTTCCATGGTAAATCCAACAACAGGTCCAAATAATTTCTTTGGATGGAATACTCGGCCACTTGTGGGTTCATGCGCTGCATTTTGGAGAGTTCCTTCTCGAAATGCTCCTGCACTTTTTTACTCCACTTTTTCTTTTTGGCCTTTTCCGCCATTTCATCCACCTCTTCCTCGTAAGACAGTCCACCTAGTTCCTCTTGGATGGTCTTCATTTGTTGGTGAAGGAAATATTCGCGTTGTTGTTGGTCCATATCACTGCGGACCTTGCTCTGTATATCGTTGCGCAATTCCAGCTTTTGAAGCTCTTGGTTCATGTACTTCAAGGTGGCCAAAGCCCTTTCCTGAAGATTTGGCATTTCCAAAAGTTGTTGCTTTTCGTTTACCCCTAAATTTAGGTTGGACGATACAAAATTAATCAGGAACGAATTGCTCTGAATATTCTTGATGGCAAAAGTGGCCTCGCTCGGAATATTGGGGTTGTCCTTGATAATCTTAAAGGCCAGTTCTTTGATGGAATCTATTATCGCCTCAAATTCACTGCTTTTTTCATCGGGACGTTCTTCCTTGGCCTCGCTGACCTTGGCCGTCATGTAAGGCTTCTCGGTAAGCACAGCATCTATTTTGAACCGTTTCTTTCCTTGAATGATCACGGTAGTGTTCCCATCTGGCATTTGAAGCACCCGTAAAATACGTGCAACAGTCCCCATGGTATTGATATCTTCTGGACCTGGGTTTTCGACACTTTCATCTTTTTGGGAAACCACACCAATGGTCTTGGAGCCATTATTGGCATCCTTGATCAAATTGATGGATTTATCCCTCCCAGCGGTAATGGGGATAACAACGCCAGGGAACAAAACGGTGTTTCTGAGCGGCAATACCGGCAATGTTTCCGGTAAGCTCTCCCTGTTCATCTGTTCTTCGTCCTCTGGAGTCAATAACGGAATCAATTCCGCATCTTCATCAAGCCCTTGCAGATCTATATTGTCAAATTTGGTAATTTTCATCTCTCCCATATCATCTTTTCGGTCATTTTGTCAGAATGGACAATAGACCAGCATTTTTATTCAACATTCAAGCCTTCTCAAATCCCTCAAAATCAATGTTTACAGGGATACAAAGGCTTATTATCATCCATTAATTGGCAATTCCTGTGCCATTAAAAATCAAATTTTAAGAAAAAAGTGTAACAAATGGTAAATTGGGTAATCTATAAGACAAACCATTCATTTTTTGAGCCAACAAAATGAACATATTGACACACTGCTCAAATTGTGCATGCAGGGCAAACAAAGTGCGCAGTTAGAGATTTATAACCGCTATTACAAGGCGATGTACAACACCGCTTTCAGGATTGTAAAACACACTGCCGAAGCCGAGGATGTGATGCAGGAATCGTTCCTGAGCGCATTTACCAAACTGCACACCTTTAAAGGAGACGTCGCCTTTGGGGCATGGTTAAAGCGGATTGTGATCAATAACAGTATCTATCAATACAAAAAGCAGCAGAAAAAACGTGCTACTGATTTGGATGATGTAATGTACAAGGTCGAAGATAATGATGGAGTTGCTTCGGATCAAAATGGTTACACAGAACTGAAGGCTCAAAAAGTGATGGAAACCATGAAAAGTTTGAAAGACAATTACAGAGTTTCTTTGACCTTACATTTAATAGAAGGGTACGATTACGAAGAAATAAGTGAAATAATGAACATTAGCTATGCTAATTGTAGAACCATGATTTCGAGGGCCAAACAGAGCCTGAGAAAAAAGTTGACCGTAAATGTTTAGTTATGAGCAAGGATAGTTTAGATAGTTTGTTTGAGAGACTCCAAGGGGAGTTCGATGTAGCCGAGCCACAAAGCGGACACCAAGAACGGTTTTTGGAAAAATTGAACCAAAACCAGGGCACCATTGCCCTAAACAAAAAGAAAGCATCTTGGTGGAAAACTTTGTCCATAGCAGCATCCATTGCCTTGGTGGCGATTTTGGGATATCAGGCCTTTGGACCTCAGCCCAACATTAAACAACAGGTGGTGAAAATTGCCCCGGAAGTTTCCCAAACCGAGTTCTACTTTGCCAACCTTATTGAGCAACAGGTAGAGGTACTCAAGGAAGAAAAAACACCTGAGACAGCTCAGTTGGTGGATGACACCTTGACACAGCTACAACGGTTGGACAAAGATTACCAATCCCTTGAGCAGGATTTGGTAAATGGTGGTGACAGCAAAATCATCTTGAGCGCGATGATCACCAATTTCCAAACACGTATCGACCTTTTGAAAGAAGTTTTGAGCCAAATAGAAAACATTAAGAATTTAAAATCACAAAATGATGAAAGCTTTACAATTTAAATACATCTTTTTCGCCTTGGCTTTGATTCCCCTTGTCGCTGGCGCCCATGTGGACAACGATAAGTTGAATGGCAGGTATACCAAGGAAAAAACCATAAAAAAGGAGTACAATGTTAACTCCGATGCCTTATTGAAGGTAAACAACAGCTACGGTAACCTCAACATAACTTCTTGGAACGAAAACCGCGTTGTAATCGAGGTACATATAAAAACCAATGGAAACGACGAAGACCGTGTACAGGAACGATTGGACGAAATCAACGTGGATTTTGAGAACAGTTCCAGCATGGTATCCGCCAAAACAGATTTTGGAAACCGCAGTAATAGCTGGGGATGGAGTTGGGGAAAACGCAAAAAAGTAAGCGTACAGGTAAATTACACTATAAAATTGCCTGTGAAGAACAGTGTTAACCTAAGCAACGACTACGGAAGCATTATCTTGGATCGTGTTGATGGCCATGCCAAAATAAGCTGTGATTATGGTAAATTGGAAATAGGCGAGCTACGTGGGCGTAACAACGAACTCAGGTTCGACTATACCTCCCGCTCCACTTTTGATTATGTGAACAGTGCTGAAATTGTAGCGGATTACTCCGGTTTTACGATTGAGAAGGCAGGCAACTTAATTATAAAAGCAGACTACACCAATGCAGTGGTCGAAGAAATGGAAAATCTTGAATATTCCAGTGACTATGGCTCCATTGATGTAAGAAATGTAAAAAATGTGGATGGTAACGGAGATTACATTGGCGTCAAATTAGGTAATGTACATGGAAACGTGGCCATTACCAGTGACTATGGCTCCATAAAAATAGACCGTTTGGCACCCGATGCCGGCAATGTGGAGATCCGTACGGATTATACCGGTATTAAAATAGGTTATGATACCGATTACCATTTTGATTTTGAAATCTCAACAGAATATGCCGGAGTAAGTGGCAAGGACGATTTTGAAATCAACATTAGTAAAGAAAAATCCAACGAAAAATACTATAGTGGTTACTACGGGCAAGCAAATTCTGGAAACAGGGTCAGTATTACCAGTGACTACGGTGGCATATCTTTTTATCAGAATTAACATCAAATCAAAAACTATTTAAACACAAGATCATGAAAAAACTTATCACATTTACATTGGCATTAGGAATGATTGCCTGTACCAATGCCCAATGGGGAAAAAGAGTTAAAGGAAATGGCGATGTCGTCACCATTGAGCGTTCTGTCGGGGACTATGACGAGGTTGCTATGGCAGGATGGTTTGATGTGGAACTGGTATCGGGAACCGAAGGAGAAATCACCCTTAAAGGAGAATCCAATCTGCTGGAGTACATTAAGACCGAGGTTAAAAATGGGAAATTGGTGATCAAAAAGGAAAAAGGGGTCAATTTGAAACCTTCCAACTGGAAAAGCGGTATTCATGTTACAGTACCTGTGGAGTCGGTTCATTCAGTTAGCCTTTCGGGATCAGGTGACTTGGTAGGAAAAACAATGATTAAGGCCGACCACTTTAGCGCTGCCATGTCAGGATCAGGGGATGTTACGCTCATGTTAGATGCCGACGAATTGGATGCTTCTTTATCTGGTTCCGGTGACATCAACCTATCTGGAAGAGCAACTGACCTAACCGTTACCGTTTCAGGTTCTGGAGATATCAAAGCTTATGATTTAGAAGCTGATTTTGTAAAGGCTACAGTTTCAGGTTCAGCTGACATCAAGGTTACGGCCAACCAATCCCTTGAAGCGAGGGTATCTGGTTCTGGAGACATTCATTACCGTGGAAATCCTAAAAAAATCAACTCCAAAACCTCTGGTTCTGGAGACGTAACCAAAGGATAATACAGAGTTTATCATCAATCAAAGACTGAAAAAGCCCTGAGGATATCAGGGCTTTTTTATGTGTTAATTGGATGTTTTCACCCTATTTACCCGTAACAATAGGAAAATGCCTATCAGGAAGAAGAGTCCCAAAAATATAGTACTGTTGCGCATGCTTCCCGTTAGTTGCGATATAATACCATACATAAAGGTACCTATAATGATTCCAATTTTTTCGGCAACATCATAAAAACTAAAAAATGAAGTGGTATCGGTAGTCTCGGGTAAAAACTTAGAGTATGTGGAACGGGAAAGTGCTTGAATTCCTCCCATCACAATACCAACCAATCCAGCAGCGATAAAAAAGTCAGTAGGTGTCTCTAGAAAATAAGCGTAAACACAAAGTATAGCCCAAATAACATTAACCCATATCAAAGTTCTAATGTTACCCAACTTCTTTGAGAGGTAAGCTGTTAAATATGCCCCACCTATTGCAATCAATTGAATAATTAAAATGCTCGCTATCAAACCAAATTGTCTAAACTCTGGAGTACCCCAATCTATTTCTTCCTCTCCAAAAAAAGTAGCTATCAGCATAATGGTTTGTACAGCCATACTATAAGTGAAAAATGCACCCAAATAGCGTTTTAACTTTCTGTTCTCACCCAGCTGATGCCAGACCAGCTTTAATTCTTTAAAGCCATTTAAAATAATGTGATGGCGCTCCCCTTCCTTTTTGAAACCCTTGGGCAAATGCTTGAAAGTATACTGACTGAAGAGGGCCCACCAAATACCCACCATGATAAATGAATATTTCATCATCATAATCTCAAGTGGCAGTCCATTGATTTCTTCGATCCCCAACGATTTAATCCAAGGGGACAAAAACATAATCATACCAAGGTTTAAAGACAATAAAATCACACTACCGATATAACCAAGGGAAAAACCTTTGGCACTTATCCGATCTTGTTGTTCAGGGAAGGCTATGTCAGGCAAATATGAATTGTTAATGGCAAAACTTACCCAAAACCCTACAAGTCCAAAAAAGTAACAGGCCAGTCCAAAATAGATGTGTTCCAAAGAGAACCAGTATAATCCAATACAGGATATGGCCCCCAAATAGCAGAAGAACTTGAGGAACACTTTTTTGTTCCCTAAATAATCCGCCACGCCAGAAACAAGTGGGGTTACAATAGCTATAAAAACAAAGGCCAAAGATGTGACATAACTGATCAAGGGCGCCCTGGCTATTTCGCCGCCAAAGATGTTTACCTCCTCGATTCCGGCGGTTCGAAACAATAAACCATAAAAAAGTGGGAAAATAGCAGATGAAATCACCAAGCTATACACCGAATTGGCCCAATCGTAAAATGCCCAGGCATTCAACAGTTTCTTGCTTCCTTTTAATGCCAGTGTCTGCGCCATACTAATTAGTTACAAAAAATGTCACTTTGAACCCCATTGAAAAACCCTTTCGTATTCATCGGATTTCTCGTTTGGCTCAAAGTGACATTTTTAATTTGTTGTTCTATTACCTATTTGAAGGATGTTACTCCAAATTTTCGTGCTTCTTGTTTTGCTGCAGGCGCCCATGCGGTCAAATTACTGATTCTCGTATCGTTGGATGGGTGCGTGCTCAAAAATTCCGGAGGTGCCTGTCCTCCAGACTTAGCTTTCATTCGTTGCCAAAGTTTAGCTGCTTCATCAGGATTGTACCCGGCAATCGCCATGATCTGAAGACCAATCCTATCAGCCTCGGTTTCGTGGCTTCTACTAAAGGGCAACATCACCCCAACTGTAGAACCAACGCCGTATACCTGGTTGAACATGTTTCTTTTTTCCTCGTCCTTAATGGCCACATTTCCCAAAAGGGCCCCAATTTGTTGCCCGTATGCAGCGGTCATGCGTTGTGCCCCATGATCGGCCAGGGCATGTGCCACCTCGTGGCCCATAACTACGGCCACCCCTGTTTCATTTTGAGTTATGGGTAGAATACCTGTATAAAAGACAATCTTCCCGCCGGGCATACACCATGCGTTTACGGTTTCATCCTGTACCAAATTATATTCCCATTGGTAATCCTTAAGGTAGCCTGGGTAACCATTGGCATCCAACCACCGTTCCGCAGCGGAAGCAATACGTTGCCCTACCCTTGTGATCATCTCGGCATCTGAAGTGCCCGTAACTACATTATTTTCTTCCAAAAATTGATCGTACTGTGCAAAGGCTGATGGAAAAATTTGACTATTTGGAAATGCATTCAAAGTACTTTTCCCTGTAAACGGATTGGTTTTACAGGCCAATACTGCCATAAATACCAACAAAGTAAGGCTAATCTTTTTCATCTGGTAAATCGTGTTTTTGTCCTATGAAAATTACAAAAATTTATTTTCCGAAAATATGGAGCTCTGTGAAATCCTTGCTCACCTCAATGGAGTTATTACCATTTAGCTTGATATCCTTTAAATCAACTTCCTCGTTATCAAGCTCCACGGTTTCTATGGTAAACGGAAGCCCATGGAATGTCATTTTAAAATTATCGTAAGGCGTAATAAAGTTACCATCCTTGAACTGTTGAATAATAAGTTCGTTTTCTTTTCCCGTTAGTTTGAAACGGCGCAGGCTATATCTTCCTTTTTTATAATCATAGCCATCCTGCTGGTCTTCATAGACCTTCGAGTTTTCCGTACCCTCCTTAAAATAAACATCAATGTTCAGCTTTTCTATCTCTTTTTCACCAATGTATTGCTGTACAGGATATTTAGGAATCATGGCTCCTTCTTTAACAAACAAAGGCACCCTATGAATTTCAGCAGGAACCCAACGTTCTACTCCTCCCTCCAAAAGTTCATCTGTCCAGTAGTTGTACCAGTTCCCTTTTGGAAAATACATTCTTCTACCTTGTGTATTAGGTTCTTGAACAGGGCATACCAACATTTGTTTTCCAAATATGAACTCGTCTGTACGGAAATGTGTCTGAGGATCTTCTTGGTCGTAAAAAACCAAGGATTGAAGCATTGGGAAACCTTCTTTAATGTAATTGTAGAACATGGTATAGAGGTAGGGCATCAGCTGGTACCTAAGCTCAATAAAATCTCTGACTATGTCCGTAATCTCATCTCCGAAAGACCAAGGCTCCTGATCTCCGTGGTCACCACTTGAATGCACCCTACAAAATGGATGAAAAACGGCCAATTGCATCCAACGGGCAAATAATTCACCATTGGGTTGCTCCGCGAATCCGCCAATATCCGAACCCACAAAAGAGTATCCACTCATGCACATGCGTTGCATCTGTACATTGGCAATCCACAAATGTTCCCATGTGGCAACATTATCTCCTGTCCATGTGGCACAATAGCGTTGGGTTCCAGAATATGCAGCACGGGTAAGTACAAAAGGTCTACGCGGAAACATAAACTTCTTGACCCCTTCGTAGGTGGCACGAACCATTTGCATACCATACACATTATGCGCTTTTCTATGGCTGCAAGGATGTCCATCGTAATCGTGGCGCACATCCAAATTAGCGGTTTTGGTTGGCACTTCCATAACGGCAGGTTCGTTCATATCGTTCCAGACTCCACTCACGCCCATGTCGGCGATCATTTCCTTATAAAGGTCAGCCCACCATTCCCTGACTTCAGGATTTGTGAAATCTGGAAATTTACATTCACCTGGCCATACTTTGCCTTTAAAATGAGGGCCATCAGCTCTTCTACAGAAGAACCCATGGTCCATGGCTTGTTGATATACCCAATAATCACGGTCTATCTTAATACCGGGGTCAATCATGGTAATGGTCTTAAAACCATCTTCTTCAAGCTCCTCGATCATTTTTTTGGGGTTGGGAAAATGTTTGTTATCCCATGTAAAACACCTAAAACCTTCCATGTAATCAATATCCAAATAAATGGCGTCACATGGAATATTCAATTTTCGGAAGGTCGAGGCAATATCTTTCACTTTTTTCTCAGGGTAGTAGCTCCATTTGGATTGGTGAAAGCCTAGGGCCCAAAGAGGTGGAAGTTCTGGAACACCGGTTAGATCAGTATAAGATTCCACAACCTCCTTCATTTCGGGGCCGTAAAAGAAATAATAGTTCATTTCACCTCCATCGGCCCAAAAACTGGTCACATTTCGTTTTTCCCCGGCAAAGTCGAAATAAGTACTGAATGAGTTATCGAAAAATATGCCGTATGCTTTGCTTTCTTTAAGTCCAATGTAAAAAGGAATGGATTTGTACAACGGTTCCTGGTCCTTTCCGTATGCATAGGAGTCAGTTACCCAATTGTTCACCCTTTTTCCTTTAAGGTTGGTATGTGAAGCCTTATCCCCCATTCCATAATAACTCTCACCGGAATGGCAAACTTTACTCATTTTCACCACATTACCACCGTAGTCAAAATTCTCCTCCCAATGGAAACCAAGTTCATCCTCCGCCAGAATCACATCGTCCATATCAACAATCTGTACCTTAAGGTTGGTCTTGTTGATGTATATCTTGATTTTTGAGGTCGTGATCACATATTCCGGGATCTCGTCTTCTATGATAAGTTCGTTGTAGCCGAGATTAACATCTTCACTTATGGCGTAAGAGAAATCCGGTTCAAAAACATACTCGGTGGCATACCTAAATCTCACGACACTGTCGCGTAAAATAGTAACCTGTAAAATAACCCCGTTTTGGGTGGTAAAGTATAACTTGTCGTTTTCTTGTTTAAAATCGACTATATGATTCGGGAACTGGTTCCCGGTTTTAGCAATCTCGGTATTGGTTATCATCTATAATTGATTGAGGCTCACAAAAGAAACACAAAAGCCTGAATAAATAAAAATATGTTTTGAAAAGCAATTAACTACAACGTTTTAGTTCCGTTTTTATTTATACACGACAACACTCAGTGGTGGCAAGTTCATTAATACGGATTGCTTTTGACCATTCCACGATGTTTTGGAAGGTTTCATTGTTTTTTTGCCCATACCGCTGCCCGAGTATTTTTTATCGTCGCTATTAAAGAGCAATTTTAAGGTCGTTGTTTTTGGAACTCCCAATCTATAGTTTTCTCTGGGCATGGGAGTAAAATTGCATACAATGATCAAATCATCTTTAGGGTCCTTACCCTTTCTTAGATATGATATTACCGTATTTTCCTGATCATTATATTCAATCCACTGAAAACCTTCCGGGCTGAACTGTTTTTCATACAAGGCTGGATTGTTTTTATACAACTTGTTTAAATCCTTGATGACTTCTTGTATACCGGAATGAAAATCGTACTGTGTTAGATGCCACTCCAGACTTTCTTGAAAGTTCCACTCAGATGATTGTCCGAACTCCCCTCCCATAAACAATAGATTTCCTCCGGGGTGCGTGAACATATATCCGAAGAGTAATCTTAGGTTGGCAAATCGCTGCCATTCATCCCCGGGCATCCTGTAGAGCAGTGATTGCTTGCCATAAACCACCTCATCATGCGAAAAAGGAAGCATAAAGTTTTCGGTAAAGGCATAGGTAAGGCTAAAACTGATCATATTTAGATCGTACGAACGGTGTATCGGGTCTTTTTTAAAGAACTCCAAAGTGTCGTGCATCCATCCCATCATCCACTTCATGCCAAAGCCCAATCCACCAAAATGCACCGGTTTCGTAACACCGGAAAATGCTGTGGATTCCTCTGCAATGGTCTGTACTCCTTTAAAACTGGCATATACCTCTTGGTTCATCTCCCGCAAAAAGGACAGAGCTTCCAAGTTCTCGTTATTACCGTACATGTTGGGCTCCCATTCCCCGTCTTCTCGGGAATAATCCAGGTACAGCATCGAAGCAACGGCATCTACCCTTAATCCATCTGCATGATATTGATCGAGCCAAAAAATAGCATTACTGATCAAAAAAGCTCTCACCTCGTTTCTTCCGTAGTTGAAAATGAGACTCTTCCAGTCGGGGTGATATCCTCTTCGCCTGTCCGGATGCTCATACAGATGCGACCCATCAAAAAAGCCAAGTCCGTGTGCATCTTCTGGAAAATGAGAAGGCACCCAGTCCAAAATAACCCCGATACCTCGTTGGTGCAAAGCATCCACGAGCACTTTAAAATCCTCAGGCTTTCCAAATCGCGATGTTGGTGCAAAATACCCTGTGATTTGATAGCCCCAAGAAGGGTCATAGGGATATTCCATAACGGGCATAAACTCTATATGGGTAAAGCCCATCTCCTCGACATAGTCTGCCAGCTGCTCCGCCATTTCCAAATAACTGAGTGATTCCCATCCATTTTTTTTCTTCCATGAACCAAGATGCACTTCATAAACCGAAAAAGGTTTGTCCAGGCTATTCTTTTCTTCTCTGGTTTGCATCCATTTTTTGTCCTTCCACTCATAAGTATCGTCCCAAACCAAGGATGCGGTTTGTGGTGGTTGTTCGCAAAACCGTGCGAACGGATCAGCCTTTTCAGTCCAAATATCGTTGTTGTTGGACTGTATTTTATACTTGTATTTGGTTCCTTTATCCACTCCTGGAATAAATCCCTCCCAAATTCCACTGCTGTCCCAACGAACATTTAATTCATGTTCACCGACGGTCCAATAATTAAAATCACCAATAACACTTACCGATTTTGCACTCGGAGCCCAAACAGCAAAGTAGGTTCCCTTAACACCGTCTACTTCGGTGAGGTGCGACCCCAATTTGTTGTAAAGGCGAAAGTGTTTCCCTCCCTTAAAAAGGTCAATATCAAAATCTGTAAAAAAGCTATGTGGAATTACCTTGGACATATACGCGGGTTTAGTACTATACAATAATAAGCATCTTTAGGCAAGAATACGATTATGGCAACAGGTTTGGCATTAAAAACAACATTTTTTTAAAAATGGAACGCTTTTTGATTTTATTGCATCAACAGACAAAATGAACACAAATCAAAAATCCAAAATCATGAATAAATTTAGTACAATTTTAGGAGCAGTAATTGTTTTTGTTTTCGCGGCCTGTGAAGGACCACAAGGTCCTCCTGGTTTTGACGGGGACATAGGTCCACAAGGGCCTCCAGGAGCTCCAGGCATACAGGGACAGGTTGTAGAGGTTGAAGGCGTAAACTTTGGTTACGATGCCCAAGCAAATCTTTTCAGCACCTTGATTACTTTTTCCGATGTCACCAACTTTGAAGTATTTGAATCTGATGCTGTTTTGGTATACAGACACGATGGGGTTATTGACCTTAACGATGGATCCACCGCAGATGCATGGACACAAATACCACAAAATTATTTTTTAAATGAAGGTACAATTCAATTTGTCTTTGCCCACACCTTTGTGGATTTGGAATTATTTATTGATGGAAATTTTGATCTATCGAATTTAAGTACGGATTTTACGGACGATCAGCTTTTCAGGATTGTTTTTGTACCCAGTGAATATGCAGAATCTACTGACTTTGATGCTTCCAATATAGAAAGCGTAATGTCCGCTCTCCAAATTAATGAAGAACAGATTACAAAGTTGGATATTAACTAAATACTTTAAAAATAGTATCTTAAGTCTCATTGATAATCAATGGGACTTTTTTTATTGGGTTTTTTTGAAAGGAATTCAATTTAATTACGTCCAAACACATAAAAGTAAAGAATGGGAAAAAAATTGCTATTACTGTTTCTGGTAGTATTCGCCGGATGCAAAGGAACTTCACAGGAAGAAAAAAAGGAAACTGCACAGGAGACCTTTAAAGTAAATAAAACCGATGCCGAATGGAAAGCGGAACTAACCGATATGGAGTATTATGTACTCCGAAAAGCCGCAACGGAAAATGCTTTTTCCAGCGAATTGTTGGATAACAAAGAAAAAGGCACCTATGTTTGTGCAGGCTGTGGCACTCCCCTATTTAAAAGCGAGCATAAGTTTAAATCCGGAACCGGATGGCCAAGTTTTGACAGAGAAATTGAGGGCAACGTAGCTTTTGACACAGACTACAAAATAGGTGTGGCGAGAACCGAGGAGCATTGTGCTGTTTGTGGCGGACATTTGGGACATGTTTTTAACGATGGCCCAAGTAATACCACAGGTAAAAGACATTGTATTAATGGGGCTGCCCTTGATTTTATACCGGAGAACCAATAAATTGCCTTAAAAACCTCCATGGACAAAAAATACAGCGTAAACAAAACTGAAGAGGAGTGGAAACAGCAACTTTCCCCCGAAGAATATTACGTTTTACGGCAAAAAGGGACCGAAAGGCCATACACTGGCAAGTTCGACCTCCATTTTGAAAATGGCGACTACCACTGCAAAGCATGCAATGCCAAATTGTTCGAGAGCGAACACAAATTTGAAAGTGGTTGCGGATGGCCCTCCTTTGACCAAGCTGTTGAAGGAGCGATCGAATATATTCGGGACACCAGCCATGGAATGATCCGTACCGAGACCGTATGCGCCAATTGCGGCAGTCATTTAGGACATGTTTTTAGCGATGGTCCCAAGGAAACTACAGGGCAGCGGTATTGCATTAATTCTGTGAGCATAGATTTTGATTCGGACGAATAAATGAATTTCCAAGAGAATTATCTGAAAAGTGTAACATTTGAGTTTCAGCGTTACAAAAGTATGGGCGATAAAACCTTTGCTCAAATCTCAGATAGGGATATTAATTGGAAATACGCAGAAACTGATAATTGCATAGCCGTTATTGTAAAGCATCTTACAGGCAATATGTTGAGCCGTTGGACCAATTTCTTATCAGAAGATGGTGAAAAGTCTTGGCGAGAGCGAGATATGGAATTTGAAGGACCCTATACCTCAAAAGCAGAAATGATCTCGGCTTGGGAGAAAGGATGGAAATGCCTTTTTAATGCATTGAAAAGTATAGATTCTACCAACTTCGATAATAAAGTCACCATCCGTGGAGAAGAACACTCCATTCCCGAAGCCATTAATCGGCAGTTGGCTCATTATGCCAGTCATGTGGGACAAATTGTATTTATTGGAAAAATGATTTCGGGATCGGATTGGCACACTTTGTCCATCCCAAAAGGGCAGTCCGCTGCCTTTAATCAAAAGATGTTCGGGAAAGGCAAAGCCTGATTTCACAAACTAATCTACAATTGAGTTTTTTTCGACTTGGTAAATGGGGATTGATTTGCGTACTTTTGCACCTGCCAATCAATGGCAGATTTTTAATCTAACAACTAAAATCAAAATCTAATGAGCAAGTTCGATATAATTGTTTTGGGAAGTGGTCCAGGTGGATATGTTACTGCAATCAGGGCATCACAATTAGGTTTCAAAACAGCCATTATAGAAA
>NZ_CAMYIC010000028.1 GCF_947258355.1 uncultured Allomuricauda sp.
ACTCTCCGCCGGTGATGTCATAACCGCCACGACCACCATTTACGTCTTCAGTCCCGGAGCAGGTTCCTGCCCCGATGTGGAGAACTCCTTCGTGGTGACCATAAACAACACTCCTTTGGCCGATGCCCCCGCTGATGTCGAGTCCTGTGATTCCTACATCCTTCCCGCACTGGCCAACGGCAACTATTTCGATGCGCCCAACGGGGGCGGCAACGCACTCTCCGCCGGTGATGTCATAACCGCCACGACCACCATATACGTCTTCAGTCCCGGAGCAGGTTCCTGCCCCGATGTGGAGAACTCCTTCGTGGTGACCATTACTGGGTTTAGTGTTTCCATCAATGTTGAGGATGAAACCTGTTGGGAAAGTAATAACGGCTCGGTATCCGTTGCCATTGGAAATGCAGATTTACCAGTTACTGTTCAACTCAACAACATGGAGCCAATGGTTTTCAATTCAAATTCTTTCTCCATAGACGATTTGTCTCCTGGAAATTATGAAATGATTATCAGTGATGATACCGGATGTCAATCCAATTCAAGCTTTAATGTTCAGTCTGGAGGACCCAATCTTGGTGCCTCTATTGAAATTGTATATTTCTGTGACGACAACCTTCCATCAAACACCATTGATGTAACCCTGTTCGACCCATCTATCAGCAATGATATAATATATGCACTGGACTCTACTGAACCGAATGATTTTATCCTAAGTCCTGATTTTGAAAATATAGACCCGGGCAATCATAGTCTGTTCATCTTGCATAATAATGGATGCTTAGGTGAGATTCCTTTTGAAATTGAAAGTTTTGAGCCATTGGAATTGACGTTGAGCAATGAGTATATAAACCAAATCACTGCGAATGTAACTGGAGGTACCGCTCCTTATACCTATTACTTTGACAATAATGGTGGAACTTCATCAAACACCTTTAATATAGATCGAAGTGGAACTTTTACAGTAAGAGTAGTTGACAGTAAAGGTTGCGAAGTCGTACAAAGTATTTCCATGAACTTGATGGAGATTACTATTCCTGACTTCTTCACTCCAAACTTTGATGGACAAAACGATTATTGGGCGCCAAGAAACACTGAACTGTTCCCCGATATTAACACTTACATATTTGATAGATATGGAAGAAAAATCGAAATTCTTGGCCCTTCGGATTCTTGGGATGGAGAGTATGATTCCAAACCCATGCCATCAGGTGATTATTGGTATATCGTAAAACTAAATGATGGGTCTGGACGTGAATTCGTGGGACATTTTACATTGTATAGATAAAATTGAATAATAGATGAAGAGAATTATAATGTTATTAATGTGTATGAGTTTTTTCCTGATGAAAGGACAGGAATTGACCATTCCACAATTGTCGCAATATTTATCGGACAATCCTTTTTTAATGTCGCCTACCTATGCTGGAATTGGAAATTATGTTAAAGTGAGGATGAACGGGGTGACCCAATGGGTAGGCATCAGGGATGCCCCTGACACCCAATCACTTTCCGCAGATGTGAGGTTGGGAAATAGATCTGGCATTGGGATGGTGATTTATAATGATTCCAACGGCGAAACCAAACAAAGAGGTGGGAAAGTTTCCTTTGCGCACCATCTCACTATTGACAAGTACGACGATCATTATTTCTCTTTTGCCCTATCCTTCAATCTAAATCAATTTAGAATTGACATTGAAAATTTTGATCCAAACGATGATCTAGCAATTGTAAACGATAGGTCTTCCAGTAATCCAAATTTTGACGTTGGGACTTTATATCGACGCAACGGGTTTTATTTGAGTTTGAATGTATCCAATATTCTGAACAAAGAATTTGAAAAGTTCGATCCAATTTTTGAACCCAATACCTTACGCAACTATTATGTGTATACTGGATACAAATTCAGAAAAAATAGAAGGACTGATTTTGAAATAGAACCTTCCGTTTTTTTCCAATATTTTGAAAGTGACGGAAGATCTATTACTGATATAAATACAAAGTTTAAATGGTTCGACTTTTTGGACTATTACTATGCTGGCTTTACTTATAGATTTTTAAATGATCAATTGGGGTCTCCCCTATATTTGGCTCCAATAATTGGACTTAAAAAAGGGGATTTTTACTTTGGATATTCCTACCAAGTTATTATGAACGAGTTGCTGGGATATTCCTCTGGAACGCATGTGGTTACCTTAGGTATTGACCTATTTCAGGGGATTTCAAATTGTTCTTGCACCTATTAAAATCAACACTATGAAAATGCTACCCAAATCTTTATCAAAATTACACCTACTATCCGTCATAATTTGTATTTGTTGCTGGTCCTGCGGCCAAGATGATTCATTTCTATCCGCTTTAGAAAGTCCAGAAGTTGTATTGCAGCAGTCCACCATAGACACTATAGTATATGCCAAGGTGGACAACTACCAGATTCCAATTTACCTTTCTATTCCAAAAGGATGTGATCATCAGAACTACCCCGCTGTTGTAGTAATGCATGGTTCCGATGGTATGTGGATCAACCACGATCCTGCAAGTGGGAAAATGTCAGGGCAAAACAATGAGTGGCGGGAACTATTTGATCAAAATTGTATAATTGGTGCCTTTGTCGACAGTTATTCTGGAAGAGGTGTATCCACAAGAACTGGAAAATGGGCAACAGCTCCGGATAATTTTAAAATAAGCTCTCAATTTATCCGACCCAAAGATGCCTATGCCATGTTAGAGGTACTTAAAAAACTAAAGCTTAGTGATGGGTCCAATTTGGTAAGACCTAAGGATGTTGGATTATTAGGGTTTTCTGACGGAGCGAGTGCTGTAGCATCTACACTGTACGATACAGATTCCACACCAAATGACTGGGAATGGACGCAAAGCTTTGATGGAAAAGAATACAACTCCTCCTCGGGAGTATTACCGCCGGTCGAAAAACCTAAGAGTGGATTTGCCGGTGGCGTTTTCTACTATGGAGGATCTGGCGGTTACAATTATTGGGGGGCAAGCCCATGTGGAGATTATGCCCAAGAGGGAAACATATATCAACCATATGCCCCAATATTATATCAAATCCCTGAGGATGGATATTTATCCGCAAACACCCTTTGCCTTTTTGAACTTCTAAAAGATAGAGGTGCCTCCGTGGAGCTCAATATTTATGAAGGGGTGGGACATGGTTTTGATTTTGATGATAATAATCAAAGTAGCATAGCCCGAATGAACGCCTTGAAATGGTTTAAAAATACCCTAAACATCAATGAATAAAAACAGTCATAATATTTATGGAATAGCTTAAATAATATCAATAAAAATTCCTATTCAACCTTCCCATACATAGTTTCCGATAAACCAAAAGACCTATGTGATTGATTTTTATAAAATCAATTATTATCGGAACACTCCCAACCTCAAAAAACAAATTGAACCAAAAGCTCAGTAATGGGCCCAAATCAGAACACCTAAAACTTAATCGACAATGAAAGGAAATTTTTTAGAAAAATGGATCTTAGATCTAGTTAAATCAGAATATGAATTTGGAAAGATACCAAAACATGCATCCTATAAACTAAGGGAAAGGATGGATGATTTTATAGAGGTTACCATTGAATGGATAGACCAGGAAAACAACAATTACAAAATAGTTTACCATGCAAGATCCTATGGCAAAAAGAAGGTAAACGACAGTCTTGAGATAGCCAAAGACCCAATTTTTGAACTTGAAAACTATTATACCCTAGAAATTCACACATACATAAATCATATTAAAAGAAATTACAGTACCAGAAAAATTGCAAACTATGATGTGATGGGCGTTATTGGTCAATTAGAAAAATCTGACGATTCTTAACCCCTAGAGTCCCAATTTTTTATTCGATTTTTAAAAACCAATATTCTTACAATCGGTCATAACGGGCCTTTGCCCTGCAATTTCATCTTTTCAGTTGATGATTAAGTGTATTTCACCCAAAAAATCAAGCGTTTAATCGATTGAGTTTCATCCGTCAATTGGGAAGGCTCATCCGTCCATTAATAGACTGAACCTAGCATTTTTCTTTGTTATTTGGGGTATGATTTAAAGTTCCCACTTTCTTAATTAAAAAATTTAGTTATGCATTTATTGACCATTATTTGGACATTGATTTGTGCCGCGGTAATCATAGGATACCCTGTTTATCTTTTAAACAAATCAGCCTCGTTAATGAAAAACCATAGGGAATTTTACAAGCCAACGCCACCCAATACGGTGGAGCTATTGTCTTTTGATATTCGAGAACAATTGCCCGGTTGGTCCTTTACATTGGATGTTCCACAAATTACGGAAGAAATACTTCATAAAAATCCAATATTGTTCTATCTGGAATCTGATGAATCTTGCCTTAAACTACCGTTAAACAATGTACGAATGGGTTATACGGTAAATGTGTACAAAAATGTGGGCAAAGTTTATGTAACCTTTAAATCCATAAAAGACGGTGTATCCAACTTTTATGTTCCCAATTGGCATTTGAAAAAGCTAAAAGTTTTAATCATTAAATCAAAAGATAAGAGAATATACGGTAACTGGGATGATAAACCACAAAAATCAACAATACATAAGGGTTTAACAAAGGCAGGTATCAACATCAATGACTATGAAGACGTCCTGGGATATTTCAGCAATATTGCCTCAATAGATTTTAAAGGTCATTTTATAGCGAAAATACCCAAGAAAAAAAGGATTGCCATACCCATGACCCAACTTAAAGAACGAGAGTTATATCATTCCGCTTGACCTTTTATTCCAATAAAAAAATTTAGTGTTCTCCTGTAAATGTAAAGTGGGAATTCCTGTTATCAGGAATCCCATTTTACAATCAATCGAAACTCAAAACAGAAATAAATAAACCCAAAATGGCTATTCATAAATTCAAAACCTACTTACATCAAATCACATAAAATTTTTAGAGCAAAGCAATGTAGATTTAACCATTGAGTATTTAAATACTGGGCTGCACATTAGACAAATTATGTTCTTGTCTTCGGTTCTGGCGATGAAGGCAGTGCAGTCCAAAATTTATAACAATATATCTGACAAACTCACCATTAGTAATTTCTTCAGCTGAAAGCAAGTATGGGGTTATGCTGCGCAACAGTTAAAATAAGAAAAGAAAGTGGTGAGTTATTTTTTCGCCTTTGTGAACCTAAAAAATCCTTTTTCAATAAACACAGAGCTATTGAATTTTACGGTTTAAAAGGTATGCAGTGTACTCTTCCCCCAAAAAATGCTTAATTTAATAAGGTAAAACTATACTTTGCCATAACGAAGTATGGCATTTTAAAAATTATACAGGAAAAAATATCAATAACCGATATACATCAATGAGAAACGATGAAGCATTCTTTTTGTTTCGTTCCATCGAGAGAGCCAAATATAACTCACGGAAGAACTCAAATATATAAATAATAATCAAATTCACAAATAAATGAAAGAAAAATCTTTTTAAAAAAAGTTAAATATTACTACTTAATACTAACTCAGTAAATGTTTGGATCAACCAATAAAATAATCTCTTTAAAAAACCACTCTACGGTTGTTTTGTCTTTTTCTCTTTCTTCAAGATCGACCAAATCATTTGTTGAAGTCCTGATTTCTTTATTTAATACATCGTGTTTCTGGATATGCTTTACCCTGACCCTTTTAGCTAACCAGTTGTCTGCACAAACCGTTTCTTTGGATCGCAAAACAAAGACAGTTCCCGCCTCTTTTATAAAAGACACGGACAATGAGCTTGTAATTGATGACCTGCTAAAAAAAGATTTTGACTTTTCTCCCATAACCGACCAATCAATAGATAATCTAGACGCCACATATTGGATTCTGCTCGACTTTAAAAATGAAATTGACACACTAAAAACACATAAAAATTGGAGGTTAAGAACAATCCAGTTTAGGGAAGCTGAGCTTTTCTATCAAAAAAATGGCACCATTGAGCAAAAAGCTCTAGGAAAGTTCGATAGTGAAGAGAGCCGGACTTCTTTCAGATACAATAATGGTGTACTCTTCGGAATCAATGATTTAATAGAAGGAAGATATCTTTTTGTTAAAGTAAAAGTCCTTACATTCTCAAGGAACATAACATTTGAATATTTATCAAACGATTCCAATCGATTTTTTTTGGATTACTATACTTCCAAAGACCTTAAGGACATCTCCTTGCATCAAGTTTTTTTGGGAGCATGCCTGATTTTCTTTTTAACCTTCATGGTCATTTATTTTAAAGTAATGAAGTTGGAGTTTTTGTTCTATTCACTTTATGTCCTCTTTCTTGGTTTATACTTGGGCGGTGCCTATATTTCCGTAACATTCCCTGATACAAAACCCGGTTATTGGATCATCATCATATCACAGGTGGTCATCAATCTATTTTATGTCCTTTTCGCCATGTATTACTTGAACACCAAAAAAAATTATCCCAAGCTTCATGTATTACTTATATCCATAATCCCTATTCTTATTTTGGTAATTCTGGCCGACTATTTGGCTTTCCAATCAAACCAGTTCATGCTTAAACATAGGATATTGACCTTCCAAAGAATCGTAATGACTTTGTTTGGAATATTTTCCATGTTATACCTTCTATTCAAAGCCAAGTACAGATTGGCGCTCTTCATAGTTATTGGTTCTTTCTGTTATATGTTGGGGGCTTTGGGGCTTTTGTTCCTCTATAACCAATATTTGATGATACTTGGTGCCTCAATCGAAATCCTTTTGTTCTCTTTGGGATTAGCTTATAAAATCAAGAAGGAATACGAAGCCAAATTAAAACTACAGGAAGAAGTGGCTCTTAAAGAGATAAGTGCGCTCCGTTCACAAATGAACCCGCATTTCATCTTCAACTCCCTCAACTCTATCCAACATTTAATACTTAAAGAAGACAAAGTTTCAGCATTAACCTACTTATCAAAATTTGGAAAATTAGCACGAAACGTTCTTGAGAGTTCACATATGGCCACTGTAACCCTTGATGAAGAAATAAGCCTCATAAAATCGTATCTTGAATTAGAATCTTTAAGATTCGACAATTCTTTTGACTATTCCTTGGAAATAGATGACAGCCTCGATATTAAAAACATAGAAATTCCTTTAATGCTCATTCAACCATTTGTAGAAAACGCCTTGATTCATGGATTGATCGGAAAAAAAGAAGGAGAAAAAAATCTATGTATTCGTTTTTTAAAGACTGAGGATTACTGTACCATCGAAATTGAAGATAATGGTATTGGCAGACACAGTAAAAAAGTGAAGTACCATAAAACCGATCATAAGTCCCGTGGTATGGAAATCACTGAAAAAAGGTTACAAATGTTGAAAACCCAGAACCAAAATAAAAATTCGGTGGAAATTATAGATAAATATGACTCCAATGGGCTACCTAGTGGCACCAAAGTGATAATACGAATAAATAACCCCTAAAAATAACCCTATGATTTTAAAAGCAGTAATTATTGAAGATGAAAAGCATAGCAGGGAAACCCTAAAATCTATGCTGGAGGAATTTTGTAAAGACGTCCAAGTAATCGCCACGGCCGGCTCTGTGGAAGAAGCTGTAAAAGTCTTGTCCATTTACAGTCCAGACATTGTTTTTCTGGACATAGAATTACAATCAGGTGTAGGGTTCGATGTTCTTGACCAAATAAAAGAACCGAATTTTGAGGTCATTTTTACCACTGCATTTGAAAAGTACGCGATCAAAGCCATAAAATTCAGTTCTCTGGACTACTTGCTCAAACCCATTGATTTGGACGAACTTCAACAAGCAGTGGAAAAAGCCAGAACTCATATGGATACCAACGTATATAGAGAGCAATTGGACACCTTAATGCAAAGTATCTCTCGCGGCAACGTGCGACCTGAAAAAATCTGTTTGGCCACGACAGCCGGCATGGAATTTATCGGCATCGATGATATTATAGCATGCAAGGCAGATGGCTCATATACCAGTTTCATTCTTGAGGACAACAATACCCTATTGGTAAGCAAACACTTGAAAGAATATGAGAACTTACTGTCTGAACATCAATTTATGCGTGTTCATAACAGCTACCTTATCAATTTAAAAAAGGTGAAAAAATACATTAAGTCCGATGGGGGCTATGTAATAATGAACAATGATTTACAGGTAAACATTTCACCAAGAAAAAAGGACGATTTGATAGAAGCCATGAAAAGACTGTAAACTTTAATCCTTTTTATTGACCAAGCCTTTGGTGAACTCGTTCAAGGCCTCTACCTTTTCTTCAAAATCCCCTTTTAAGGTCTTTCGGTATTCATTGAGGTTGTTCACCAAATCGTCAATGTTTTCGGGCAGTACATCCTCAAAAAACTGGCGTAACCGCTTGGCGGTGGTCGGTGACTTTCCATTGGTGGAAATAGCCACCTTTACATTACCCTTGGTTACTATTCCACCCATATAAAAATCGCAAAATGGTGGATTGTCCGCAACGTTCACCAGTTTGCTCAACTTTCGACAATCGTGGTACACCTGCTCGTTCACTTCGGGTTTGTCCGTGCAAGCCACTACCATATGTTTTCCCTCCAAATACTTTTCGGCATACACATCCTTGGTAATTTCCACATCATGCTTTTTAGCCAGTTCCAAGGTGTCCGGTAAAAACTCGGGTGCCACCATTTGTACTTGGGCCGTAGGGCTGGATTTCAGCAAAAATGTCAACTTTTCCAAACCAACGTTTCCCCCACCAACGATCAACACATTCAAGTTGGAAACCTTTAAAAAAACAGGATACAGCTCATTCCTCTCCATAGTGAAACAATTTTAGCGGTGTTTGCAAAGTTAAAGATACAGACTATTTCCAGCGGAAGAACAGTACGCTCTAAAATGTAGGGGCCTCTTTTTGTTTTTTGGAAGATTTGAACTCGTAGCGAACAAATAATTCATGCGAACCGCCCGTATAACTTGCCAAATTGGATGTGGTGAGATCATACGCATAGCCCGCACTAAAATTAGGGTTGATTTGCATACCCAACAAAGTCGAAAATGAGTCGTCCCACCGATAGGCCAGCCCAAAAGTGAAAGTTTCTTTGAGCAATGCATTTACCGAAACATCAGCAATAATTGGAGCTCCAGGCACCCATTTTACAAAGAATGCTGGTTTCAATTTCACATCTGGGGTCAAATCCACAACCTTTCCACCGATAAAATAGTAGTGCAAGCGTTCGGCGGCAATTTCCTGTTCCTCGCCATCGTAATGCTTCTGCGAAAAGAAGTTGGGTATGGCAAAGCCCAAATACCCTTTCTTCGTATCATAATAAAGACCCGCCCCAATGGTAGGGAAGAACTTGCTTTTTATATTGTTTTGAAAAGCCACATCCGCATCTTCGGTAAGGCCTTTAGAGAAATCAACATCAAAAATGCGGCCACCCAGTTTCATACCAAAAGAGAGCTTACTGTTGGCACTATCCAACTGAATGGTATAGGAGACGTTTCCATCCACCGATATTTCAGAAGAAGGCCCCAAGGCATCACGAGAGATAATTCCCCCAATCCCAAGCTTGTTTTCCAAGGGCGAATCCACCGCCAACACTTGAGTGTTGGGTGCTCCATTGATACCTACCCATTGCGAACGGTGCAGCAACAAAGCTGTTAAATGACCATTGTTGCCTGCATAGGCAGGGTTTACGCTCATCGTATTATACATGTACTGGGTAAATTGCGGATCCTGTTGGGCATATATGGAAATTGAGCACAAGGCAACTAGCATCACACATAGTTGCTTCAATCCCTTTGTTCTATATTTTAATGATACAATCCCCATTTTATCTATTTAAATACAACCAGTCCGTTCGCGGTTCCGAACCATCTCCCAAATCCAACACATAATAATAAGTACCTACTGGAAGTTGGTCTTCAGGTTGAACCATGGCACGTCCATTGGGCGTACCGTCCCAATCATTTTTATAGGATTTTGTCTGGAACACAATATTTCCCCATCGGTTATATACCTGTAGCGTATTGCCTGGGTAGCGGGAAATACAATCAATCTTAAAATAATCGTTGACCCCGTCGCCATTGGGTGAAAATTCATTGTACACTACCAAACAGCTGGGCTCAACAAAAGCCTCGGCAGTATTGTTGCTTTCATCGGTATCCCATTGATCCACATAGGCCAAACTGACCCGGTTCACATAATCCTCGATATCTTGTACCTCTACCGTAAGCAATAGCGTGGCCGTTTCAGAAACAGCCAAGGATGCAATCTCCCAAAAATCAGATTCAGAATCATAGGTCCCTATCGATACTTCAGAACCAATAAATTGATACCCCAAAGGCAATTCTTCCTGTATCCCGATATTTGTTGCATTGTCAATCCCTTGATTGGTCACCGTAATCTCAAAGACAACCTCATCCCCGATATTGGGCATGGCATTGTCCACACTTTTTGTGATAGAAATATCGGTGGATTGCGGCACCACAAAAGCAGTTGCTTCGTCATCATCTGCAATACCATCGGAAAAATCGTCCTCATCCATCCCTGTTGATGGGTCACTATCGGGATCGGCATACAAACTGGCTGATACAAAAGCCTCATTCAAATACTCGTCTTCGGTACCGGTAGGTGCATTGACCACAGCCAAGATTTCCAAACTTTCCGTATCCTGGTTCAAAATGGTTCGGTTCACGTTCCAAACTCCAGTCGCAGCATCATAGACCCCTGCTGTGGAAGTATGGGTTTCATAGGAGTATCCCGATGGCAAAACATCAGTCACCTCAACATTTCTGGCATCGGACGGACCGTTATTGGCAACACTTATTACAAAGCGAACTACATCACCCACGTTAGGATTTTCATTATCAACCATTTTGGACAAGGATAAATCATTCAATCCTCCGGGAATTGGAATCACGGTTGCTTGATCGTCCTCGGAGCCCAAATTATTATTAGGTGCGGAATCAGGGTCGTACGTGTCCAAAGCAATCAGTTCGGCTGTATTCTTGTATTCTCCGCTTGAAAGAACAATGGCCCTGACTTCTAAAGTTTCAGTTGAGCCATTGGGAATGGATGGCAAATCCCAAGAACCTGCAATTTCGTCATATATACCCGATGATGTTGTCGCGGAAACAAATTGATAACCATTCTCCAACTCATCCTCAATGATCAATCCTGAAGCGACATTGGGTCCATCGTTGTTCACCTCGATGGTAAAAACAATCTCATCCCCTACTTCCGGATTCATATCGTTTACCGTTTTGGACACTGAAATATCGGTTACATGTCTTGGTGAAACTGTTTGCTCATCTTGATCATCTTCCGAAAGGATATTGTTGTCAGGTGTGGAATCAGCATCAAAAAACGTGGCATCCACCACTTCCGTTGTTGCGGTGTAGTCTCCAGAAGGATTTACTTGAACCAGAATATTCAATTCTGTTTGCGACCCTAAAGCCAGGTTGCCGACATCCCATATTCCGTTGGATGGGTTAAACAAACCACCCGAATCATCCGAAACATAAGTAAAGCCATTGGGCAATATATTTTCCACCTCAATCCCTATAGCGTCGCTTGGTCCTTCATTCAACAAAATGAATGTGAAGGTGATTTCCGTACCCACATCTGGGGTTTCATTGTCCACGCTTACGTTCAAGTTCAAATCCGCTGACGGAATAGGGGTGGTTCCTGCATTGTCTTGATCGTTTTCAAAAATATTGTTGTTGTTCGGAATAGAATTAGGATCGTACTGGTCGGAGGCAAAAACTTCGGTAACATTGAAATAATCACCTGTATTGTTCACAGTGGCCACAATGGTAAGGGTTTCTGTGCTTGCATCGGCCATATCGCCATTGAGCAGCCACATTCCAGAACTAGCATTGTAAACTCCTGCCGTGGTGCTGTGGGAAACATAAGTGTACCCATCGGGCAACAAGTCCATTACCTCAACTCCCGAAGCATCGCTAGGACCCAGATTGGTAATATTGATTGTAAAAGTCACCTCTTGACCTACATATGGGCTCAACATGTTTACCGATTTTCGTAACAACAGATCGGCTACAGGAACCACAATGGGCTCTACAGTCTGTTGGTCATCCTCAGACTCATTATTGTTATTTGGACTTGAATCCACATCGGTTTCACCAACATTGGTCAGCTCTGCCGTGTTCGTATAATTTCCTGTGGATAACACTTCTACAGCAATTTCCAAAGTCTCCGAAGCCCCATTGGTCAAATTGCCAACAACCCAAGAACCATTGGTTGCGTTGTAAGTTCCAGTTGACGGATTGGTATTCACCAATTGATAACCCGATGCCAACAGATCTGTAACCACTACATTAGTAGCATCGCTCGGGCCATCGTTTTGGACTGTTACGGTAAAAAGTATCTCTTCACCTACTTCTGGAATAAGTTGATCTACTGTTTTGGAAACAGCAATATCTACCAAAGGTTCAGGTACCACGGAAACATCGTCTTGATCATCTTCACCTGGTATGTCGTTATTTGGTGTTGAATCAATATCCGCTTGGTCATGCCCAGTAATTTCCGCGACATTATCATAGTCACCCCATGCGTTTATATTGCAAAGAATACTTATAGAGATTGTATCCCCATTTGCCACCGTACCGACATTCCAAACCCCCGTATTTTCATTGTATGCACCTCCGCTATCGTCGGAAACATAGGTATATCCTGATGGCAATAAATCAGTGACCTCCACGGAAGTAGCATCACTTGGGCCATCATTGGTTACCGTAAGCGTGAATCTTACATTATCACTCACCAACGGTGGTGATTTATCTATCGTTTTTGTCAAAGAAAGGTCTATTAAAGGCTGAGGAGTTACTACGACATCGCCTTGGTCATCCTCCGATGACACTCCATTTGAAGGTGTTGAATCGATATCAAAAGCATCAGAAGCAATGACTTGTGAGGTATTGGTATAATTTCCTGAGGCATTTACAACAACATCAATCGTAAGCGTCTCGGTATCTCCATTCACCAAAGTACCTACCTCCCAAAAACCATTGGTTGGATTATAAGTTCCCCTAGTTGCGGAATACGAAACATAAGTAAAGCCAGACAGCAATTGGTCCACCACCCTCACGTTTGTGGCATCGTGTGGTCCATTGTTAGAGACGGATATTTCAAAACTGAGCTGTTCGCCCACATATGGAGACAAATCCCCTCCGACCACAGTTTTGATCAATGATAGATCGGCCTGAAGTGGAGCAGCTGTAATATTATCTTCGTCATCTTCACTTTGGTCACCATCATCGTTATTGGGTGTACTGTCAATGTCCAATTGATCAGCAAAAATTATTTCTGCTGCATGCGTATATTCTCCGGTGGTCCCTGTTGGCGTAACCACGGTAGCATCAAAATTTAAAGAAACCGTGTTGCTACCAACGGGAACATTGATACCCGTCCAAGTAACGTTATCCGTCAAAAAGCTATAGGTTCCACTATTATCGATTGAAGTAACATTGTTAAAACCGGCAGGTACAAAATTTTCAATAGCTACTCCAGTGGCATCTACATCACCAAAGTTGCTCAGGTTAATGGTAAATGTTACCACGTCGCCAATATTGGGGATTGGGTTGGTGGCCACCAAGTCCATTTCCAGATCTATTCCTTCAATGGTAACACCAACTGTATCCGAAGCTGTATCGCAGGTAGCGTCCGAAACGGTCCACTCGAAAATGTAGGTGCCCAAAGTTGTATTGAAAACCTGAGTATTGGGGTCGTTGGCATCATCAAAAATTACCAAGGTGGGACCCGAAAGTTGCGTCCAGGTTCCCGTACCCACAGGAGGTGTATCAGCACTTAAAAATACGGAAGTAGTTTGATTAAAGCTTTGATCGGAACCTGCATTAACTATGCAATCCTGTGCAAATCCCACTCTAAAAGAAAAGAGTGCAAGAAAAACCATCAATAAGAAACACCTAGCAAATAGGGAGGATTGGGGTTTGTACATAGTTTAGTTGATGAGGTTCACCTTACGTAGTAAGGCATAACCAAACTTATCAAGAACAGGGTAAATATGAGAAGTTATGTTGTATGGCAAGATGGTTTTGTTGTGAAATGGCATATTACTGATGAAAGAAACACTGCCTTTTAACCACGTATTGAAACAAAAAAGAGGCCCCGATAAAATCAAAGCCTCTTTTATTTCAGAATTGGTTATTTACTTTTATGCCTCGCAGCTCACACAATCTTTCTTTTGCTTGAATTTTTGTGCAGCATTCATGCTGTGCTGATAATACAAGGATTTTAGACCAAGTTTCCATGCGGTAACATGAATTTTGTTGATATCCTTGGTAGGCATGTCAGGGTGTACGATGATATTTACCGATTGTCCCTGATCAATATGGTTTTGTCTATTGGCCGCTTGATAGATAATGTCCAACTGATCCAATTCGGAATAGGTTTTAAACACCGCCTTTTCCTCTTCGGTCAAGAACTCCAAATGCTGCACGGAGCCATCCATATCGCGGATGCTCTTCCAAACCTCAGGAGTATTTTGCCCCTTTTCTTCCAACAACTCCATTAAGAATGGGTTTTTGATGGTGGTCTTGATCTTTGCAATATCCTTCACATAACAATTGGACCAAATGGGCTCAATTCCTTGGGATACCTGGCCCAAAATAAAGGCTGATGAAGTAGTAGGAGCAATCGCGTTCAATGTCGCATTGCGTCTTCCGTAGCCTTTCAAAACGTCTGGTTCTCCAAAACGCTCTGCCAATTGCTCGGAAGCTTTGTACGAACGCTCTTTGATTTCCTTAAAAATCTCACTGTTCAAGTTATAGGCTTCCTGGCTGTTGAAGGCCAATCTTTTGGACTGCAAAAGAGAGTGCCATCCCAATGCGCCTAGACCCAAGGAACGATTTTGTTTGGCAAAGTTGTAGGCTCTTTCCATAAATAGGAAAGTTTGTTGGTCATCCCGATCAGAAGAATCCCTGTAAGTCTCCAATTTCTCAATAAACTCGGTGATTACGGCATCCAAGAAGTGAACCATGGTCTCTACGGCATCCGTCTTTTTCCATTTGTCGTAATGCATCAAGTTGATACTGGAAAGCACACAAACAAACGACCAGTCATCATTAGATGGCAACATAATCTCTGTGCACAGGTTACTGGCATGGATACGGTGGTTTTTGTCTTTATAAACATCCGCGGCACCATCGTTGGCGTTATCGGAGAAGAATACATACGGGTAACCCATTTCTCCTCTACGCTGCAATACTTTGGCCCAAACGGTCCTTTTTTCAACATCGCCTTCGACCATTTCCTGCATCCACTGGTTGGTCACTGTTACACCATGGGTCAATTGTTGGATTGGATTACCTTCGGTACCAATTTCCAAAAATTCCATAATGTCTTTGTGATCGATTGGCAAATATGGAGAAAAACGACCGCGACGAACCGACCCTTGACTCACCACATCGACCATGGATTCGAACAACTGCATAATATGCACGGCACCCGAAGCTTGTCCGTTATTTTTAACCGGTGCTCCCCTATGTCTGATTTTACCAAAATAACCGGATGTTCCCCCTCCAAGCTTGGACATCATCCCTACCTCGGATTGCGTATAAAGGATGTTCCCCATATCATCATCAATATGAGATCCAAAGCAACTGATGGGCAGACCTCGTTTTTTTCCAAAGTTGGACCATACTGGAGAAGCCAAAGAGAAGAACCCTTCGGACATATATCCGTAGAATTTGTCCGAATACCCCGGAATCTTCAAAATCTCCTCTGCCCTATCTCCAATCTCACGGATACGTTCCTCTGGACTTACGCCCTCGGTAAGGTATCCAGATGCCAAAAATTGTCGGCTATATTCGTTCAACCATTCAAATCCTTTGCCTTCCTCGCTCTTGAGTTTGGACAAGGTATCCTTTCTTGCGTTTACTAGTTCTTGAGTTTTGTTGTCTTGTTTTTGGTCAGTGGTCGGGGTCATTTGTGTTCTCTTCTCCATAATTTAAAAAAGGTCGTCGCTAGTTATACTTTGTGTTCTTTTGCTATAGTTAATGGATCTTTTTACAAAAAAGTCTCCATGTTTTGTTCCAATGATCTCGTCGTCGAACCATTCGGTCTGCTCCAATAGTTTTTGGTCGACATCGAATATTTTGGAGATACCAATGCTCTCCAATGAATTGTTGAATCTGTTTTTGATGAATTCGTTCACTAAATTCTTTGGCAAGAAATCCAATTCACCTGCTTCAAAAATCCAATCCACTATTTTACTCTCCGCATCAAATGCTTTTTCACAGATATCCTGAATCATTGCCTTGTATTCATCATCGAACCACTCTGGGTGTTCTTTTTTGATGATGTTGATCACATCAATACCAAAATCCCCATGAATCTGCTCTTCTTTGGAAGTGGCCTCAACCACATTGGAAATTCCCTTCAACACATTTTTGTGTTTATTGAACGCCATAATGATCAAAAACTGGGAGAATAGTGAGACGTGCTCAATGAAAAGAGAGAAGAGCAAGATGGATTCCGCATACTCTTTGTTGTTCTCACTTTTTGCATTTTTAAGCGCAGTCTCCAAATACTGCACCCTTTTCATGATCACGGGCTTTTTCTTCAAGGTTTCGAACTCCCTGTTCAATCCCAAAATTTCCAATAGGTGTGAATACGCATCGTGGTGACGCACTTCACTTTCGGCAAAGGTGGCTCCAACAGAACCTATTTCCGGCTTGGGCATTCTATGATAGATGTCTCCCCAGAATGATTTTACCGCCACCTCAATTTGTGAAATGGCAAGCATGGTATTTTTGATGGCACTGCGCTCAACCTCGCTCAACCCGGATTTAAAATCCTGGATATCGCTGGTAAAGTTGAACTCCGTGTGAATCCAATACGAATGGCGAATCGCTGGTACGTACTCATATAATTGTGGATACTCGTAAGGCTTAAGATTGATACGTTTTTCGAAAATATCCGACTCACGCATCTGAGCCCTTTTGTTCCTGTAAATAATGTAGGCTTTTGCCGCGTCGTGGAACTCACTGTCCATTAGTTCGTTCTCCACAACGTCTTGAACTTCCTCTACGGTCGGCAAATAATGTTCGTCTTGACTTTTTCTCTCCAACAACACTTGGTTTACGTTGTTGGCGATAGTTTGCGCATCGGTGATTTGACCATGCTCCACAGCTGTCATAGCCTTCAAGATTGCATTTGTAATCTTGTGTAAATCAAATTCTTGCGTACTAAAATCCCTTTTAGTTATGTGAGTAATCTGCATGAAGAAAACGGTTTGGAGTTGTAAAAAATAGCTTGAATGTAAAATTCACATTTTCTTTACTTCGATTTTAAGTTGCCCCGATCAGGTTCTTAACACTTTTATCAACATTTGTTTTTTGGATCCGTAAAAATCCTTCGGAACAAACGTAGAATAAGGGCTCGGAAAAAAGCCACCCGAACCTGCAAGGATCAAATTTTTTTTTCACAGTTTTTTAACAATTAAAGACAATCAGGTTGCCAACTACAGTAAACATCTAATATGGAGTACATTGGGATGGTGAAATAAAAAATATTGGAATACCATCATACCTATTATGACCATCCAGTTTAATCATTACCCAAATTTGGTTCTTAAGAAACCTGACCAACAATTATCTGCTGGGAAATTAGCTAGGATTAAACTTAAAAGCCTCTTAATTATATATTGTTCCTATTTTTGAGGTAACTAAATCCAAAAACAAATGATTGGCATTAGCAAAAAAAATCTTTCACCCTTATTAAGTTTTGATTTGTACCTGGAACATTACCATCAACTTGTCAACAGCTTAAAAAAGCAAATGGACGTTAAACAAATTAGCTATGCAATTGGGAAAAATATCGACCATGAGGTCTTAGCTATTTTAAAACAAGAAAACTATGATGCCCTTGTTGTAACGAGCTGGGACCAAAACATTGTTTGGGTCAATCAAGGTTTTACGGAAATGACAGGGTACAACAAAAAATACGCTTTGGGCAAAAAGCCAAATTTTCTTCAGGGAGCAGACACATCAAATAGGATTAAAAAACAAATTAAAGAAGGGCTACAGAACAATCATCGCTATAATGTATCTATTGTTAACTACCGAAAGAACGGTGAAACCTATCGCTGTCAAATCAAAATATTGCCATTATCTGATTCAAAACAAGAACTGTCACATTTTATAGCATTGGAAAAAGAAGGGATGGTAGCTTAAGGGATATTAGAGAACTCTCTTATAAAAGAAAAGCCCCGACATAATTGTCAGGGCTTTAAAGTACCTTGGGAGTGTATTCTCGGATAATTTTATTTGATATGATTTGCACTTATTTGACTGTATATCAAATATTTAAAGCCTTTTTTCTGCTTGTGAATTTTCCCTTCTTTTCGTAATTTTAGACAAAATCCGTCACTATTACGTCACTTTTTTATGTCAGTACAACTTCGAAGCAGAACGTTAAAATCGGGAGCAAAAAGTCTCTATTTGGATATTCATCACAATGGTGAAAGATGGAGAGAATTCCTTAAAATAAAAATACTCCCAAAAGACAATTCTAAAATTGAAAAGAAAAGAGTTGCCGAAAGAATTCGAGCCAATAGGGAGTTAGAGCTTCTTTCCAATGGTACCGGCCATATCCCACAACATCTGAAGAAGATGAATTTTTTCGTTTTTGCAGAAAATTACATTCTTAAATATAAAAACAAAGATGTACGTATCATAGCCAGTTCTGTGGAGAAATTTAAAAAAGCGGTCAACAATCCGAGATTAACCATTTCTGCTATCAGTCCTCAAACTATGACCATGTTCAAAGACTATTTAATTTATGATGCGGGTTTAGCTGGCGAAACAGCTCATAACTATTTCACAAGATTTAAGAAGGTATTAAAAGCTGCAAAGGTTCAGGGTTATCTAAATGAAATGCCGACGTCAGACATTAAGTTTTCGAACCCCAACAAAGACGACACATTAAAAAAGCAAGTTTTGGATAAAGATGAATTACAAAAGCTTGTAGATACTAATTGTGGAAATGTCGCTGTTAAAAAAGCCTTCTTGTTTGCATGCTTCACTTCCCTTGGTCTTGCTGAAATCCGTAATCTCAAATGGAACAATATCAACAAAGGCCGTTTGATTACCCATAGGAACAAAACAGGTGAACTGATTAACAACAGACTCAGCCAAACCGCCATAAAAATTCTTGGAAAACCCGAAAACAAAGACGATTATATCTTTGACTTACAGTCCCTTAGTGACAATGGTGCCAACAAAGCCATTCGATATTGGGTAAAACGGGCCAAAATTGATAAACATATCACATTTTATTGTGCCAGACATACCTTTGCTTGTCAACTATTGATTAGTGGGGCCAACCTAAAAACTGTAGCTGACGCTATGGGCCATAGTTCAACTAGAAGTACTTTGAAATATCTTAACCATGTGCAAAGATTACAAGATGAAGCAATTGATAAGCTCCCTGAATTACAAATTCTTTGATAACTCTATTAAATATTGAGGAACCAAAAAATAAAGGACGTCAAGATAACAGTGTCTTGACATCCTTTATTAATATATACACCCTACTTTTAATTGCCCCTAATCCTTTCAAATTTTGATCTTGAATCCGCCGTTAACCACGAAACCATCAACTGGAGCATATATCTTAGAAAATTGCGGGTCGCTTAAATTGCCGGAATAAATAGTATCAAACCTTGTTTGCCGGGTATCCAGAAAGTTTTCAAAATTGAGGAAAATGGAGAATTTATCGCTTAATTTCTTTTCGCTCATCAAGCCCACAATCCAATAAGATTGGCCAGTCTCTCCGGAAGAGAGCTTTTGGGGACTGTAATAATAGCCCTCTAGTCCAATCCAAAGGTCACCTTCCCTTTCATACATTAGCACATTGTTCAATCGATGCTTGGCCACCAACGGAAAATCGGAAACTGTTCCATTTTGATGTTGCTTGACGTTGGCATGGGTATATCCGGTAAACAACTTGAAGTTCCCGTATTTGATTTTGAGATTGACCTCTGCACCGCGGGTATCCACAAATCCATTGGGTTGTTGAAAGGAATAAAAACCATTCCCTTCCGATTCCAACAACATGGGGTCATCGATTCTGGTATAAAATAATAGCGTATTGATGGACATGGCCATGCCTGGCATGGGCACCCATTTATAATTAATGTCAAAATTACCACCCAAGGATCGTTCCAAATCGGTTTGATCGATATCAATGGGCAGCACGTTCCTAAACTGTAAACGTTCTGCATCCTCCGTAAAAACTGTAGGGGTCTTATAGCCCATTCCACCGCCCAGTCGAAATGTCAATGTTTGACTTGGTTCATAAAGTATGGATAATCTGGGCAAGGCCAGAGCTCCATAATTGGAATGGAAGTCGGTACGAAGACCGGTTTCCAAACCAAGCTTTTCATTGATTTGCCATACATTTTGGGCGAACAATCCAAAAATTTGATAGGATTGGTCCAGTGCTATGGACTGATCTTCCCTGGTATCGTTAAAATATTCCGTCCATAGATTGGTCCCGAACACCCACTCAGGACCATCTTCCGAACGGGTTGAAAAGTTTACCTCACTAAAGGAGGAACGTTGATAACCCGAAAAGGTGAAATCCGGAACCTGGATCGTGCGATCGTAAAAGCTGAAACTGTTCTTGACTTCCAATCGATTTTGTTCATTAAAAGCATGTTTGAATCCCACTTGGGTGGAGACACGTTCGGTTTGATTCGACTCAAAATATGGATTGTCCACAGGTTCTCCCTTGACATAGTCTATATTGCCTCCGAGACGGTCTTCCCAAATGGCATTGATTCCCAACAAAAGTTCGGTTTGTTCACCGAGGTACCAATACAGTTTGGGGTTCAATGTAAATCGGTCGAACTCTGGAATGGCAGTTAACCCAATATCGGCAGGGTCATAGGGTGTTCCCAAATTATAAGAGGCAAATACAGTGGTTCCCAGCTTCTTGAATTTCTGGGAATAGAAGCCGCTCAGGTCCAATCCCAGGGCCGAGGTGCCATTGGCCATAAAACTGAGTTCGGACTCATCTTCAGGTGTTTTGGAAATCAGATTGACCAGACCGGATATGGCTCCACCACCGTAGAGGGTGGAACTGGACCCTTTGATGACCTCCACCTGTTTTAGGTCCAAGGGCGCTATTTGCATCAGGCTCAACCCACTGGCAAATCCGGAATACAACGGGAACCCATCCCGAAGCAATTGTGTATACTTCCCATCCAGCCCCTGGATACGGATACTGGAATTATAACTGGTGGCAGAGGTTTGCTGCGTGCGGATACCCGTACTTTCGTTAAGCAACATGCGGATATCGCCCGGTTTCATATTGCCCTTTTCGGAGAGTTCCTCCCCGGCAATGACCTCCACCCGTGTTGGGATATCCTCAATGGTACGGGTGCTTCTAGTGGATACCAAGGTGATCTCTTCCATTTCCTCGGTCTGGGGAACAAGATAAATGGTCTGGTTTTGTTGTGTGGAATCCAAGGGAAAACGAAAGCTTCGCTCAAGTTTCGCATATCCAACATAACTCAATTGCAATTGAAACGTTCCATTGGGTATATTTTCAATATGAATTATTCCAGACTCATTGGATATGGCCCCAACATCCAACGCGGGCAAAACGGCGGTTACGCCGATCAATGGTTCCTTATCAATGGAATCCTTGACCACAATGTCAAGGGTGTTCTGTGCTAGAACGGGTGCCATCCCCAAAAGGGAGAACACCAGAAATACTTTGAATTTCATTTTTATGGTTTTTGAAGTATGATTTTTGGCCAGATCCTTGGCCAAACATGTTTTGTTATCGTCAACTATACTTCAAAGTTGCGGGGCGGTTTCAAATCGTGGAAATAGACCTCTTTTGGGTTTAATGCTTGATAATAATCTGTATTGGATTTGATAACCATTTCACACTCAACAAAATCCATTACCCTATAATAGGTCAAGGTAAAGCCGGAACATCTGCCACAGGTGTAGAATGGTGAACAGGGTGTTTCGCCCTCATCTGGGTCTTCACTTGGTCTGTCCTCAAAGCAATCGTGGATTGAGGAAATTTCCATAAGGGTATCGGTTTCCGAACAACAAGGATATGATGAAAGGAATATGGTAAGCAAAGACAAGATCACTGCGAACACTCTCATACTTCAAAGTTATAAAATTCCAAAAACGTTCATAAATATATGTCCAGGGAATATTTTGAAGTTTTTCAATCCCTGATATAAAATAAGATTAATAAGCGAAACCATTTCTTTTGATAGCCAAAATTTGGCACTTCCAAGCTCCATTTAATCGCCAATTTATTCCCCTTTGTCCCTGATCGAGGCTAGAATTCCAACTAGTAAGGACACTGCAATGAAACCCAAAGAAAACCATTCCGGAAAAGTATAGTGATGTGCCAGTATAAGCTTAATCCCCACAAAGCTGAGGATAGCCACCAAACTGTATTTAAGGTGATGAAACCTATTAATCATATGGGCCAGAAAAAAATACATCGACCGTAGGCCCAGAATGGCAAATATATTGGAGCTGAACACCAAAAAGGGGTCGGAAGTAATGGCCAAAATGGCCGGAACACTGTCCAAGGCGAACAGGATATCGGAAAACTCGATAATCACCAATGCTACGAACAAAGGCGTTGCCGCCGTTATATGGCGCAGCTTGATAAAGAATTTCTGCCCTTGCATTTGAGAGGTAATAGGAATGACCTTCCTTAAGTTTCGATAGACAAATGATCTTTTGGGGTTGAAGGCCTTCTGTTTGGACATCAACATCCGTATGGCGGTAAAGATTAAAAAGGCACCGAAAAGATAGGTCATGAAACTAAACTTTTTGATCAGTGCCACTCCAAAGAAAATCATCAGTGCCCTAAATACGATAGCTCCCAAAATCCCCCAAAAGAGTACACGGTGTTGATATTTCTGTGGAATATGGAACGACCCGAAAATTACTGCAATGATGAAGATATTGTCCACACTCAACGATAGCTCTATAAGGTACCCGGTTATGTATTTTAAACTGGCTCCCATGGGAGTCAGCGAATCAATATTGTCGATTCTTCCATTTCCATACAGCCAGTAAATGACGCCCGAGAACAAAAGGGACATCGTTACCCAAATTCCTGTCCAGATCGATGCTTCACGCACGCTAATAATGTGCGCTTTTTTATTGAACACTCCGAGATCCAATGCCAAGAAGAAAAAGATTCCCAAAAGAAAAAAGCCCCAGACTGCCATATGGATTATATTTTAAAAGCCGAAAATAAATAAAGTACTCGGATGGGTAAAAAAAACCTTGATTTAAAATGGAACCGATATCAATTTTGATCTGACAATATTATTGAACACTCATTACTAATTGATACTGATTTAGTCAAATGTGCTGCCGCATTAATTCCATGATCATATTTGATAATTGTCCCAAACCTTACCACTACTTCAGCGCAGGGATCCTGGCCTATTTTTGTAGCGTTCGGGAAGATGAGCGTTAAGGAAAAATAGGATAGGGCGCCGCCCTACTTTTTATCCTTTTCCTCCATCCATTCTTGATAGAGTTCCTTTGCCTGTGGGCTTTCATCAAAAAATAATCTGTAATGAACCATGGCGCGCTCCTGCCCTTTTGAATATGCAGTCTCTTCCTTCTTGGATGACCTAGACACCTGATAGATCGAAAAAGCAAGGACTAAAAGGATACAGACCAACAATCCCCATGACAGTTTTATGGCCCAACTGGGCAATAGGATTGACCGCTCCAACTTGTAAAGGATTTTATGCATCAGTCTTTGCTGTTCCTCAATGGTCTTTTTTTGGTTGCTGCCATATACCGATAAAAGCGTGTTGATTTCAGAAGTATCGGGCCTTAACGGAAGGTTCCGTAAATTTTCATGCACCTTTTCCAATCGGTCTATACTCTTCTCAAACCCGTTGATCTCCTCGGTCAACAGTTCCGCTATTTCATCCAGTTTTGCCATGTTGTTGGTTTTAGATTCCTATACCTGTGTCCCTGACCACCTTGATGGCCAATTTGATGGTTTTCTTTATGATGGTCTGGGTCAGACTTGTCGGGACATTCACTGTCCTGCCCAAAAGCTGCATGCTCCTGTCCTTGGCAATCCGCTGTGCCATGTTCCTTTCAAAGTTCATTTGACGGGCAATCCTGCCCATGGACATCGAACGGTGCACCTCGCTTCCCTTTAGGTTGGTTCCCTTGTACTCAAAACGGAAGCCCTGCAACTGGTTCTGCCTGTTGATACTAGGAATGACCTTCACATTGTTCTGTTCCATGGATTTGATGTATTGGTCAAAATCCCTTGGACGTTCCCTGGCCATGACCTTTTCATGGATTTTTTGTATTTCAGAGCGGACATGTTGCATCCGGTACAGTTTTTCCTGCTGTACCTCCTTCACCGTGGTCAGGTCCATCTGTTTGGCCACCCGTTCCGCCACTTGTTGGCTCCGCTTTCCGATAAAGCTGTCATTATAGGCCTTGCCCTGAAAGTTTATCCGGTTGGCATACAGATGGACGTGCACATGTTCCTTGTCCCTATGGACAAAGGCAACGGCCTGATGCTGCTTGAGGTTCATTTCCTTGAGGAACCTTTCGGTCATCTCCTTGAGCTGTTCCCTTTCCAATTTTCTGCCGTCCTCGATGGTGGGGCTCAGTACAAAACTCAGCGTATTCTTCCGGCACAGTTCGTTCTGCTCTTGGATGACCTTGAACTCCTCGGTGATTTCCCTCGGGGTCTCCCCGGCCAGATATTGGCTGTGGATGATCTCCGACCCTTTTTCCTGGTTCATCCCGTAGCTCATGGAGGCCGATGTGTGCGATATGGATTTTCCCATGCCTATCATTTTCTAAAGTTTAAAAGGTGTTGTCGTATCTCTTTGGCCAGCTGGGCCGTTTCCTCTGCCAATCTGGGGTTCCGCTTGCGGAACATGTTGGTGATCAGCCTAAAATTTCGTTGGTACTTGACCAATAGCTTATAGGCCTCTATCTGTTCGTCCGTCATCCGCTCCACTATCCGGTCATCGAAGGCGGCACGGCGGCAGTATTCACTGATGGAAAGACCGCTCTTTCGGGCCTTGACCTTCAGCAGTTTCTTCTCGTAGACCGAGCACCGGAACTGGACGAACTCCTTCTTCATTTTCACATCATCTTTTGCGACCTTCGGGAGCCAAAGCAAGATTTGTCATGACAATGACACATCTTGAATTCGTTGCCGAACTTCATCCTTCGCGCTTTTTACCTTCCATTCGTTGATATCCTTGAATCCTTCATAGAGAGAGGACACATTCCTACTGTTCGGGCACTTTTCCAATAACAGTTCCGTCATCCCAAGTCCCGTTTTGTCCCCATCAAGAAACAGTTTTACATTTTCATAATCCTCTATTTCTTTTATCATCCGTTTTACAAAGGCCGTGGTATTCAATACCAAAAGGTCGTGGCTGTTACCGATTTCCGGTATCAGCTCCATTAGGGTGAGCATATCGAACATGCCTTCTGTAATCGCCAATTTCTTTGATTTGTTCCCCATCATCGAAACATCCTTTGGCGAGGTGGAGCCTTTCCAATAGCTGTTCCGCAGTTCCCAGCCTCCAGACCTGTTTTGGAGTCCGATGGCAAAGTATGTCCGTCCTCCTATTCGATAATGGATTTCCTTGCAAAGTATTCTTGCGGTTTTGATCGAGATACTTCTGGAGCTTAGATAGTTTTGCAGGGCCCTGTGCTCGATTTCCTTTTCCTCGATGATTTCAATCGGGTTGACTCTATGTTCCGCTTTGGTTGGATTCGGCCGCCGGTGAAAAGAAAAATGGTCCATGTTCCCGGACAATCGTTCCAATGCCTCCTTTACGGAACAGTTCTCCATTTTCATGACCAGGTCTATGGTACTTCCCCCCTCAAAGGTTCCGAAGTCTATCCAATAGTTCTGTTTCAATGATACCTTGAAAGAGGCTTGGGTCTCGGTCCGGAACGGGCTAAGGAACCAAGCTTCTTTTTCCGTTTTCCGGACTGGAAAGTGCCCCAACTTGGCCAGCGTGGAAACGATGTCAATGTTGCGGGCTTTTTCGCAGTCCATGGTATTTATATTTTTTTCTCTCATTGTCTCAAGTTTTGTTATTTCTCCTACCTTCTTACCTAGCCCAATGATGACGCGGGTTTCCAAGCTAGGTCAGATGTTTTTTCAACTTACCTATCTTACCCTTTAGGTAGGTTAGGTAACCTTTAGGTAAGATGGAAGTTATATATCCTACCTA
>NZ_CAMYIC010000029.1 GCF_947258355.1 uncultured Allomuricauda sp.
AAAGAATCATAAAAAAGTTGCTGAATTAGCTTTTTTTTTACATTTTTGGTAACATAATTCAACATAGTACTAAATACACTATACCATATGGGCCAGAAAGATACAATGGATCAGGAAGAGATTTATTCGAAAGTCTTAAGAGCAGGGAGAAGAACCTACTTTTTTGATGTAAGAAGCACCAAGGCCGGAGACTATTACCTAACCATCACAGAAAGTAAAAAGTTTACTCATGATGATGGTTCTTTCCATTACAAGAAGCATAAAATTTACCTTTATAAAGAGGATTTTAGTGCTTTCCGTGAAATCATGGAAGAAATGATGGATTACATTATCGATGAGAAAGGCACCGAGGTTATCTCCGAACGCCATCAAAAGGATTTTAAAAAGGAAGAAGGAAACTTTAGTGAAAACGGAAGTACTACCGACAATAACTTCACCGATGTAAGTTTCGACGATATTTAAAAAGTAATTTCCTTAAGAATAAAGCGACCTGTATTTTTGCAGGTCGTTTTTTATTTTTACCATAGGCTTAAAGCCAACATTAAAATCAAATAGCAATGGCAAGGACACCTAGTAATATGCTCCCATTAGGGACTAAGGCACCGGACTTTGAACTTTTGGACACCGTTTCCGACAAAACCTTTTCTTTGGATGATTTAAAGGGAAACAAGGCGACTGTGGTCATGTTTATCTGTAACCATTGTCCTTTTGTTATCCATGTAAATCCAATAATCGTAAAATTGGCCAAGGAATATCAAGAAAAAGGTATAGCCTTTGTTGCCATTTCCAGTAACGATGTGGAAAACTATCCACAAGATGCTCCACATCTAATGAAGAAAAAGGCCGAGGAAGAAAATTATACATTCCCTTATCTTTATGATGAGACCCAAGAAGTAGCCAAAGCCTACGATGCCGCCTGTACTCCCGACTTCTACCTTTTTGATGGTGACATGGCCTTGGTATATCGAGGCCAATTGGATGATTCCAGACCAGGAAATGGGGTGCCACTCACGGGGAATGATCTAAAAAATGCCATGGATGCAGTTCTCCAAGGCAAGCATGTTGATGCCGACCAAAAGCCAAGTCTCGGTTGTAATATTAAATGGATAAGTTCTTAGGACACCAAGAAATGAATTCTGCCACGCTGAAAATAAAGGTTGGCCTAGAGCCAACCAATGTTACCAACCTTGACACCTATCTGGCAGTTGGGGTAAAATCGTATTGCGAACATTATTTGCATTTATGGGAGAACAATGACCCAACACCCTATATATCCCATGGCCTCACAAAGGAAGTTGTAGAGCTCGAACTAAGCGATACCAATGCGCTAAACTATATCGTCAACTTGAATGAAGAGCCTATTGGAATCCTAAAACTGGTAATAAACTGTGGTATTGATGACATCTCTGATAGTGATGCCTTAAAAGCCGAGAAAATCTATCTGCTCAAAGAGCATGCTGGAAAAGGCATCGGCAAACAGTTGCTCCAATTTATTGAAGAAACCGCAAGAAAACTCAATAAAAAAGTAATTTGGTTAGATGCCATGCAAAAAGGTAATCCAGTGCATTTTTATCAAAAAAATGGTTATGTCATCAAAAGAGAGAGCGAAGTGATACTGCCCCACGTAAAACCATCGGAAAAAGCGATGTGGATTTTGACCAAAAATCTATAAATCACCAACCTTTCCTTTTGACCAAATTTTCTATATGTGTGTAATGGTGAGTGCCATGCCAAGCATACCGGGCGATATTTTCTTTTAAGCTAGTTTCCTGATTACCATCTGGGTGGATAAAAGTTCGCTCCAAATCTTGATCAGATAGTCCTTTTAACAGATAGACCAGTTTGGCGTGAACAGCATTTAAATGATCCAACGACATTTGGATGGGTGCTGTGCGGGTGTCAAAAAGTTCGGCCCAAGCCTTTTCATTATATGCCTTTATGAGAGGTTTATCTTCTGTAAGCGCCCATTTAAAACGGATATAGCTATTATGGTGACTATCCGAAATATGATGGACCAATTGCCGAACCGTCCAACCATCAGGTCTATATGGGGTTTCCAATTGCTCATTGGTGAGCGGAGTTACCAAATCGCTCAAACGCTTAGGCAAATTTTCCAAAACGGCGGTCCATTCCTGCAAATCATCTTTTGTGATGGATTCAGGTATTTTAAACTTTCCGATTGGATATCGTAGTTGCTCCAAAGTTTCTTTTTCCATCCACTAAAAATAATAACTCTACAATAAATTAGTCGTATGTGAACTCAAACATATTTTAATACACTTTTAACTGATTTTAAACCTTACAATCAAATAATCTAGTAATTTTGTAGGGTATTAATTTGTAAACCTAAAAATCAAAAACATATGGCAACTTTAAGATTAGGGGATACTGCACCGGATTTTACAGCGGTTACCTCTGAAGGAACACTTAACTTTTATGAATATCTTGGCGATAGCTGGGGAATACTTTTTTCGCACCCAGCGGATTTCACCCCTGTTTGTACCACAGAATTGGGCACAGCGGCCAAATTCAAAGATGAGTTCGAAAAACGAAATGTAAAGATGATGGCACTTAGTGTTGATGGTGCGGCATCGCATGTAGAATGGATCAAAGATATTAACGAAACCCAGAACACCGAGGTGAATTTCCCTATTGTTGCCGATGTGGAAAGAAAGGTTTCCGATCTTTACGACATGATTCACCCAAATGCAGACGATACCCTTACGGTACGTTCAGTATTTATTATTGGGCCGGACAAAAAAATCAAACTTACGTTGACCTATCCTGCCTCCACTGGTCGTAATTTTTATGAATTGCTCAGGGTAATCGATTCTTTGCAATTAACGGCCAACCACAAAGTGGCCACACCGGCCAATTGGGAACATGGGGAAAAAGTTGTTGTAAGTCCATCAATACCAACAGAAGAAGCCAAAAAAATCTTTACCAAGGGTGTAGATGAGGTGAGGCCATATCTAAGGTTGACCCCCGACCCAACATCCTAATTTTTTATTTTAAAATAAAAAAACTGATTATCAATAAATTAAATGTACCTTTGCAACTCAATTAATTATTTCAATTTATATTATGAGTAAAGGAACAGTAAAATTCTTCAATGATTCTAAAGGTTACGGATTTATCACTGAAGATGGTTCAAACACAGATCACTTCGTACACATTTCAGGTTTAATCGATGAAATTAGAGAAGGTGACGTTGTAGAATTCGAACTACAGCAAGGTAAAAAAGGATTGAACGCCGTTAATGTACAAGTTGTTGACTAAGTAAGAGCATATACCTTTTTATAGATAAGGCCCGGGTAATCCCCGGGCTTTTTTTATTCATTTTTTTCACATCCCACGCAACCAATCCTCTTTTAACTATCTACATAATAAACACCGTTCCCCCTTAACCATTAAACCAATATAAATGAACACCTTTTTTGGAGTACTCTCGTTCCTTTTGATCGTTAATGCCCTACTACTGGTATGGAGTGTAAACGGTTCCAAAAAATAATTTACAAAAGCGTTAGGGCAATAGGTAGGGTTTTTTACCGTTGGATTGTTACGTAATAAACACGCTACAGCCATGACCACCTTTTTTAGCATACTACTTGTTTTGCTCGCCCTAAATCTTTGTTTACTGCTTTTGAGCGTAAATAGGGCCAAATAAAAAAGCTCCCATTTCTGGAAGCTTTATAACATCTATTTCGTGAAGTTTTTATTTTACGTTCATTAATTCCACATCAAATATCAATGTCGCGTTAGGAGGAATAACCCCTCCTGCTCCTGTACTTCCATAAGCCAAGTGCGAAGGAATTACAAAACGTGCTTTATCACCCACTTGTAAAAGGCCTATCCCCTCGTCCCATCCTGGGATAACCTGTCCAACACCCAAGGCAAAATCTATGGGTTGATTTCTTTTGTAGGAAGAATCGAAAACTTGACCATTTGCCAATGCTCCTTCGTAGTGCACGGAAACGGTTTTACCTTTTTCCGCTTTGGCTCCATTTCCTTTTTGAATGATTTTGTATCGCAATCCACTATCGGTCTTGTCGAATCCAGCAGCTAATTTTTCCATTTCGGCTTCTGCTCTGGCCTTTTGTTCGGCAATGCGTTTTTCCCTTGCCCCTTCGAATGTTCGGAAAGCTTCAATGGCATTCCATTTTTTTGCTTCATCCCCTACTCTAACAATCTCCAAAGTTTCTATGGCATCCCCTTGGGCAATGGCATCTACAATATCCTGCCCTTCAACTACATTTCCAAAAATGGTGTGCTTGTTATCCAACCATGGGGTGGCTACGTGAGTTATAAAGAATTGGCTTCCATTGGTTCCAGGACCTGCATTGGCCATGGAAAGCACTCCAGGACCATCGTGCACCAAATCGGGGTGAAACTCGTCATCGAACTTATAGCCTGGGTCTCCGGTTCCAGTTCCTGTAGGACATCCACCTTGAATCATAAAATCTGCAATTACCCTATGGAATTTTAATCCGTCATAATAGGGTTTTCCCTGTGGCTTTACACTGTTTTCCATATCTCCTTCGGCCAGCGCAACAAAGTTGCCCACCGTTCCCGGTGTTTTATCATGGGTAAGTTTTACCAATATTTCCCCTTTTGAGGTATTGAATTTTGCGTAGATTCCGTCTTGCATTGTATGTTGATTAATAGATTATTAAAAACTAAATCCTTGGATTTTTCCAAGGCTGCAAAGATACGGCATTATGTGAAAGGGTAAAAGCTTAATCCACCTGACAAGTATATCGTTGTTTTGGCAATGTCCTTGATACTTTAGGGTATTTCGATGGAATTTTAAACCTACAAATCAACCTATCGATTGAGGCAAGAACAATTCCGAATAAATAAAAACTGTTATTTTAGTTGTACCATCCTCAATTTAAGTTCCAGGTATACAATACCTTAAAAGCACCTTAATGGCATTGTATGCAAAACAAAAGTTAAGAGCCATTGAACAAAAGTGATGGTCAAAAATAAAATCATCTAAAATTGATAGCATGGAAAACCGTATGAAACTAATCCATTGGTTACCAAGAATTCTTGGTATTCTTTCCATTCTGTTCATCAGTATTTTTGCCCTCGATGCTTTTGATCCGCAAAAAACGATATGGGAGCAAATTATTGGTTTCCTTATTCATCTTATACCATCATTTATTTTAATTATCTTGCTCATTCTAGCATGGAAAAAGGAATTTATTGGAGGCATTATATTTATTTTGATCGGACTTGGGTTTAGTCCATTTATTTTTATCCACAATTACAATATGAATCATTCTGTATGGATGAGTCTTTTGATCATTCTTACTATTACCATCCCATTTATAATTGTGGGAATCCTTTTCATTACGAGTCACAAAATGAAAAAAAAGAAGCTTTCAAAACCAACTAAATTAGAATAGGCACGCAAAGAAATACCATAGCATAAAGGCCATTGTCCCATAAACCGACCTAAAATCAAACTAAAAAAAATAGCCTCGACAAATCCATGGAAGTTTTAACATTCTTGTTCATCCTAGCTTCGATTGTGCTCATTGGCATTTATTATTCCCGACTTCCCGAGCAAATCCCCATCCATTTCAATTGGCCTTCAAAAGATAAGAACGGGTTAGGAAGCAAGGACATACTTTGGACAGGTCCCATAATTTTTGGAATTTTGGCAGTCGGAATAAATAGACTGAACCGATATCCTTGGATTTTTAATTACCCAATCCATGTAACAAAGGAAAATGCCGAATTCAACTATCGGCAAGCCACACAAATGCTGCGTGTTTTAAACCTAATGACCGGGTTTTTATGTTTGTTTGTAACCCTACTTTCGATTTTAGAAGTTCTTGGTACTGCAAAAGAACTTGACAACTATCCGGGACCTATATTTCCAATTTTGTTAATTGCACTACCCATAATTTATCTAATATGCGTATTGATGAAAAATAACGTTTAAAAACAAAATAATGACCGGACCCAACAAAGACCAAAAATTTCCTTTAGAGCATTATGACAGACTTTGTTTTTTAAAGAACATTGTTAAAAATCCCAACATTATTGTTGGGGATTACACCTACTACGACGATTTTGAAAATGTAGAGAACTTTGAAAAGAACGTAAAATATCTTTTCGATTTTGTTGGGGACAAACTCATTATAGGCAAATTCTGTATGATTGCTTCCGACGTTAAATTCATCATGAACGGTGCGAATCACCTGACCGAAAGCCTATCCACCTATCCGTTCTCCATATTTGGAAACGGATGGGAAAAGGCCATGGAAGGAAAAACCTATCCGCAAAAAGGAAATATTACCATAGGCAACGATGTTTGGATTGGGTATAATGCAACCATTATGGCCGGTGTTACCATTGGTGATGGGGCCATTATCGCAACAAACTCCACTGTGGTAAAAGATGTGGAGCCCTACTCCATTGTAGGGGGCAATCCCGCTAAGGAAATCAAAAAGCGCTTTTCCGAGGAAACCATTGCAAAGCTTTTGGAGCTGCAGTGGTGGAATTGGGACATTGAAAAAATAACGGCGAATGTTCAGCACCTTACCAGTACTAACATTGATGAGTTGACGGTTTGAAAAAATTCATAGTGTAAATAAGAGATTTCTTCATTATTTTTAAGGAGCACTTATCCATGAAGCCATGAAAATAAAATACAGAAATCGACATTTGAACATTAACCTAGCCTTGGGATTAATGTGGATGATATGGTTCCTTGTTGTCTACTTCACATCGGAAGAAATCCGTTGGTCCGAGTATGGTTTGGGATTATTTTCCTTAATCTATTTTGCTTTTTATGTGTACCAGAGAAACAATAAATATTTGACCATTGCCGATGGATGGGTTAAGGTGAATTCGCCTTTCGGGAAGAAACTAAAACTGGACGAAGTACAGCGCATCAGAAAATTTGCAGGGGACTATATTCTAAAAACGGACAAAAAAGAATTAGTCATCAACACCAAGATCATTGACTCAGAATCGCTCAAAGATTTGGATACGGAGCTACAAAAATTGGATGTGACCTGGTATTAAAAATCATCATCCGCAACACTCCTTTCTGTGAAAATCTATCTTTTCCTCATATCAATAGTATTGCTTCAAACTGCAAATCTGGATCCTGAAAACAATTATGGCAATCCTTCGCTTTGTGAAAAACTTCAAGCAATGGCAATCTCCGACCAAAAGTATAGAGGTCCCATTGAAAAACCCTCGGAAGTATACCCGTTGGTTTTGGATTCTTTGATAAAGGCCAAAGGATATACCAAGCAAACTTTTGAACTTCTTCCCGAACTGGAACAGGGCAACCTGAAGCATTTGGCCTTTAAACTATTGTCCCGACACCTTACACCTAAAATGGTAGAGAATAAATCCTTTGCCAAAAAACAAAAACGAATTGATGCCGCCAACACCAAGGAACTCATTAATATTGTAAAAGAATATGGTTGGGTCACTAGAAAAAGTTTGGGATGTGATGAAAAATTCCGAACAGTACTGATATTGCGGCATGCGCCGAAAAATTATTGGAAGCAAGTACGAGAGCTTATCGAAAAGGAGAAAAAAGCAAAACGAATATCGGGATACGAATATTATGTAATCGACAATCATTTAAAAGATAGACCCCCACTAACAAAAAAGTATTCGGATTTTTCCAATTAAAAAGTGAATAGAAAACGATGGTGAAGGTCATTTTTTTTCTTAAACATTTTCAACACAGGCATTTATAGATTAATTTAGTTGTATAAATATATTTTACCATGACCATCAGTAAAAGACGGATTCTGATTCTATCCTGCATTTCGGTATTGCTCGCCATACCTTTTATAGCTATGCAATTCTCATCCGAAGTACAATGGTCCTTATTTGACTTTTTAGTGGCGGGCGGCTTACTATTGGCCTTGGGGTTCTCAATTGACCTTGTAATTAGGAAATCTAAAACTGTCAACAGTAAATATTTGGCCATTACAGCGATTTTCATCCTTTTTCTTCTTGTTTGGGCCGAGTTGGCCGTAGGTGTTTTTGGCACACCATTAGCTGGCAGCTAATACCGTTTTATCGGGTTTACTGATTATTGCCACCCCAACATTCTAAAATTTATGTTAAATACAACATCGCCCCTAGAATTAGGGTCTAAGTACATATTCGCTTTCCATAAAATTTACTGATCTTTAAGGTTTTTAACTGGCACGAATGGGCAAAAGGAAGAAGCAAGCCAAAGTATTACGCATATTTAGAAAAGTACACCGAACCACTGGAGCATTATTATTTATATTTTTCTTTTTTATTTCCGTTTCCGGACTGATACTCGGCTGGAAAAAGAACTCCAACGGATACATTCTTCCAAAAACACAAGAAGGGACTACAGCCATACTTAAAGATTGGCTACCTATTGATAGCTTACATACCATAGCGCTCAATACAATTAACAACGAAGTTCCGGGAACATCTTTTGAGGTGGACCGTATTGATATTAGAAAAGAAAAGGGTTCCGTAAAGTTCCTATTTGTTGACTCTTTTTATGAGATACAATTGGATGGCGCAACTGGCAATGTACTTTCCTTTGGCATTAGAAGATCGGATTTTTTGGAAAACGTGCACGATGGCTCTTTACTGGACGACTATCTTGGCACCAATGGATACATTAAACTTATCTATACCTCAGTGATGGGCATCTCCCTTCTTATTTTTACAATTACGGGTTTTTGGTTATGGTACGGCCCTAAGAGAATGAGAAAGACTGGCAAATCTTAAAATTGTTCCAAAAGAAAACCGTCCAAACCATAAGCAAGGACGGCTACTCCTATATTTTAAACTTACTTATCCTTTGATTTTTTTGGTGAGGATGGTTCCATACTTATCGATCAAGTAGACCAAGCTGGCCATTGTGGCCGCCCCCAATTCCAATTCACGTTTATTTACATGCTCAAACGTATCATTTTCGGCATGGTGATGGTCGAAATAACGCTGGGTATCAGGTCGCAAACCGGCCAATACCATTCCTTCTTCCTTTAACGGGCCTATATCGGCTCCACTTCCTCCTTCATAAAACATGTGAATCAAGTAAGGTTCGAACAAATCTCTCCAACCTTGAATCTGTTTTACATTTTCTGCAGATGCATCAATGGAAAAGCCTCTGGGGGTGAATCCTCCCGAATCACTCTCCAAAGCAAATACATGTTGCTCATTTTTATTGCGGGCCACCTCTGCGTATTTGTTTCCACCACGCATTCCGTTCTCCTCGTTCATAAATAAGACTACACGGAGTGTTCGCTTTGGTTGGTAACCGGTTTCTTTTAAAAGTCGTAAAACGTCCATACTCTGAACACACCCAGCACCATCATCGTGAGAACCATCTCCCAAGTCCCAAGAGTCCAAGTGACCACCTACGACCATAATTTCGTTTGGATAGGTGCTTCCCGTAATCTCGCCAATTACGTTGTACGATTGTACATCCTCCAATTGCTTGCAGTTTTGTTTAAAGTAAAACTTTGCCTCTGGATTCAATTTAAGAGTAGTGCTCAATAATTCAGCTCCATTGGTACTGATAGCTGCCGCTGGAATACGCTGGTTTACAGGGGTGTCACCATATCCCATAGATCCGGTATGGGGATAATCGTCCAAACGAAGATTCATAGAACGTACAATAACTCCTACCGCCCCATATTTTCCAGCTTCGACAGCACCTGAGTAACGTTGGTCCACACAGCCCGAATATGCCGAGAAGGTATTGATCAAGGTGGGGTCCATAGGACGGTTATAGAATACTATTTTACCTGCGATTTTATCCCTGCCCAATTCCTCCAAGTCTTCGATGCCCTTTACTTCTACAACACTGGCCTTTAATCCGCCAGCGGGTGTTGACACCGAACCGCCAAGTGCGCAAATGGGCACATTGGTGGTAAGTCCCGGTTTAGTTTCAAAATAGGCGAATTCGGGTACTCCCCTTACCCATTTTGGTACCATTACAGGCTGTAACCATACTTTGTCCAGTCCCAATGAGTCGAGTTGTTCCTTGGTGTACTCCACAGCATGTTGTGCTTGCACCGAGCCAGATAAACGTCCTCCTATTTGATTGGACAGATAGTTGAGCCAATCATAAGCCTTCCCATTGGTTAGGGCTTCATCGTAAATTGCTTTTATTTGTTTTTCATCCTCTGTCTGAGAAAAAAATGGGGTACTGACCAGCAAAAAGGCCAAAAGTAGGACTGTTCTCATGTGGTTTCTTTTTCCAGTTCTTGTTTAAAGGTTTCTAAATTAGCTTTTATTTCATCGTCCAGCTCAGGTTCCTCTATATCTTTGTACTTTTTTAACGCTTCCATCATAATGGATGCCACTATAACTCTGGCCGCTTTCTTATTGTCGGCAGGTATTACAAACCAAGGGGCGTGCTCTTTCGATGTTTTGTTCAAGGCCTCTTCATAGCAAGCTTCATACTGACCCCACAGTTTTCTTTCTTCAAGATCACCTGGCGAAAATTTCCAGTTCTTTTGCTTTAATCGGATTCTTCGCAATAACCGATGTCGCTGTTCCTCTTTGGATAAATGAAGGAAAAACTTGAAAATTATTGTGCCATTATCCGCTATGTGCTTTTCAAAATCATTGATTTGTTGATATCGACTCTCCCAAAATTCATCATCAATATCATCAACAGAGTTCACTTTTGGAAGATTCTCGCCCAAAATATATTCCGGATGGACCTTGGTCACCAATACATTCTCGTAGTGTGTACGATTAAAGACTGAAAACTTTCCCCTTTCGGGCAAATCGATATAATGGCGCCAAAGGTAATCATGCTTTCTTTCCAGGGTAGAGGGTACTTTAAAACTATGTACCACCACTCCCCTAACATTGAAATCCTTGAAAACCTCCCGAATCAAACTATCCTTACCTGCGGTATCCATACCTTGTAAACAAACCAACACCCCGTACTTTCCATGGGCATAAAGTGTATCTTGGAAATCCCCTAAGTCTTTTCGTATGGACTTTAATTCCTTCTTGAGTTTCTTTTTGGAAACACCAAAATCCTCAAAAGTGCTTTTCTCTGTAAGCTTAACTTTATCAACTACTTTGTAGTCTTCTGTTTTTATGTCATTCATAGGATTGAATATAATTCTTTTTAGCAATTACTTCAACCTACTTATAAAAAGTGCATTTCATCGATACTTTTACCTCTTACAGTCTAAGATGGTTCTTTAATCGATTTATTTATCCTTCAAAATGATGAAGATGTAACTTTATGGAAATCAATACGCGACGTCCCAAATCCAAAGCGTTATGAAAGGCAAAAAGATTATCCTACTTATAGTCTTTGTCATTGGCTTACTTGGCCTATGGCTCATGGCTTCGTTCAACACTCCCGCGAATGCTTGCCAATATGCAAGCTCCAATCTAGAATACATAAAAAGTAAAATTCAGGAAGCTGTACTTTCCAAAGATTTGAAAATGGCCAAATATCATGCCTACAAAGCATTGAACGGCATTGAAAAAACAAGGAGCAACTTTCTGGATTGTGGTTGTGAAGGAGCCATAGAAAGTTTAGAAACAACACTTTCGCATTTAAAAACCGCCACAAAGGCCACGGTTTTACAAAAATCCAAAATCGGATTGCACAAGGCATTGGAGAATACGATAATCGGGCTTAATGTATTAAAAGAGTTCGAGCAAGAAACATCCAGCGAATATGGCAGCAATGTTTTGGTAATGAACACCAAAGATGTACTGGATTTTCAGAACGGAATGCTTTTAACGCAAGGTTCAGCGGTAAAAAAACAAGTACATCAATGCTTATTGGGTTTTGAATCTTCATTGGACAAGGTGGTGTCCGATGTTGACTGTAAAGATGCCAATCGATTCATAAAAAACATTTATGAGGAATCTCGTTTGACCTTATTGAACTCAGAGCTTTCCCAACATAAAAAGGAATATCACCAACGGGTAAAAACTTTGGCCGAAGAGGCCCTTGAAAAGCTGGGAGATTGTAATTAGCACTATTTGCTTGCAAATAGTTTCACATCTTCTTCGGAAACTTCTTTTCCGCCCAATATAATCAAACGCTCTACCACGTTACGGAGTTCACGGACATTTCCTGTCCAATCGTAACCTTTGAGCAAATCAATGGCTTTTTTGGAGAAGCTTTTTTCTCCGGTTCCCTGCTCAGCTGCGATTTTTTTGGAGAAATGCTCTATCAATAAAGGAATATCGTCACGTCTTTCGTTGAGTGCAGGCACCTTAATCAAGATCACGGCCAAACGATGATAAAGGTCTTCCCTGAATTTACCATCCTCTATTTCTTTCTTTAAGTCCTTGTTAGTGGCCGCAAGAACACGAACATCCACTTTAATATCTTTATCGGAGCCGACACGTGAAATTTTATTTTCCTGTAAGGCTCTTAATACCTTGGCTTGGGCCGATAAACTCATATCCCCTATTTCATCCAAGAATATGGTTCCCTTGTTGGCTGCTTCAAACTTTCCAGCCCTATCTTTTACGGCTGATGTAAAAGCTCCCTTTACATGTCCGAACAACTCACTTTCTATCAATTCTGATGGAATAGCGGCACAGTTCACCTCAACAAAAGGTGCAGATGAACGAGGACTTTTTTGATGCACCCAATGGGCCACCAATTCTTTACCCGTACCATTGGAACCTGTGATCAAAACCCTGGCGTCTGTTGGTGCCACTTTTTCTATCATTTCTTTTATGGCACCAATTTCTTTGCTTTCCCCGATCATCTCATAGTTCTTGGAAATCTTTTTCTTGAGTACTTTATTCTCAACTGCGAGTTCTTTACGGTCCAAGGCATTGCGAACAGTGGTCAGCAATCGGTTTAGATCTGGTGGCTTGGAAATGTAATCGTAGGCACCCAACCTCATCGTGTTCACAGCAGTGTCCAAATCGCCGTGGCCTGAAATCATAATAAATGGAATCTCCGGTTTTATTTTTTTGGCGGCTTCCAAAACTTCCACCCCGTCCATTTTAGGCATTTTGATATCGCATAATACTAGGTCAAAATCTTCTTTTTTGATGGCATCGATACCCGCAAGGCCGTTTTCTGCCTCCATTACATTATAGCTATCGTTTTCTTCGGCCAGTATTTTGACCAATACTCTTCTAATTGCCGATTCATCCTCTATTACCAAAATTTTTGACATATGCTGCTATTTAAAATACTCCTATTTTGAAGCCTGTTCTAATATAAAAATTTGACTCGTCATTCAACAAATAAACCTTGCCCTGATCATCGTTTCTTAATATCCCCTCTTGCACAACCGTTTTACCGACCATGGCAAAAAGTGACATTCTCTTAGTGATATTATATTGGTAAACCAATGTTCCCAACAGTGATGTTAGCGATATCTTCGAAGCCACTTGACCATTATCCAAAAGTATATCGTTCTGAAGGTTTATAAAATAACCATCCAATAATAGTGCCATTTCCAAAGAGTGCCTTTTGTTAAAGTAATGCCTTAAACTTGACTTCGGTATTCCAAAAGTAAACGACCAGTTAGGATGAAATCTACGGTAATAATTGACCAAAGGCAGGGGAACCGGCAATCCAGTTGTGCTATTATAGGTCAATCCCAAAACAATACGGAAAGGTTTATCCGCATTTGGGCGTTCTTTCCAAAACGTTGCGGTGGCATTCATAAAAAAATCATCAGTAGCGGTACCGTTGATGAAATTAGAAGCCATTCTAGGTGTTAAGATTGTGACCAGATTCCAATTTTCGTTCCATTTGGTAAGGTAGCCCAAATTCAAATCGATAACATGAAAGCGAATCAACTCGCTTTTATCAAAGGGCAAGTTTGCTGAATACCCCATATCGAAACGGTTATATTCCATTCCAGTAATGAGATAGTCCTCTTTTTCATTAAGTTTTATGGGTAAATTTAAAAGCGCTTTATAGCGTTGGGTTTTGATTCCCGTATCATTTTCGGGAATATTAAGGTATTCCAGCCTAAAAATATCCGTGCTCTGTGCCCATAAATTGGAACTACAAAGTATTACAATGAAAGTGAGCCACTTTTGGATTGCAATATGCTTAACTGAGGTTTTTATGTCTATCTATTGTTTTGGCTGAATAATGTGTATATCGCGCTGTGGGAACGGTATACTAACGTTGTTCTCTTTGAACTTGGCATTGATCTTATAGCGCATTTCACTTTTTATCCGTGGATCCCTAAAAGTATCGTTGGTAAAAAAGTATATGGAAAAAATTAAGGCTGAATCCCCAAAATCCTCAAAAAGCACAAAAGGTTTGGGACTTTTGAGTATTTGTCGTTGCCCATGGGCTATTTCCTCCAATATTTTTGTCACCAAATCAACATCACTTCCATAAGCCACACCTACACTTACTTTTTCTCTTGTAGTTCTATGGTTTTGGGTGTAATTATAAACAATGTCACTTATAAATTTATGGTTGGGCAGTATCAACACCTTATCATCACGTGTAATGGCCCTAGTGGTTCGAAGTTTAATTTCGAACACTTTCCCCACCTTACCATCTACTTCAACAACATCACCGACTTGGAGCGATTTATCCACTATGATGAAGATTCCCCCAAGAACATCTTTGAACAATTCCTGCAACGCCAGACCCAAACCAACGAACAGTGCTGCCGAAGCAGTGATCACCAATGTTATATCCACCCCTGCAGCACTTAGAGTGACCAAGACGGCGATAAGGTAAATCACATAGTTTAGAAATTTGAAAACACTGGAAAACTTTTGCTTGTCTTCCTGTTGCATTTTACGGGTTATGAGGTGCCGTAACCATTTAAGTATAAAGTTTGTTGCAATCAATGTCAGGGTCAAGAGCAACAATAACCCTATGGTTAGATGAATGGATTTTTCACCCTCACCGATATGGAATCCAAGGTCCAAAAAATCCTTTATGGACCCCCATACATCCTCTTTAATAATCTCCTTGATATCTTCTGCTTCTTCTTGCATACTGTTCTAATATCTTAACCATTTTATCAATTCTTTGTACGTTGGCTTCTTGCCGTACATTAAGATACCGGTCCTATAAATTTTAGCCGCCAATGATACTATACCCAAAAAGGTAATTATCAAAAGGACAATGGACAATAAAAATTGCCACAAAGGCACTCCTCCTTCACCTATGCCTCCTGGTAACCTCATAAGCATTACAATGGGCGATGTTAAAGGAAACAAAGAAAACCCGACTGCAATGGGACCATGTGGATTGCTGAATACGGAAAAGAACCCAACATAAATAGCCAACATTAAAGGTAAGATAATAGGGAAAATAAATTGTTGTGTATCCGTCTCATTATCCACTGCCGCCCCAATAGCTGCATAAATGGAACTGTAAATAAGATAACCCAGAATAAAATATATAAAGAAAGATACTATCAATAGTCCCCAAGGTATATCAAGAATCTCCTTCGCGTATATCATCATTTTACCATCCATTGTTTCCAATTGAGATACGCCCATTGGCCCTGGTGCCACCGCTCCATTTTCCGAAGTAAGTGCGGCTACATCCACCCCAAAAACAAGTACAACGGCCAGCATTAGAAGGGATGCGGAAACTATCCAGATGGAAAACTGCGTAATACCCGCCAATGAATTACCAATAATTTTTCCAAGCATTAACTGGAACGGCTTCACAGAAGAAATAATCACTTCAATAATCCTACTGGTCTTTTCTTCAATAACACTCCTCATTACAAAACCCCCATAAATAATTATGAACATCATTATGGCATAACCAAAACCACCTCCAATAATGGCTTTTATTTCGTTAATACCCTTTATGCTTTTTTCACCTTCAAAAGTTGAAAGGTTGATTTCAAAAGGTTTTTCTATACTGGAAAATTGCTCCGAACTCACCCCCAACTTCTGCAAACGGTCTTGTCGCAGCTGCTTCTGAAAAACACCTTCCAGTTCTTGGGTCACAGCAGTATTGGGGTTGTCCTTTGTAAAAAGATAGGCCGAATTTGCCGTCTCTTCCACCGTTGCCTTGTTGGGAATATAGAGCAAGCCGTAGTATTCCAAAGAATTGGTTGAGTCCTTCGCCTGCTCCAAGGTCAATTCATCCATATGCACATAGGATATATTCTTGGATGGATGGAACTCAGTTTGAAAGAAGGCACTTTCATCCAAAACTGAAACAACTCTTATTTCTTCGTCGTTTATTTTGGCCAAATAGGCAATAAGAACAATCATCCCAACCATAAGAAGAGGACTTAAAATGGTCATTACAATAAAGGAACGGTTGCGCACCTTTGCCAAATATTCACGCTTTATGATCAACCCAAGTTTACTCGCCATTGTCCTTGCTGTTTACTGTTTGAATAAAAATATCATTGGCAGAAGGTATGGTTTCATCAAACCTATTTACATTTCCCACTTTGGAAAGTTCCGTCAAAATTTCACCTGTATGGGATGATGGTAATTGCACCTTGAAATTTAATTGATGGTCCAATCCCTCAATATTTGAAGAGAGAATGTTGAACTGCTTTTCCAAAGATTGCATAATGTTATCCGTCCTGCTCTTTACTTGGAGTCCTACATCAAAAATGTTGTTCTTATATGCTTTTTTTATATCCGATAATTTTCCGTCCAAGATTTTCTCCGATTTATGAATCAGGGCGATATACTCACAAAGTTCCTCCACCGACTCCATTCGGTGTGTGGAAAAAATGATGGATGTACCGTTTTCCTTTAACTGAAGGATCTCATCCTTTATAATGTTTGCGTTTATCGGGTCAAAACCGCTGAAAGGTTCATCAAAAATCAGCAGTTTTGGTTCGTGCAGCACAGTAACTATAAACTGTATTTTCTGCGCCATTCCCTTGGAAAGTTCCTGTATCTTTTTATCCCACCAATCACCAATGTTCAAACGGTCGAACCAATACTTAAGGCGAGTTTTCGCTTCGTTTTTGGATAATCCTTTTAATTGAGCCAAATACAATGCTTGCTCTCCCACTTTCATACTTTTATACAAACCTCTTTCTTCAGGTAAATATCCTATTGAGGCAATATGTTTTTGGGCCAAAGGTTCTCCATTGAGAAAAATTTCACCAGAGTCTTGGTGTGTAATTTGATTGATGATTCTTATAAATGAGGTTTTACCGGCTCCATTGGGGCCCAAAAGCCCATAAATGCAATTCTTCGGAATTTGAAGCGATATGTTGCTCAGTGCTGTATAGTTCCCATAAGTTTTGGTCACATTTTTGGCAACAAGGATATGATCCATGTAAACAATTTTTTCAAAGATATGTATTTGCTGGATACCTTCATTTCCTATAAAAACAAAAACCCACCCTTAAAAAAATCAAGGATGGGAAAAAAATTGCTATGAAAAAGAAAATTAGATATCGGTCACCCAACATCAGTTCCAAATATACGTTTTTTATTTTAACAGAAGGTTTTAATTCTTAAGAGAACATGTCTTTTACCTTCTCAAAAAAGGATTTGTCTGATTTTTCGGGCCTTGGAACAAAGTTGTCATCGTCCTGCATACGCTCAAAAAATTCTTTCTGCTCCTTGTTTATGTTCTTTGGTGTCCAAACATTAACATGTACCAACAAATCTCCCGCTCCGTAACCATTAAGACTGTTGATTCCCTTTCCGCGAAGCCTCAAAATTTTTCCAGACTGTAGACCCGGTTCCAGTTTTATTCTGACTTTTCCGCCAATGGCGTCAATTTCTTTGGAGCTTCCCAGAACGGCTTCTGGCATACTGATATAAAGGTCGTAGTGCAAATTGTCCCCTTCACGTTTTAGCGTATCGTGCTCAAGGGTTTCAATGGCCACCAACAAATCCCCTGCAATGCCGTTCCCCGGGGCATCATTACCCTTTCCTGAAACTTTTAATTGCATACCATCTTCCACGCCCGGTGGAATTTTAATGGAAACCGTTTCTTCCTCGACCTTGAGACCTTGGGCATCGGCACCGGAAGGCTTTTTATCTATTGCCTGACCTGCACCCCCACATGTAGTACAGGTAGTTGCCGTTTGCATTCTACCCAATATGGTATTTGTGATTTTTGTGATCTGTCCGGTACCGTTACAGGTAGGACAGGTTTTATAGGTAACCCCATCCGCCTGGAGCTTTCGTCTTACCTTGACTTTTTTCTCCACACCATTGGCCACTTCCTCCAGCGTTAATTTAACACGAATACGAAGATTGCTTCCCTTGGCTCTGCGCTGACCACCGCCAAATCCGCCGAATCCACTGAATCCGCCTCCACCGCCAAAGGCACCTCCAAAAATATCACCAAATTGGCTGAAGATATCATCCATGTTCATACCTCCACCACCAAAGCCTCCGCTTCCATCGAAAGCAGCATGCCCAAATTGGTCGTACTTTGCCTTTTTGTCCGGATTACCCAATACCTCATAAGCTTCGGCAGATTTCTTGAACATTTCTTCTGCCTTGGCGTCACCAGGATTTTTATCTGGATGGAATTTGATAGCCTTTTTTCTGTAAGCCTTTTTTATTTCTGCGGCCGAAGCTCCTTTGGAGACTCCTAATATTTCGTAATAATCCTCCTTCATACAATTTTAGTTTCCAACAACAACTTTTGGATGTCTGATGATGCGATCTCCAAGTTTAAATCCTTTCTCTACAACATCAATGATTTTTCCTTTCATTTTTTTGTCTGGGGCAGGTATCTGGGTAATGGCATCGTGCACTTCCGCATCGAATGTGTCCCCTGGATCCACCTCAACTTGTTCCAAACCTTTGTTTTTCAAGGCTTCTTTAAATTTATTGCTAATAAGTTCAACTCCCTTGAACATTTCCTTATCCTCTGATTTGGAGAGCTCTTTCAGGGCGCGGTCAAAGTCATCCATAATAGGTAGCAAGGCCACCATTACTTCCTGCCCCGCTGTTTTGAACATATCCATACGTTCTTTCGAAGTCCTGCGCTTATAGTTTTCGAACTCGGCGAATAACCTAAGAAACTTTTCTTTTTCCTTGGCCAAATCCTGACGTAATTTCTCCTCCTCGGAAAGCACTTCCTCGTTTTCGGTCTCTATATGTTCATCGTTCAGCTCAGTACTCTCTTCGGTTTGCCCTTTTTTAGGCTCTTCTTCCATTTCCTCAACCTTACTTTTATTGCTCATGTTCTATTGTTTTATTCCGATTTGAAGTGGCAAAAGTACTGCCAATTGTATAAAAATGTCAAAATGTCACCGCAAAACATAAAAAAAGCCGCCGAAGCGGACTTTATGTTTTAAAATCGTCATGAAAATGGGTTCCCTATACCTCAATGGATGCGGGAACGCCTTCTTCCTCCTGTGGGGCGTACAATGCTTTCAGCGCTTGACAAATATTTACATACTGAAAGGAGAATCCTTCATCCTCAATTTTTTTACTACTCACACGCTGGCTTGCCAATAAAAGGGTCGACATTTTACCCAAAACCACCTTTAAAACAAACGCGGGAACATTAGGCATCCAAAGAGGCCTGTCCAAAACTTTGGCCAATTCTTTGGTGAGCTTTGTATTTGTTACTGGATTGGGAGCTACGCCGTTATATGTTCCTTTCAGGTTATTTTCTACGGCAAAAGCAAAAATTTGTGCCAAATCTTCAATATGAATCCAAGATTGCCATTGGTCACCACTACCTATTGGTGCTCCTACAAAGTTCTTAACGGGCGAGGCCATTTTGGGCAAGGCTCCCCCGTCTTTGGATAAGACGAGACCAATCCTGATTTTGGCTACATCAACTCCCAGGTTTTCAAAAGTTTCAGCCTCAGCTTCCCACTTGGTCACAACCTCTCCCAGGAAACCGTCATCCACCTTATCCGTGTCCTCGTCATAATAATCACAAACTGAGCTGGGATATATACCTATGGCCGAAGCGGATACCAAACATTCCACTTCTCGGTTATTGGACAGTTCCAGCCCTTTCTTGAGGGTTCGCAAACTGTCTACACGACTGGAAAGCACTTTTTTTCTATGCTCAGGGGTCCAACGCTTGGCTATACTGGTACCGGCCAAATTGATAATGGCCTGTACATCTTTAAAGCACTCCAAGTCTACTTCCCCTTTGGCTGGATTCCAATAAAAACCTTGGAAATCTTCTGTGGAAGTAATCTTTTCTTTACTTGTGGTCAAATAATTTACGGGAATGCCTCTTTGGTGCAAAACTTCTACTATGGCTTGCCCCACTAATCCCGTAGCACCTGTTATCAACACCTTCATACTGTCATTTTGTACAAATTTATAAGTTTAATCGTCTGTTTTTGAGACCTTAATTTAGGTTTAACATATTTGTTTAAACTTTAGTATAATTTATGACCCTTACAGACCACTCGTTAACAGATTCTTGGCAAACGCTATTTTTTTTGGCACGAAGCATTTCTCTTTTTCCTGGAGGACCCGGCAACCGTTCTACCGTAAACCCAACAGCCTGCATGGCCCTACGTACGCTACCTTTAGCGGCATAGGTGACCAGAATGCCGTTTTCTTGCAATGCGCGGTACATTTGTAAAAAAATCTCCTCGGTCCATAATTCTGGTTGCACCCTGGCACCAAACGCATCGAAATAAATCAGGTTGAACAAATTTTCCTCAGAGATCTGCCTAAAATCCTTTTTCTGTTTTAAAAGAGAAAAATCGGAGGTAATTGGAATGTTTTTCTCCCAAGGGGAACTGTGCATTTCTTGGAACGCTTTTTCCATATCTTCAAATCCCAACTGCTCACAATACTCAAGTTCTTGTACTTCTTCCATTGAAACGGGAAAAGCCTCCACCCCTACATAATCAATCTGCAACTGTTGCCCTATAGCTTCATAAAGGGTGATTAGAGCATTAAGGCCAGTTCCAAAACCAATCTCCAGAATTTTGATTTTTTGATTTTGAAACAGCCGTAAACCATGCTTTATAAAAACATGGTAAGCTTCTTGAACAGCACCGTGCTTGGAGTGGTACTGTTCGTCCCAATCCTCTATTTGGATGGTTTTGGAACCATCACCAGTTGTGATTATTTTTCGCTTCAAGGCTGGTTCGCGATCAAAACCCCGTCTGCTTCAAACCTTAAAGTTTTTTTCGGAGCTGTTATTTGGGCCAACTCATCTTCGGAAGCTCCTTCATCCTCTGCATAATGTCTTTGATCCTCAACCGACATTTCTTCAAAAAAGGCGGCACCGTTCATCACCACTTTTTTTCCTGACGCATCTTTGGGCACAAAAAAACCATAGTCTTTAAACCGCACAAAAACTTCGTCTTCAGATTCCAATTGAACCTTCATCCAACAACCCTTGGATTGACAAACTTCCTTGATTTCACCCACAATTTGGGTTTGCAATGAATCCTTACCTGAAATTTGTTCAAAAGGAGCGGATGTTTTTGAAGCCTTTCGAGAAACTTCGAATTCTTCTCCAAAATAATCACCTTGAAAAGTTTCCTGTTTACATGAAACAAGCAAAATACCCACTAAAAAAACGGCAGTAAAAGTGTTAAAAATTCTCATTATTAATAACATTTAAATAATTGTAGATTAAGTATAACATTTAAGTTTATGAAACATCCAAAACTAACAATAAATAGCTAATTTTAACACTGTAAATGTAAGTGATATGGAAACAATGGCTAACAAAATAGCTGTGGAGAAAGCTAAATCCTCCAAAATCGAAGATGTGGATTTCGATAATCTCTCCTTTGGAAGTGTTTATTCGGACCACATGTTGGTCTGTGACTATAATAATGGAAAATGGAACACCCCAAAAGTGGTTCCTTACCAACCCATTACCCTAGATCCTTCAGCAAAAATATTTCATTACGGGCAATCTATTTTTGAAGGAATGAAGGCCTATAAGGACGAAAATGGAAAAGTGTGGCTTTTTAGGCCTTTGGAAAATTTTAAAAGATTGAACAAGTCTGCACAAAGGTTGGCCATCCCTGAAATTCCAGAATCCTATTTTATGGATGGACTCAATACTCTGATTGATTTAGAAAGCGACTGGATACCCCAAAAGTCTGGAAGTTCCTTATATATTAGGCCTTTTGTATTTGCCTCGGGAAAGGGTTTTCATGCATCTCCAGCCGATGAATATAAATTTATAATTGCCTGTGCACCTTCTGGGGCGTATTTTTCCGGAAAGGTAAAAGTGCTGATTGAGGAAACCTATTCCAGAGCCGCAAACGGCGGTGTTGGATACGCAAAGGCAGGTGGTAACTACGCTGGGCAATTTTACCCAACACAGCTAGCTGCAGAAAAAGGTTACCAACAAGTTATCTGGACAGATGACAACACTCATGAGTTTATTGAGGAAGCCGGCGCCATGAATGTATTTGTCCGAATCAATGACACATTATTGACAGCCCCCACAAGCGACCGTATCCTAGACGGGATAACCCGAAAAAGTATTTTGGATATCGCCAAGGACGAAGGTATTAAGACCGAGGTCCGCAAAATATCCGTTCATGAGTTGGTCGAAGCTGCGGAAAATGGCTCGTTAAAAGAGATGTTCGGTGCTGGCACAGCGGCGGTTATTTCTCCAATATCAGGTTTTGGTTACCACGGTAAGGATTACGATCTTCCCGAATTGGAAGAAAGCTATGCTTCCTTATTAAAGAAAAGAATCACGGATATTCAGTACAACCGTGCAGAGGATAAATTTGGATGGCGACACGAAGTCATCTAGAAAAATAAAAGGCGCCAAATGGCGCCTTTTTTATTTATCGATAATGGTTTGTATGTCCGGCTTAAAGTAGTTCGGACCCTTGAGTACTTTTCCATCTTCACGGTAAATGGGTTTTCCGTCAGCACCAAGTTTGCTCATATTGCTTCGTTGTATTTCCTCAAAGACTTCTTCAATCTTATATTGCATACCGTGCTCCAGAATGGTTCCACATAAAATATAAAGCATATCCCCCAAGGCATCGGCCACTTCAACCAAATCATCGTTATTAGCTGCCTCCAAATACTCACGGTTTTCCTCATCCATCAGTTTAAAACGAAGATTGTTTTTATTTTTTCCAAGATTTGCCTTTGGTTTTTGGGAAACTCCCAAACCAAACGAATTGTGGAAGAGCTCCACAGCTTTTATTTTACTTTCCATTACACATATTTGATTTAGCTTTGCATAAAAATATAAAATATGTTCAGCACAGGACAGATAATTTTTGCGGCCCTATTTTTTATCGCCTTCATCGTAATCATCTCATTATCGTACAGAAAGGATAAAAAACTACACAAGAAAAACTATAAAGGTGTTATTTGGATCCTGATTTCGTTCATAACTTTTATAATTATTCTGTTTCTGATTAAATACTTCCTTAAAAATTAACGGTTAAATTGCCGTTACCACAAAAATCAATCTTTTCACAACAATAGCAGCGTCTAGATTTCGTTCTTATAGGAAAACCCGTACTTTTGTTTAACAATACTTTAGCACCTAACCTAAATGACTGTATTTTTAAGTATACTTTTTGTATTGCTTGCTGTGAATGCCATTCTGTTGATTTTCAGCGTCAATGGGGCAAAGGAAAGGTTCACTAAACCAATCCAACGGATTTCAGAAACCTCAACCACAAAACTTTTCCCCCGTGAGGCCGTAGAAACCGAGTATAAGGAAGCGGTATAGTTTGTACCTTTAGGGCATGAAACAGGCCTTACTTGTTTTTTTGGGAGGGGGATTTGGAAGCGTTCTTCGCTATCTGATTTCCAAACCACTCAATCCACTTTTTCATAATTTCTTCTTAGGGACCTTTTTGGTCAATATTATAGGTTGCCTACTAATCGGTCTTTTTTTGGGACTCTCCGCTAAAGGCAACATACTCAATTATAACAATACGCTATTCTTGGCTACAGGATTTTGCGGTGGATTCACCACATTTTCTGCGTTTGCTTTTGAGAAACACTCTTATCTAAAAAATGGCGACCTTCTCAATTTGGCCATTTACATGTTTTCCAGCTTAGGTGTCGGAGTTTTGGCTGTGGTTTTAGGATTATGGGTTGCCAAAAACATTTAACCGTTACAAATTGCGTTTTTATAGTTAATATTTGTTAAAAACTAAACATTTATCATGTTTTTAAACCATTTTCTTGAATAAAATTAAAGTCAAAAGCTTAAATATTAAGATTAAATCAACAATTAGCTAACAAAACTTAACTTAAAATTAAATGCCCCTAAAATTGTAGGGGTATTTTTCTTATACCCATAAAAATACCCCAACTACCCTCCATTTTTTTATAGTCTCGATTGAATTCCTATATATTTGGCGCATCAATTAACTACTTAATTATGAAAAAAGTCGAGGCAATTATCAGAAAATCCAAATTTGATGAGGTAAAGAAAGCCCTGCATCAAATTGAGGTCAACTTCTTTAGTTACTGGGATGTAACTGGAGTAGGAAATGAGAAACAAGGACATGTGTATCGTGGCATATCTTACAGCACTAGCGATATACAGCGAAGGTATTTGGTTATCGTGGTTAGCGATGACTTTCTGGAAAAAACCGTGAATGTGTTATTGGACACAGCCAGTACAGGAAATGTTGGCGATGGAAAAATTTTCGTCTCAGATGTGATCGAAGCGTACAGGATCAGGACAAAGGAAAGCGGAAGCGCCGGAATCAACTAACATTATTAGCCAAAAAACTTAAAAACTTAGATTATGATTGTACAAGAACAAGAAGCGATAGATAAAGCCGTTGAAGCCATCACGGGCGACATGGGCGCATTGTGGATTACCCTGGCAGCCATTTTGGTGTTTTTTATGCAGGCAGGATTTACCCTATTGGAAATAGGTTTTACACGCAGCAAAAACAGTGGTAATATAATAATGAAAAACGTAATGGACTTAGCCGTTGGTTCGGTTATGTTCTGGGCAGTAGGTTATGCCATTATGTATGGTAGCGACCTAGTGGGAGGTGGATTTTTCAGGTCCAGTCCAACTGACCAAGGATATTTCTTTTTTAGTGCTGATGATTGGTACAACCTGTTTTTTCAAACAGTATTTTGTGCGACAGCCGCAACTATTGTATCCGGAGCCATTGCAGGAAGAACAAAGTTTTCAACTTATCTGATTTTCTCTGCTATTCTTACAACCTTGATTTATCCAATTTCCGGTAGCTGGTATTGGCCATTTGATGATGACGCATGGCTGAACACTGCAGGATTTGTAGATTTTGCAGGTTCTTCCGTGGTACACGCAGTGGGTGGAGCAGCCGCTTTGGTAGCCGCCATCTTGGTAGGACCACGAATTGGCAAGTACGTTGATGGAGAAGCAAAGGCGATACCTGGCCACAATATGGCCTTTGGTGCACTTGGTGTATTTATCCTTTGGTTAGGATGGTTCGGATTTAACGGTGGTTCCCAATTGGCTTGGGGTGGTGACGACACCATTGGAGCTACAAGTGTTATAATCAACACGAACCTAGCTGCTGCCATTGGTGCCATTGCAGCCCTTTTCTTTACTTGGGCAAGATATGGTAAAGCCGATATCTCCATGACCTTAAACGGTGCATTGGCCGGTTTGGTAGGTATTACTGCCGGATGTGGTTCCGTAAATGCATGGGGAGCTCTTGCCATTGGTTTGGTATGTGGAATTGTAGTGGTACTATCCATTGAATTTATCGACAAGAAACTTAAGATTGATGACCCCGTAGGAGCCATTTCCGTTCACGGAGTATGTGGATTCCTCGGAACCGTATTGATCGGTCTATTCGCATTGGATGGCGGATTGTTGTACGGAGGTAGCGGAAAACTACTTTGGGTTCAGACCTATGGATCTTTGGCCTATATAGTTTGGGCAGCTGTTGCATCCTTTGTAGTGCTCTTCATATTGAAGAAAACCATCGGACTTCGTGTATCGGAGCAAGAGGAAGTGGATGGTTTGGACATGCACGAGCATGGTGTTGAAGCTTATCCAGAACATATTTCTCAAGACAAATAATCTCAAACTCACAAAAAGATTGACAAAAGGAAACGGAGCGTTCTGCCAAACGCTCCGTTAGATAACCTTTTCAATCAAACTCACAATTATACAACTAACTGTCCTTCGTTAAAAGGACAACTTAAAATGATTATGATATGAAAACGATTATAAATACAAATTTCGGAAAAATTTTGGCTATTGCCATCATTTCAATAGTAACATTTTCAGCCTCAGCACAAGAGGAAGAAGCATCTAAGTTTAGCCTAAGTGGATCTGTTGATGCATATTACAGAACCACCTTCCACGATGCTGGAGAATCTACCACGGCCTCCTTTACTTCATTCGCAAACCAAACTGGTTTTGCATTGGGTATGGCCAACTTAGTTGGTACCTATGACATGGGAGATACAGGTGTTGTAGTTGACTTGGTTTTTGGACCGAGGGGTACCGAGGCCACTTTTAACAACGATGTGCTTAACGGAATCATCAACCAGGCTTATGTATATTGGAATGTTTCGGAGAGCACAACATTGACTATGGGACGTTTCAATACCTTTTTAGGGTATGAAGTGATTGCCCCACAGGCCAACTTCAACTATAGTGTTTCTTACCTATTTTCCAATGGACCATTTTCGCACTTGGGTGTAAAGGCAGATTTTGCCCTATCCGATGATGTTAGTTTAATGCTTGCAGTTATGAATCCTTGGGATACTAACGACATTAGTGGTTCTGGCGAATATTCCTTAGGTGGCCAACTAGGTGCTTATGGTCAATTCTTGAACCTTTATTACGATAGCGGAAAAAGCGGTGGTCTTGGTTTTGAAATTGATTACACTGGAGGATTTGACCTTACTGAGGATTTTTTCTTCGGAATCAATGCAGCTTACAATGACAACTCAGAAACAGGAACTGGTTTCTATGGTGCAGCCATTTACCCACAGCTAACCACCTCCGATAGTTTTGCAATTGGACTTCGTGGAGAATATATGACTTTTACCGACGATGCCGTTGACGACGATGCTCCTGTTCTTGGGCTAACCTTGACAGGCAGTTTCACAAAAGACAACCTTATTATAAAACCAGAGGTACGCTTGGATACTTGGGGGAATGATATAGAGCCTTATTTAGATAGCGACGGAGCTTTCACAAGCAACCAGTCTTCAATCTTGATTGCTGCTATTTACTCTTTCTAAAAACGTATCGATTATGACATGAAAAAAGCCTTACTCCATTAGGATTAAGGCTTTTTTTAGTCCTTCTTAAAATTTTTCACTCCTGCTCTCACATTAGTTCTCAAATAGTTTTGCCTTGGCACTAGAGGGCAGGAGTACTTTTTGTTGTACACACAGTAGGGATTGTATGCCTTATTGAAGTCAATGATCAAAGTATCACCCTTAGGGATGGTCAAATCAATGTACCTTCCGCCACCATAGGTTTCTTCCCCATTGGTATTGTCCAAAAAAGGCAAGAACAAATAATCTTCATACGCTTCATCATCCATTAGACCCAAACTTTGGTATACCTCTAATTGATGCTCTTTGCCATTTAGGGTGAAATGTGCAATTCCGTAAACAACCTCTTGGCTTCGCCTATCCGTTGTTGTAGGCATTAGGAAAGGTTCGGCATCGGGAGTACGCTCAAAACGTGCCTTTACAATATAAGTGGTGTCGGGCGCAAAAAAATCAAGGCCATCAAAGTCTTTGCGGTATTTATCCGGTAACGGAGACGAATCAGGATCTTTAAAACTTTCGTTTTGTTCCTTTTGATATTCCAGGATATCCGCGATCAGGTCGGATTTGGGAGTTACTGTTCCTTCTTTGTCGTGGTACTTTTTACCTTGCCCACAGGACATCAAAAATATTATCGAAAGTAGGAGTGCATATTTCATTCTGAAGGATGTTTATGCAAAAATACAGCTTAAACCCGGAAGACTTAAAATTATTGGGTCATGGTCGGTTTTCTTCCAATTTGATATCGTAACGGGCATCTTCCAAATATTTTGATACCAATTCATTAAATTCGGGGGTAATACGAAACAAAGCAGTATTTTCCAGACTATAGAGTTTTTCTTTATCCTTAAACCCTTTTTTCAATAATTCCTCCAAGTAGAAAATGGAGGTGCCGAAATCATCGTTCTTGGCACTTAGTGAAATAATCTTAAAGTAAAAATCGAAATTATCCGGTTCCAAGATAGTCTTAAGCATGTACAAAAAAGCCAAGGCATCTTCATCAACCACCTCCTCGGAAGAAATAATTTCAATGTTATCCTCGGCCAAGGCATTCACAAAGCCCAATAATCGATGGCCCATTTGTTTTTCAAATGGTTTTGAGCCCGATATAAATTTATTTATCTCCCCTATTTGATAATTCCACCAACCCAGATTATTGAAATTATGGGTGTAAAGATCATCTGCCATATAGTATTGGTAATCTTCTTTGAGCATGGATTCCTTTAAAAAAGCTGCGTTCTCTGCTCTTTTCATCACCTTGAAATCCCTGTCCCTTCTGAGGTCTTTTTGCACCGACCTGAGTGAATCCATATTTTTAAAAGCTCCGTAAATGGACATCATTTCGGTCATATATTGCTCAGCCCATAATAAATCTCCGATATTTTTTAGCTTGTTCACCTTGCCCAAATCTTTTTGATACGAACTATCCACATATGACGAATCCACGGAAATCCATTTTCGCCCCATTGCATCCAAGGTAAAAAGTTGCATACCTTTTTGAATATATGAGACCCCAGGCCATTCGCCGTCACCATCAAAAAGTAAAAGTTGATTGGGAAACTTATACTTGTCCAACAATTTGGTGTCGGTCAGCAAGAACGGATAATTAAAATTTTCTTTGCTGACAATACCCACAAAATGAAAAGGTTCTTTCATGTTAATGATTTCTCGATTGGCCAACGACGAACCGATGGACATTGCTCCTTTGACCTCCCGGATAAGAACGGGAACCAGACTTGCAAACTGGCCTCCGGCCTTAGACCCTGCCGCATATATCCGATTACTCTTAATTGGCAACATACCAGCAACTTCTTGAATTACCCTACTGGTAAGCAGCATATTCTTGGACAACGAGATACTATCAACCAATTTAGGGGCAGCTAAAACATATCCTTCTTTTTCAGCTGCCAACACAAACATGGACAGTGCCTTTTCCTCTTCCCCTTCCGTATCGAAAACCATCAAGAGTGGCCACTCCCTATCCATGGAGAATGATTTGGGAATATATATGGAGTAATTACTATTAGTAGAATCTTTAACCGAGAGATTTTCAATAATCTCTCCTTTTTTCAATACCATTCGTTGCGGAAAAACAAAAATTGCACAAAAAAAGGTCAGAAAGGTTAGCAAGTATGTTTTTTTCATAATTCTAAGTTCACAAAAATCTGGCCAAAGTCCGTCCAAAATTATCAATTTAACAAGAATGCTATTTACCCAGCTTACTTTTTTTGATAGGAGCTTTAGCAACAACATTTGATAGCACAATGTGGGTCCTACATTCACCATAAACGATAAGCTCATCAATAAATTTCTCCAAATGGGATTGATCTTTGAGCACTACTTCCATTATAATATTCTCATTACCTGTTATCCGATAACAGTTTACAACTTCCTGAAAGGTCTTCACCTTGTCCAAAAAAGGTTTCAACTTCCCCATAAAAGCCCGCAACATAATTATGGCCTTAAGCTGATATCCTGCTTCAACATAAGAAATATTAGTGCTATAGCTTTCAATTATACCGAGGTCTTCCATCTTTTTTACACGCTCCGCCACTGCGGGTGGTGTCAACCCGATTTTCCTTCCAATATTGGCAAATGATTCCCTCGCATTTTGCTGTAAATGATTCAATATTTGCCAATTCAAGTCATCTATCTTCATATCTAAAGAAATTTAGTACTATTTTTTTATAATCGAAAGTAAAATCAAATAATTGCTTTATTAACAAAAGTAAAAAAAATTGAATCGTGCTTAATTTTATAGTACAAAATTGCTAGAAAAACATGGAGAGACATTCTCTTAACTCCCTTGGTGTATACCGCAGATCTTTGGCCCTTCGCGACATGAGCGAAGCGGTAGCGGCCTATTTTGCCCAAAACAGAGAAATTCTGTCCCTGCGCAAAATAGATTCTTTCCGAGATGATATTTCCAAATCCCTATTGGCCGATGCCGATTTGATCACCAAAGAGGTCGAACAAGCCGCATTGAGCAGCTGCCCTTCTGTCCGCATGAAGAGCCTTTCCTATGTAAACATTATGACCCGTAACATTTTGGCCTATTGCAATGGATTGGAGCGCGATGGGGTTAAAGAAAAAGAATACTTGAACCTCCTTAGAAAAGAGATTCGCATATTCCGTGTTTCCTTTAAAAAATGGAGAAAGTCCTTGATTAACAAGAACGACTAACATCCTTTACATATTCCTTCGGTACTGCCCCCCTACTTGGAACAATGACTCAGTAATTTGTCCTAAAGAACAATATTTGGCGGCCTCCATCAATTTTTCAAAAATGTTTTCGTTGTTGATGGCCACTTCCTGTAATTCATTCAACTGTTTCGCTGCTTCATCAGCTTCGCGCTTATGGAGATTCTGCAAGGTCTTTATCTGATTTTCCTTTTCCGTTTCGGTAGCTCGAATCACCTCTGCTGGTAAAATGGTCGGCGAACCTTTGGAGCTCAAAAATGTGTTTACCCCAATAATAGGATACTCCCCAGAGTGCTTCAAGGTTTCATAATGAAGGCTTTCTTCTTGAATCTTGGAGCGTTGGTACATCGTTTCAATAGCTCCGAGTACGCCTCCACGTTCCGTAATTCTATCAAACTCCATTAAAACGGCCTCCTCTACCAAATCAGTCAGTTCTTCAATGATGAAAGATCCCTGGATTGGGTTCTCATTTTTGGCCAGACCCAATTCTTTGTTGATGATCAATTGTATGGCCATTGCCCTTCGGACGGACTCCTCTGTCGGCGTAGTGATCGCCTCGTCATACGCATTGGTATGCAAAGAATTGCAATTGTCATAAATCGCATATAACGCCTGAAGTGTAGTGCGGATATCATTGAAATCAATTTCCTGTGCGTGCAGGCTTCTTCCTGAGGTTTGGATATGATATTTTAACATCTGCGCCCGTGGGTTGGCCCCGTATTTTTCCTTCAGGGCCTTGGACCAAATACGTCGAGCTACGCGCCCGATGACCGCATATTCCGGGTCCACACCGTTGGAAAAGAAGAACGAAAGGTTTGGACCAAACTTGTTGATGTCCATGCCTCGGCTCAGGTAGTATTCCACATAGGTAAACCCATTGGAAAGCGTAAAGGCCAACTGTGTAATGGGATTGGCACCCGCCTCAGCAATATGATAGCCAGATATAGAGACCGAATAGAAATTGCGCACCTGTTGCTCAATAAAATATTCCTGTACATCCCCCATCAATCGCAACGCGAACTCGGTCGAAAAAATACAGGTGTTCTGTGCTTGGTCTTCTTTTAAAATATCGGCCTGCACCGTGCCACGGACCTGGTTCAGGGTCTTGGTCTTTATTTCTTGGTACACACTATTGGGCAGCACTTGGTCTCCCGTTACACCCAAGAGCATCAACCCAAGGCCATTGTTTCCTTCGGGAAGTTCGCCGTAATAGGTGGGCTGCGCTATCCCTTTCTCTTTGAAAATGGTTTTGATTTTATCTTCGACCTCTTTTTCCAAGCCATTCTCCTTGATATACTTCTCGCAGTTTTGATCAATGGCAGCGTTCATAAAAAAGGCCAAAAGCATAGGCGCAGGGCCATTAATGGTCATACTTACCGAAGTCATTGGGCTGCTCAGGTCGAACCCGGAATACAGCTTTTTAGCGTCATCCAAACAGCAGATGGACACCCCAGCATTTCCTATTTTCCCATAGATATCTGGTCGGTGGTCGGGGTCATTTCCGTACAAAGTCACCGAATCAAATGCAGTGGACAAGCGTTTGGCGGGCATATCCATACTCACATAATGGAATCGGCGATTGGTCCGCTCAGGACCACCTTCGCCTGCAAACATTCGGGTGGGATCCTCACCTTCCCTTTTAAAAGGGTACAGTCCTGCAGTGTATGGAAATTCGCCTGGAACATTTTCTTGCAAGATCCATTGTAAAATGTCACCCCAAGCTTTGTACTTGGGCAAGGAAACTTTTGGAATCTGGCTGTGCGACAATGATTCCGTATGGGTTTTGATTTTGACTTCCTTGTCACGCACTTTAAAGGAATAGATTTCCGCCTTGTATCGGTTTACTTTTTCCTTCCATTTTAAAAGGGCTTCCCAATGATGGGGATTCAAGTGCATTTTCACTCGATCAAATTCTTTGATGAGCAGGTTTATCAATTCCTTGCCTTCATCATTTTTGATACGGGATTTGATTTCCTCTTCGTTCAAGCCCGATTTATCCAAGAACAATGCTTCAGCCTCTTCCTGGTCCATTTCCATGGCAGATGCCAACGTCAAAAAGATACCGTAAAGCTTTTGGGCTATTTTGGCCTCTTCCTTTGCCTTGGCATCATAACTCCTATTGTTTTCGGCTATTTCTGATAAATATCGTGTTCTGGACGGTGGAATCACGTAGATTTTCTCCGACATTTCCTGGGTGATTTCAATAGTCGAATTCAAAGTGGAACCTGCTTTTTCCACCAAAGTTTCCATCACCTTTTTATAAAGGTTGTTCATTCCAGGATCATTGAACTGTGAAGCAATGGTCCCAAAAATGGGAAGTTCATCTTCATTGGTATGCCACAAGCCGTGATTACGTGCGTATTGCTTTTTTACATCTCGAATGGCATCCAAAGCCCCACGTTTATCAAACTTATTGATGGCAACAATATCGGCGAAGTCCAGCATATCAATTTTCTCCAATTGTGTGGCCGCACCAAACTCGGGTGTCATCACATAAAGCGATATATCGCTGTGCTCCAAAATTTCGGTATCGGATTGACCTATCCCGGAGGTTTCCAGAATAATCAAATCATATTTTGCCGCTTTTAGAACTTGTACTGCCTCTGCCACATATTTTGACAAAGCCAAATTAGACTGACGGGTGGCCAACGAACGCATGTATACCCTATCGTTATTGATCGCGTTCATTCGTATTCTATCTCCTAAAAGGGCGCCCCCCGTTTTTCGCTTGGATGGGTCAACGGAAACAATCCCGATGTGTTTATCGGGAAAATCAATTAAAAATCGGCGCACCAATTCATCTACCAAACTGGATTTACCTGCTCCGCCTGTCCCTGTGATTCCCAAAACGGGAACATTATTTTCAGTATTTTCAATGATTGGTTGATATTTTTCAAACGCTTCATGACGATTCTCTGCCAAAGAAATCAAACGTGCCAAAGTATTGGGATGCTTCGTCTCCAGTTGATTCTCCAAGATTTTCCCTTTGGGAAGATTCAAATCGGGAACAGCAGTGTCACAGCGCTCTATCAAATCGTTGATCATTCCTTGAAGACCCATTTCACGACCATCATCCGGAGAATAAATTCGCTCGATGCCATAATCCATAAGTTCCTTTATCTCCTCAGGCAGGATAACACCGCCACCGCCACCAAAAATTTTGATGTGGCCCGCACCTCTTTCTTTCAACAAATCGAACATATATCGGAAGTATTCGTTGTGCCCCCCTTGGTAAGAGGTCATCGCAATGGCATTCGCATCCTCTTGGATGGCGCAATCCACCACTTCCGCCACACTCCTATCGTGTCCCAAATGAATCACCTCTACCCCAGTAGCTTGGATGATTCTTCGCATAATATTGATCGCTGCGTCGTGCCCATCGAACAAAGAGGCTGCAGTTACAATTCTTATTTTATGTGTAGGCTTATAGGGTTTTATTTGTTCCATCTGCAATAAAAGGTCTAATTTCGCTCTGCAATTTACGGAAAATGCAATTGAAAATTGATTTTGATTAAGAATGTATAAAAAATATTAAATCTTTGGGCTTCCTTTTTTGAATACCATAATTTTACCCACTTAATTGTGTTCAATGAAACTGACCATTCTTATCAATTGCCCAGACCAATCGGGAATCATCCGCTCAGTAACCACCTTTATCCATCAACAAAAGGGGAACGTGGTTTATTTGGACCAGCATGTGGATAAGCAGGCTGGTGTATTTTTTATGCGGTTGAAAAGTGAGTTTGAACAGGAATTGGACCTATCCAAATTCAAAAAGGATTTTGGACAGGAATTGGCCGCCAAGTTCCAGATGGAATGGGACGCCTATACGGATGTGTACCGACCAAAAATGGCCGTTTTCGTTTCCAAATACAATCATTGCCTATATGATTTGCTGAGCCGATACAACTCCGGTGAATTATCGGTGGACATTCCTTTTATTTTGAGCAACCATAAAGATTTGGAATATGTGGCTGAACAGTTTGGTATTCCCTATTATCATATTCCCGTGACTAAAGCAACCAAGGCCGAAGCAGAGGACAAACAGCTGGAACTTTTGGAACATTATGGAGTTGATTTTATTGTTTTGGCGCGGTACATGCAAATAGTATCGCCAAAGGTAATCGATGTGTTCCCACAGAAAATCATCAATATCCATCACTCTTTCTTACCTGCATTTGCTGGAGCAAAACCCTACCATGCCGCCTTTGAAAGAGGTGTTAAGATCATTGGTGCCACCAGTCATTACGTTACAGAGGATTTGGATGCAGGACCTATTATTGAACAGGATGTGACCACGGTTTCACACACCCATTCCGTAAAGGATTTTATCGCCAAAGGAAGAGACTTGGAGCGAATTGTCCTTTCTCGTGCCGTGCAGCTTCACGTAGCGCGGAAAACCATGGTATACTACAATAAAACCGTGATTTTTTCTTAGGGAAAGATTACGTACCTTCTAATCAGCAAGTAAACATTAAATAAACACAACATCAATCATTTTTACAATGAATCAAGACTACATACAACCCAACCCATGGAGCATCATCGAAGAAGGTTTCGATAAGGAACGCGTCAAATCTTCAGAAAGTCTTTTCAGTATAGGAAATGGCGCCATGGGGCAGCGTGCCAATTTTGAAGAATCCTATTCTGGCCCTACTTTTCAAGGAAGCTATATTGGAGGGGTTTATTATCCAGACAAAACCCGTGTGGGGTGGTGGAAAAACGGTTATCCAGAATACTTTGCCAAAGTATTGAATGCCCCGAATTGGATTGGTATCGATATATGGGTCGATGGAGAGCAGCTGGATTTGAACACCTGCAAAAAAGTAGTCGATTTCCGTCGTGAGCTGCATATGAAGGAAGGTTGGTACAAAAGAAGTTTTGTCGCCATTATGCCAAATGACGTAGAAGTTGCTATTGAAGCTACCCGTTTTCTTTGCTTAGATACCGATGAAACTGGCGCTATCCAATATCAAATAAGGTTATTGAATGTTGATGCCGAGGTGATTTTTCTCCCTAATCTGGATTGTGGCATAAAAAATAAGGACAGCAACTGGGACGATAAATTCTGGAAAACGACAGAAATAACATCCGAAAAAAATAGGGCTTTTATTGAATCGCATACCATGAAGACCAATTTTAAGGTATGTACTTTTATGTATTCGGAACTTTTTTTGGATGGAAACAAATCAGAAATAAACCCAACATCAAAAAAAGATGAACTTTCTGTTGGCCATTCTTATGTGGTCGATGTCAAAAAGGGGCAAGAAGTTACACTAGTTAAATATGGAGGTTACACAGTAGACAGAAACCATCCAGCCGATAAATTGCAAAAAGCGGCAAATAATGTTCTGGACAAGGTCACAATGTTCGGTTTCCATGGATTGCTCCAAAAACAAAAAGAAGCTTGGGCCAAGATATGGGAAATGAGCGACATTCAAATCGACGGTGATGTTAAAGCTCAGCAAGGTATTCGCTTTAATATTTTTCAACTGAACCAAACCTATACTGGAACCGATTCACGGCTGAATATTGGCCCCAAAGGGTTTACAGGGGAAAAATATGGTGGAAGTACCTATTGGGACACAGAGGCTTACTGTCTTCCATTTTATATGGCGACCAAAAATCAGGAAGTGGCCCGAAAACTCCTAAAATATAGATACAACCATTTAGAGAAAGCCATCGAAAACGCTGAAAAGCTCGGTTTTAAAAATGGTGCGGCCCTCTATCCCATGGTTACCATGAACGGTGAAGAATGCCATAACGAATGGGAAATCACATTTGAAGAAATCCACAGGAACGGAGCCATAGCATACGCCATTTACAACTACACAAGGTATACCGAAGATTACAGCTACATTCCAGAAATGGGATTGGAAGTCTTGATCGGAATAGCTCGTTTTTGGCAGCAGCGGGTAAATTGGTCCGCTCATCGTAACAAATACGTAATGCTTGGAGTAACCGGACCAAACGAATATGAGAATAACGTAAACAACAATTGGTACACCAATTACTTGGCCAAATGGTGCTTGGAATATGCCTTGGAACAATTGGATCACGTGCAGCAGAATTATTCACAAGATTATAAAAGGGTGATGGAGAAGACCCAGTTGACCAACGACGAAACAGGACTGTGGAAGAAAGTAGCTGCCCATATGTACTTCCCTTACTCCGAAGAGCATGGGGTTTACCTCCAGCAAGATGGATTTTTGGACAAGGATTTGGTCCGCGTGGCAGATTTGGATAAAAAAGAACGCCCTATCAACCAACATTGGAGTTGGGACAGAATTTTACGCTCCCCATATATCAAACAGGCGGATACGCTTCAAGGATTCTATTTCTTTGAAGACCACTTCACTAACGAAGAACTGGAAAAGCATTTCGATTTTTATGAGCCGTTCACCGTTCACGAGTCTTCGCTTTCTCCATGCGTACACTCTGTTCAAGCCGCAAAATTGGACCGAATGGAGCAAGCCTATACTTTTTATCTACGCACATCAAGATTGGATTTGGACGATTACAACAAAGAGGTAGAAGAAGGATTGCACATTACCTCCATGGCCGGAACCTGGATGAGTATTGTAGAGGGTTTTGGTGGCATGCGAATCAAAGATGGAAAACTTTGCTTTTCTCCCAAAATACCGGAACAATGGGATAGGTATTCCTTTAAAATCAACTTTAGGAATCGAATTTTAAAAATAACCGTTACGCAGGATGGAGCAGCATTTAGCATTGACGAAGGCGACTCCCTTGAGGTAATCGTTAACGAGCAACCGTTGCGTGTTTCCCATTAATCCTTAAAAAAGGAGAAACATGCAACCGAAAATATATTCATGAGAAAGCTTATAACTCTAGCTCTATTAACCATTTGTGAGGTAGCATTTGGTCAAATAGAGCGTATGGAACCACCCAATTGGTGGGTCGGGATGCATCAAACCAAATTGGAAATTTTGGTCTATGGTGACAACATAAGCGACCTGGTCCCTGAATTTTCAGGAAACATTGCATTCAAAAAGGTAGTGAAAACGGAAAATCCCAATTATTTATTTATAACTATCGACACGGAAGGGATATCAACAGGAATTCAAACGTTATCCTTCAAAAGGGGTCAAAGAACAATTGATTCTTTTGATTATGAGTTCAAGCCAAGAAGAGAAAATTCAGATCAAAGAAAAGGGTTCGACTCGTCAGACGTCATTTATCTATTAATGCCAGACCGATTTGCCAACGGAGACCCATCAAACGATAGTACACCGGAAACCATAGAAAAAGCCGACCGAGACCATCAAGGTGGACGGCATGGCGGCGATATTCAGGGCATCATAGATCATTTGGACTACATCCACGAACTGGGAGCAACCACACTATGGAGCACACCGCTCACTTTGGATAACGAAAAAGTGTATTCGTACCATGGCTATGCCAGTAGCGATCTTTATAAAATTGACCCGCGTTATGGTTCCAATGAAGATTTTGCCAAGCTTTCTGCCGAACTCCATAAACGGAACATGAAGCACATCATGGATTTTGTTCCCAACCACTGGGGTATTAGCCATTGGCTGATTCAAGATCTACCATCCAAAGATTGGATTCATTATTGGGAAGGTGGGGAAAATGGTTTTAAAAGAAGCAATTACATACAAACCACTCAATTTGACCCCAATGCATCAGAAATTGATGCCAAGGGCTGCATGGATGGCTGGTTTGATTACACTATGCCCGACATGAACGAAAGTAACCCTATGGTAATCAACTATCTGGTTCAAAATGCCATTTGGTGGATAGAAAGCGGGGATTTGGATGGTATCCGAGTGGACACCTATCCTTACAATGACAAGCAGGGAATTAAAGAATGGGTGACCCGTGTTATGGAAGAATACCCCAACTTTAATATAATGGGGGAAACCTTTATGCACGACACGGCCCATATCGCCTATTGGCAAAAAGACAGTAAACTTGGTGCCATACAAGGGTTTAATTCCAATTTGCCCACAGTGATGGATTTCCCATTACACGATATTCTATTACAGGTTTTCCATGAGGATGAGCAGAATTGGAGTGATGGTGTGTATCGGATTTATAATCATTTGACCAAGGATTTCCTATACCCAAACATCAACAATCTACTTATAAAAATGGGCAACCACGATGTCAACCGCATCAATCAGGAATTTGATGGCGACCTGGACAAATATAAACTGGCACTTACCTTACTAATGACACTGCGCGGAATACCCCAAATCTATTATGGAGATGAAATAGGAATGTTAGGAGACAAGGGTAAAGGAGATGGTGATATTCGACGTGATTTTCCCGGTGGATGGGAAGGAGACTCCCAAAACGCATTTACCTCTAGTGGGAGAACCGATGCACAAAACAAGTATTTTAATTTTACCAAAAAGCTGTTGAACTGGCGAAAAGATAAAAATGCCGTTCATTTTGGAAAAACACTTCATTTTTCTCCGAGGGATAATGTGTATGTCTATTTCAGATATCTGCCCAATAAACCTCAAGAAACAGTAATGGTGTTTTTGAACAATTCCGACAAAGACCAAAAAATCAACCTTGAGCGATTTTCCGAAGGTATGCAAGGACTCCATAAAGGATTGGAAATAATTTCAGGCGCTGAATACGAGCTAAATCAAACCTTGGAAATTGGTGCAAAAAGCGGATTGATTTTTGAATTGAGGTGATTTCACCTAAAAAATTTCAAAATAAGTCGGTTTTAAGGTGATTCGAAGTATTTTCATATCAATTTAAACATTTAACCATGAAAAGATTATTGCTATGCATTTTAGCATTCCAACTTGTAGGATGCGCTGAACTTCAACAAGTTGTAAACCAATTGCCCCAAGGAACCAATGGAATTGGAAATGCCGAGATTGCACAAGGATTACGAGAGGCCCTTAACATGGGTATTGAGAAACAAGTGAACAAACTGACCAGCGAAAATGGATTTTACAGGAATGAACTGGTAAAAATCCTGCTTCCGGAAGAATTACAGAAAGTGGACAAAACGCTTCGAGACATTGGTTTGTCCAGCTTGGCGGATGAGGGTCTACGAATAATCAATAGAGCTGCAGAAGACGCCGTTGGTGAGGCTACACCCATTTTTGTTGATGCTGTGAAGGGCATTACTTTTAATGATGCCAAACAGATTTTGCTGGGGAACGATAATGCGGCGACCCAATATTTACAGCAAGCTACAAGAAACCAGCTGTACAATAAATTCAATCCTATTATTAAAAATTCGTTTCAAAAAGTAGGAGCAGACCAAATCTGGAGCAACATTATCACAAAGTATAACAGCCTACCCTTGACCAATGACGTGAACCCAGATTTAACCGATTACACCACTAATGAAGCCTTGGAGGGGGTCTATACGATGATTGCCATAGAAGAAAAGGAAATTAGGACAAAAGTTTCGTCCCGCACAACAACTTTGTTAAAAAAAGTGTTCGCTCTTCAAGATTAATCATAATTTTTTCAGAAAAATGTAATAACTTTATAAGTAATGCGTTATAACTGTAATAATTAAGAGTAATTATAACAAAATCCTAAAGTTAAATTAACCTTGACCTGAAGGTTAAACTTGAATTTTGTACAAGTTATCTGAGTTAGCATTTTTTTGAGTTAGTTAGTTTAAAAACCGGTGTTCTTCACCGGTTTTTTGTTTTCTCTAGTTTTTTGTAAAGTCCGTCAAAAGCGACAGAGACATCTCCCCCTTCATCAAGGACCTCCCACAATTGCCTAACGGTTCCGTCGTTATTTTTGGTCCAGGTAATACGGTTTCTAAACATTTGTCCATTCTGCTCAAATTTATCGGAGGTCAAAATCATTTGATTACCTATACGGTTTCCTTTCAATTTTAGAGAAGCACCGGCATTATCTACCCAAAACTGCTCCCATTCCTGTGTCTGTACATTATAAAAATTGAGACTTGTTCCCGTATACCCCGCCTTTGCACTGGTCCAATTTTCCCTTATAACACACCCATCCTCCTCTTTTTGGATTATACTTGAACCCGCAGGGGAACCGTCCTTGGAATTGACCACTTCCCATTCTCCTATCCAAAAATCGAAAGCTCTATGGTTTTCGGAGCAGCAGTTACAATTATTAGCAGTCTGTGAATACGACACCACTTGTAATAACAAGATGAAAATGAATAAAAACTTTTGCATGGGAACAACATTTACTTGTTGGGGCAACTCCTTTTAAAGGTACGTTAATTTTATTCTAACCTAATGTAAGCAAATGACCGATATGAGTTTCCATACGTTAAATTTTAGATAAATAACCTGATTTCTAGATGTATACCCACAAACATCATAGTCCACAAGCTTGTTTTGAACGTATCTTTGTTATTAACAAATCTTAAGAGCTATGAATAATCAGTATTGTAAAGTTGGATCGGTTACCCCCATTACAGGACTAAGCCAAGCTGCTTCGGTTTTGGAGGTAATGCACAAAAATTTTATGGAAAAAGCTGCAAGTGTTTCCGGTAAGGATAATCAGTTGGGCGAATTCTTTAAAAACAAAGCGCAGAGCATTAAAAAAGTATTGGAAAGCCTCTAACCTAAACCCTATTTCAGTTTAGTAAGTTCTATTTCCATTTGCTGTTGGATTTCCTGTGCCTTATTGGCAGCTATTTCAGCAAAGTCATTCCCTGCAGATGCATAAATAATTCCACGTGATGAATTCACCAACAGCCCTACATCCTTGGTGATTCCGTATTTGCACACTTCCTGCAAACTACCTCCTTGCGCACCCACTCCAGGTACTAATAGAAAGCTTTCCGGAACAATTTTTCGGATATCCTCTAAATAGGTCGCTTTTGTTGCCCCTACTACATACATCAACCTCTCTGAACCTTTATATGTTTTAGAAACGGACAGCACTTCTTTGTACAGTTCCTGCCCACCCATATTTTTAGTTTGAAAATCAAACGCACCTTGATTGGAAGTCAACGCCAATAGAATGGTATGCCTATCCTCAAACTCCAAAAAGGGTTCCACCGAATCCTTACCCATATAAGGTGCAATGGTAATGGAGTCAAAATCCATGGTTTCAAAAAATGCTTTGGCATAGCGCGTGGAAGTATTCCCGATATCCCCACGTTTGGCATCGGCAATGGTAAATATTTCGGGATGGTTTGCATTCAAATACTCCATGGTTCGCTCCAAGGACCTCCACCCTTGTAGACCATAGGCTTCATAAAAAGCTATATTTGGTTTATAGGCCACACAATAAGTATGTGTAGCATCAATAATGGCTTTATTGAAAGCAAAAATGGGGTCATCTTCATTTAGAAGATGCTTTGGTATTTTATCCAAATCGGTGTCGAGACCAACACAGAGGAACGATTTCTTTTGATGTATTTGGGCAATTAAATCTTCAATCTTCATTTTGATGTGGTCTCAATCGTACAGGAGTTGAATTTAACAGATTAAAATATCTCCGAAGCTTCCTTGAGTTTCTCGGTGTTTTCCACCAGCATCAACTCATCGATTATTTTTTGAATATCACCGTTCATAATATTCTGCAGATCGTAAAGGGTCAATCCAATTCTGTGATCAGTAACCCTACCTTGCGGATAATTGTAGGTACGGATTTTCGCCGAACGGTCACCACTACTTACCTGGGAATTACGTTTGGCAGCATCTTCAGCCTGTTTTTTGGCCAATTCCATATCATACAAACGGGAACGAAGCACTTTAAACGCTTTGTCCTTGTTTTTGTGCTGTGACTTCTCATCCTGACATTGCGCTACAATCCCTGTTGGCTCGTGAGTTAAACGTACCGCGGAATATGTGGTGTTCACCGACTGTCCACCTGGTCCCGAGGAACAGAAATAATCGATTCTAACATCTTTCGGATCTATCTGTACATCAAACTCTTCCGCTTCGGGGATTACCATTACGGTAGCTGCACTTGTATGCACCCTACCCTGGGTCTCGGTCTGCGGTACACGTTGTACACGGTGCACCCCGGCTTCGAACTTAAGCGTTCCGTAAACGTCTTCGCCGTTAACCTCAAAGTGGATTTCCTTGTATCCGCCACTGGTTCCCTCGCTCAAATCGATCACATTGGTCTTCCAACCTTTGGATTCACAATATTTGGTATACATACGGAACAGGTCGCCCGCAAAAATACTGGCTTCATCACCACCAGTTCCCGCACGGATTTCCATCACCACGTTCTTCTCGTCTTCAGGGTCTTTCGGAATCAACAAATATTTGATTTCCTCTTCCAATTTGGGCAAGGCACTCTTGGCTTCATCCAACTGCATTTTGGCCATTTCCAACATTTCCGTATCACTACCATCGGCAATAATCTCCTCGGCTTCTTCAATGTTGTTGGTAAGGGTTATGTATTCGTCGCGCTTATCGCAGAGCACCTTAAGGTCTTTGTACTCCTTGTTGAGCTTTACGTACCTTTTTTGGTCCGAAATAATATCGGGCTGTATGATCAGGTCCGAAACCTCATCAAAACGCTGTTTTACGATGTTGAGTTTGTCTAGCATAAATCAATCCTCCTATAGGAATGCGAATTTACGATTAATTTGTACATTTAGTAAATACCATGGTTCCATAATTCCGTCTTAAAACGTACTTGCTGGTTTTTCTGTTCTACAAAACCATTCTCTTGGCATCCACATTAATAGCAATTCTGTTCCTGCTTTTTAAAGCTCCTTTTTCTTTAATAATTGCTTTGAAACTGGTTTTTATTGGTTTGTTCATCCTAAGGTTTTCAGATTCAAGATATTCAAAAGATTTGGTTTTATATCAAAATTTCGGGATTTCAAAGGTCGGTTTATTGTCCCTCTCTTTTCTGTTTGATTTACTGATATCCGTAATTGTTTACCTTATCTTTTTCTCTTGATCCTTGAAATCGACAACATAGAACTTTCCTTTGATGGCAAAACCATTTTGAGAGGTGTGTATTTAAAGGCCGAAAAGGGAAAAGTCACGGGGATTTTGGGAAGAAACGGCTCTGGAAAAACTTCCTTGCTGAATATTTTATTCGGTAATTTACAACCAAAATATAAATCCATCCGGATTGATGGCAAATTGATAAAAGCTCCATTGTTTCGAACCAACCAAGCAGCTTACTTGCCTCAACACAGACTGCTTACCCGAAATATGAAAGTCGGTAACAGTCTCAAATTGTTCAATATTGATTGGGACACGTTTGTAAATGATTTTGAACACTTCAAAACCCTTAAAAATCAATATACATCCAATCTATCCGGTGGTGAACTTAGATTGTTGGAAACTTATCTTATACTGAACAGTGACAAAAACATCATCCTTCTGGATGAGCCTTTTTCCAACTTAGCCCCGCTTTATGTTTCCAAAATCAGAGACATCATTGAGCATAAAAAATTGAATAAAATCATATTGCTGACTGATCATTTGTATGAAGAAATCGTTTCGCTGAGCAACAATTTGTTTTTTCTCAAAAACGGGTGCTCCAAATTGATTCACCATATGGAAGACCTGGAAAGCGAAGGATATTTACCTGTTAATTCCCTACAAAAGTAGTCCCTAAGGTAACGATGAAGGCATTAAGGCCATCGCTCCTATCGTATTGGCTAAATCGAAGATTGATGGTTTTCAACCCAAAATTAAGTACTCTTGTGCTTGTAAAAATGTCTTTGTACTGCACCCCTATCCCGTATTGATGGGCGTCGTATTCGGACAAATCGTAGTCCGAAGTATAAAACTCGTAGGTGGACAACGCCTGCTCTTTTGGGTAAAAATAATCCGCTGCAGTTTGGGTGTAATAACGGTAGGTTGGGTACAAGGTAAACTTATCCGTAAGCTTAAATGGGGCTTCCAAACTGGCCGTATGTGAACTTATGCCCCAATCATCCCAATAAAAACGGTAGTAGGAACGTAGGATGACCAAATCGTTCAAATAATAATTCAATCGGCCGCCAACGGGTATTTTAAAGCGGCTATCGGGCAATTGCTCCACATTATCCGCCAATTGGAACTCATCAATAAAAAAGTCCTCAAAATCCGAAAAGTAGACTCTCTGGAAAGGCGTGCTCAACAATCCATTCTGGGAAACCACATCCATAAACAAGGCTCCTTGTAATTTCTGACTCAAAATCTGTGAAAAACTCAGGGATAACGAGTAAGAATTCCTTTTTTCGCTTTCAAATTCAGAAAAAATTGGGTTGTACGTCCCATTTCCTGTGATGCGATCATCAAAAAAGCCATCACGCAATTCTATCGGGTATTGCGAATTCAATTTATCCAAAAACACACGACCGCTCAAGGTGATTTCGGTATTTTTTTCATTGAACAGTTTGGTAAAGCTACCGCCAAATCCTATCGAAAAATAATCGTATTCCGATGAAAAGTAAGCGTTGGCACTCCAAATGGTGTTCCGGTCGTCCGAGCTATGCTGATAGGTCGGGTTGATATACGCCAACACATCTTTTCGTGATTCTCCCGAAGAAGCATCGAACGGAGTAACATTGAGCCCTCCGTCCAAAGGGTTCACATTACTGGAAGATGCAGAGGTATAGGCCGATAAACCAACATCGACCGTTAAAATATCGTCTTCGTTCATGGGCATGCGAAGAACAATGCTGGAAGTGGCATCGGTCAACTCTTCGGTACCTTCACCCCCAGTTACGGCGGCATTTTGGCCATCTTGATTGTAATAACTGAACAATAAATCGACCTCACTTGCCTCCAAAACCCTTCGTTTGTAGGAGGTATCCCCTTGTTGTGACCAGCCGATGGATACCATCAAAAGGAAAAAGGTAATTGAAATGGATTTTGCTACTGTAAACGACTGGGCCATGAGATTTTTAAATTGATTGGATAGGTTCATTGTCAATTACATCCGCACCCTCCTCCTGTTTTGCCACCATTGGCACCAGAGGAAGCCTCCCTATAAATATGGAAATTGGTCTCGAACCGTTCGCACGGTCTTGCACTCAATTGCATTTCTTCATCGTTCACATATACCTTGTCGTACTCCCGGACGGCAACACAAGAACTTGCAACAATCAAAAATAACAGTAAAACAAACGCTTTTCCCATATATTAAATGTACTAATTCGTATCGAACATAATACCCGAACTTTTATGAACCTTGTTTTCAGAATCCACTACAACGGCCTCTACTCCATCAATCTGATTGATCATATGTAAGCCAACATCACGTCCCATTGTAAAAACTGCGGTTGCAAGAGCATCGCACAGTTCTGCTTGTTTAGCGAAAATGGAAACACTATTGATGCCTTTGGTAGGGTAACCTGTTCTCGGGTCTATAATGTGCGAGTATTTTTCTCCGTTGAGCGTAATATACTTTTCATAGTTCCCCGAAGTGGCCACGGAAGACTCCACAACAGGAAGCCAACTAAATACTTTATCCTTACTGAGTGGATTGGCAATTCCCACCAACCACTTTTCTCCTGTTACCTTGGTTCCCCAGGTAGTGAGATCGCCAGAAGCATTAATTATTCCACCTTTTACATCCTTGGACACCAGAAGGTCTTTTGCCCTGTCAGCAGCATACCCTTTCCCAATGGCACCAAACCCGATTTTCATTCCTTTTTCGGAAAGGTACACAGTGTGGTTTTCGGTATCCAGTTGAATCTTTTTGAATCCTACTTTTGAAACTGATTTTTCAATTTCTGCTTCAGAGGGAACCTTATCCATGGTACCATCGAACTTCCAGATGTTGTCCATTGAAGCGTAAGTGATATCAAAAGCACCATCTGTTATTTCCGATATTTTAATGGAACGCTCAATTAAATTGAACAGCTCGCGACTCACCTTAACAGGACTTATTCCCGCATTTTTATTGATGCGAGAAGTCTCTGACTTCTCGTTCCAAGAAGAAATTATGTTCTCTATGCGCTCTATTTCAGATACAGCTTCGTCAATATTGATGTACCCAATTTCCTCGTTCGGTGCCACCACGGTAATCTCGAACCGTGTTCCCATCAATTTCAGGGTCTTTTTTACGGTTACATAATCCTGTCTCGCTTGTCCGTAGGAAAGCAAACAAAAGAAACCGAACAAAAGAGCCACGAGGGATTTCATTTCAGAAACTTATTAAGAGTCTTAATATATTTTTCGGGACTGGTACGGGCCACAAAACCTGTGGTCCCCAAAACATGCTGGTCTTTGTCCATTACCACTACCAATGGAAAATAACCCTTTGGGTTGTATTTTTCAGCCAAGGACTTGTTTACATTTAGTTTCTCCTCTGGTAATTGGTTTTTCTTCTTACGAGGAAAATCTGCATCATACATTACATAGTGTTCCAATGCATACGCCTTGAACTCATCGCTATCAAAAATATGTCGCTTTAATCGGATACACGGAGCACACCAGTCTGATCCGGAGAAAACCAAAATAATAGGTTTGTCCTCGGTAGCCGCCTTGGTCAGGGCATCATCAAAATTTTGTTGCCATTCTTGGGCCTGGAGCATGCCCCCACAGACAAAAAGCAGTATGTAGATTATGTTTTTCATTTGATTTGGGATTTAATTTTATTCAAACACCCTTAAAACCGAACCATTGAGTTCTGTATTATAGACCTTGAGTGCTTTTGCAGCTGTACCATCCACTTGGTTGAGCGGAGTTCCATCTTGATCAAACCGTGAACCGTGTACATCACAATAAAAAATACCGCCACTTTGATCCACAAATCGCACTTGATCATAGGATTGATGGCTACAAACCTGACTTGCTGCTACATACTCACCTTGCAGGTTTTTAGCAATGACCACCAGATTTTTTAATATAAAACCCCCGTTTTCTGAAAGATTTGATGCTTCTGCTGAATTGAGGTCCACTGTAAAGTCCACCCCTGTGGGCTCTTCGACCAAATTACCGTCTACTTCATCCTTAGAACATCCTTGTAAACAGGGAAATGTTAGGGCAAAGGCCGCGCCTGCCCCCAAACTTCGTAAAAACTCCTTTCTTTCCATAGCGTGAGGTTTATATGTAACAACGCTATTTCAGGGCAAATCGTATGTTAATATTCAAACTTGCCGTACTGGCTTTGGATAGTCAACTTTTTATTTTCAGAGGATTCCACGCGACCAATGATCTGAGCATCCACATCAAAACTTTTGGAAATGCTCATGATTTCTTCCGCAACCTTCTCATCTACATACAATTCCATTCTATGACCACAGTTGAACACTTGGTACATTTCTTTCCAATCGGTTCCCGATTGTTCTTGAATCAGTTTGAACAATGGTGGAATGGAAAACATATTGTCCTTGATAATGTGAAGGTTCTCCACAAAGTGAAGGATTTTGGTCTGGGCACCTCCACTGCAATGCACCATTCCATGGATTTCTTCAGAAGAATATCGCTCCAAAACTTTTTTTATAATGGGTGCGTAAGTTCTAGTTGGGGACAGGACCAATTTGCCCGCATCAAGCGGTGAATCCGGCACTTCGTCCGTTAGTTTGGTATTACCCGAATACACCAATTCCTCTGGAACAGATGCATCAAAACTTTCTGGATATTTTTCGGCCAAATACTTGGAAAATACATCGTGCCGAGCAGAGGTCAGACCGTTACTGCCCATTCCTCCATTATACTCGGTTTCGTAAGTCGCTTTTCCAAAGGAAGCCAAACCAACAATGACATCTCCAGCTTTAATATTGGCATTATCGATGACATTTCTTCGCTCCATTCTCGCAGTTACGGTGGAATCCACGATTATAGTTCGCACCAAATCACCTACATCAGCAGTTTCCCCTCCAGTGGAACGGATGGTAATCCCGTGTTTGTCCAAATCGGAAATCAATTCCTCGGTACCATTGATAATGGCTGAAATCACCTCTCCTGGAATCAGGTTTTTATTTCGCCCAATGGTGGACGACAACATAATATTATCCGTGGCACCAACGCAAATCAGGTCATCCACGTTCATAATAAGTGCATCTTGTGCAATACCTTTCCAAACGGAAACATCACCGGTTTCCTTCCAGTACATATAAGCCAAAGAGGATTTGGTTCCTGCACCATCAGCGTGCATTACCAAACAATGGTCCTCGCTACCTGTTAAATAATCGGGCACAATTTTACAGAACGCCTTTGGAAAAAGTCCTTTGTCAATATTCTTAATGGCATTGTGCACATCTTCTTTGGAGGCGGAAACACCTCGTTGGGCATATCTTTTACTGGTATCCGATGACATATGAAATGTTTGGGCAAAAATAACGGAAAGCCATCAAACTATTGATATGCTTTCCGTCTTTTCCTTTTTGTGGATTGTCCTATTTGGAAAACAGCATTTCGCGGTATTTGGTAAACGGCCAGAATTCATCCGAAATCAGTTTTTCCAAGGTATCTGAATGCTCCCGGATTTTATCGAAATATGGTCTTACATTATTACAGTAGGCCTGTGCCTTTTTATCTATCATGGACATACCATTGGCTCGTCTTCTGGCATCCGCCATCTCATCTGTAAGCTTTTTAATATTCAAGATATGTTCACCTATGTGCTCCAAAATATTCAATTGGCTTTCTGCCACTTTTTTGTGCGCGGCCCCGTAGACCTCCTTTAACCCATGAATATTCTCCAATAATACATTTTGATATTTAACTGCAGCAGGAATAATGTGATTGTAGACCATTTCCCCCAATACTCTCCCCTCAATTTGAATATGGAAAATATAAGCACCCAGCTCTACTTCTTTATGGGCTTTGAGTTCCACTTCGTTCATTACATCCATCTGCTTGAAAAGTTCAAGGCTTTGCTTTGATGTGATCACTTGGAGTGCCTCCGGTGTGTTTTGGTTGAAGCTCAATTTTCTTCTCCTTGCTTCTTCCTGCCATTCGATTCCGTAACCATCTCCTTCAAAACGGATGCGCTTGGAAGTTTTGATATATTCCCGAAGCACATTGAAAACGGCTTCGTCCTTTTTCAGGTTTTTCTTGTCGATCAAGGCATCGACCTCTTTTTTAAAGTCGGTCAACTGTTTGGCCACAATGGTGTTCAACATCGTCATCGGCTTGGCACAGTTCATTTTGGCCCCAACGCCACGCATTTCAAACTTATTCCCTGTAAAGGCAAATGGCGAGGTTCGGTTCCTATCGGTATTGTCCAATAGGATTTCAGGAATCTTACCTACAACATTGAGTTTGAGCTCTGTTTTTTCCTGTGGAGACAATTTACCTTTGGAAACGCCTTCCAACTCATCGAGTACATCGCTCAATTGTTGTCCTATGAATATGGATATAATGGGTGGTGGTGCCTCATTGGCTCCCAATCGGTGATCGTTACTGGCCGAAGCAATCGAAGCTCTTAACAATTCCTCATACGTATCCACAGCCTTTATGGTATTCACAAAGAAGGTTAAAAATTGTAGGTTCTTCATAGGGGTGGTACCAGGACTCAATAAATTCACCCCTGTATCGGTTCCCAAAGACCAGTTGTTATGCTTGCCCGACCCATTGATACCAGCAAAAGGTTTTTCATGGAACAGTACTGAAAAGTTATATTTATCGGCAATCTCCTCCATCACATCCATCAATAATAGATTATGGTCTACGGAGAGATTGGCCTCTTCAAAAACGGGCGCTAGTTCGAACTGGTTCGGTGCTACCTCATTATGACGGGTTTTTACAGGAATACCAAGCTTGGTACATTCCTTTTCCAGTTCACTCATAAAACCTAGAACCCGTGGTGGGATAACTCCAAAGTAGTGATCATCCAACTGCTGCCCTTTGGCGGAAAAATTACCCACCAAGGTTCTTCCTGTAACGGAAAGATCTAATCGGGAGTTGACCAACGACTTATCTATTAAAAAATACTCCTGCTCCCAGCCAAGGGTGGCATGTACTTTTTTCACGTTTTTATCAAAGTATTGCGCTACGCCTGTTGCGGCTTGGTCTACCGCATGCAATGCCCTCAGCAAAGGTGCTTTATTATCCAACGCTTCACCTGTATAGGCAACAAATATGGTCGGGATGCAGAGTGTGGTCTTGTAAACAAATGCGGGAGAGGTGGGGTCCCATGCTGTATACCCACGAGCCTCGAAGGTGTTTCTGATTCCTCCACTGGGAAAACTTGATGCATCCGGCTCTTGCTGCACCAACTGTGCACCTCCAAATTTCTCCATGGCCCTTCCATTGGGAAGGATATCAAAAAAAGCATCATGTTTTTCGGCAGTTGCACCGGTTAATGGTTGAAACCAATGGGTGTAATGGGTAGCACCCATAGAAAGCGCCCACGCCTTCATACCCTCGGCCACCTGATCGGCAATTTTCCGATCTATTTTGGTACCTTGGAAAATGGCGGATTTCACTTTATCAAGTGCTTCTTCCGTTAGGAATTGAAGCATCTTATCTTCATTAAAAACGTTCTTACCAAAAAGGTCGGAACGTTTTCCCGTTTCATCTATATTGACATGTTCCCTATTACGGCTTTCGGCCAGGGCCTGGAATCTTGTTTTAGGCATTTTCAACAATCTTTAATTTTCAAATCTACAATTAAGAATTTAATAATATATACTGCAAAAATTACTTTTTTTTCAGTCAACCCTTCTTAAAACAGGGGTAATATAAATAATAAACACAAGTTTGTGATTTTACCCCCATAAAACATTGATAATTAAATGAAAAAACTATTTTTGTTAATCATAAAATTGAGAACGATTAACTACCAGAATTATGAGCAAATCTAAATTAGAGTATCTATGGTTGGATGGTTATGAGCCAACAGCCAACATTAGAAGTAAGACTAGAATAGAAGAAGATTTTAGTGGTAAACTGGAAGATTGCCCAATGTGGTCTTTCGATGGTTCATCTACAAAACAGGCCGAAGGAGGTTCTTCTGACTGTTTGTTGAAGCCTGTTGCCATTTACCCTGATCCAGCAAGAAGAGATGGTTATTTGGTTATGACCGAGGTTTTGAATTCCGATGGAACTCCGCACGAGAGTAACTCCAGAGCTACTATTGATGATGAAGATGACGACTTTTGGTTTGGGTTTGAGCAAGAGTACTTTATTATGGACACTGCAACTGGACTACCTCTAGGTTTCCCTGTAGGAGGTTATCCAGGACCACAAGGTTTATACTACTGCTCCGTTGGTGGTAGAAACACTTGGGGTAGAGACCTTGTTGAGGAGCATGCCGACCTTTGTTTGGATGCTGGGCTTCAGTTTGAGGGTATCAACCAAGAAGTTGCCGCTGGACAGTGGGAATTCCAATTGTTCGCCAAAGGTGCCAAGAAAGCTGGTGATGAAATCTGGGTAGCTCGTTACATGCTACAAAGATTGACAGAAAGCTACGGATACTATATTGAGTACCACCCAAAACCTATTAAAGGTGACTGGAACGGTTCCGGTATGCACGCCAACTTCTCCAACACCTTGTTAAGGACTTGTGGATCTAAGGAAGTTTATGAAAAAGTATGTGAAGCTTTCCGTCCGGTAACCAAAGAGCACATCTCTGTTTACGGTGAGTATAATGACGAAAGATTGACTGGTAAGCACGAAACTGCATCCATTACCGATTTCAGCTACGGTGTTTCCGATAGAGGTGCCTCTATTAGAATTCCGATCATGACCGTTGAAAAAGGTTGGAAAGGATGGTTGGAAGACAGAAGACCAGCTTCTAACGCCGATCCATACAAAGTTGCAGCGGTTATTGTAAAAACAGTAAAATCTGCAAAAGTATAATCCAGTATATAAATTAGTTGTTGATTATAGATTAAGAACCGTCCCACTTTTGGGGCGGTTTTTATTTTATGGTCATATAGATAAAGATGCCATAAAAGGCCAAAAGCACCAGCCCATCTCTCCACCCCAAGCGCAATCCTTTTGGGAAAAAAACCAAAGGAAAAATAAGGAAGGAAATACCCAACATCCAAAAAATGTCACTGGACAAAAGGCCTTCGTCCATAACAGTAATTGGGGTAATTATGGAAGTTATCCCCAACACGGCCAACAAGTTAAAAATATTGGACCCAATAAGATTTCCCAACGAAATTGCCTTTTCCTGTTTGATGACCGCTATAACGGATGCGGCCAATTCCGGGATACTGGTTCCTACGGATACAATGGTTATACCTATAACCCGGTCACTCACTCCAAATGACGATGCCAACCCTACTGCCCCATCGATAAGCAATTCGGAACCACCCCATAGTGCGGTGCCCCCAATTCCCAAAAAGAGGACAATCTTGTACAAAGGCAAGGGAACATCATCTTCGGGCATTTCGTCCACCACCGCTGTTTTCTGAAATCTTAATAAGTACACTAGAAATATGAACAGGAAGGAGACTAGAATAATTCCTTCGTACTGCTCCAACACCCCATCAAAATAAATGAATCCACAAAAAAGAAGGGATGCAACGATCATAACAGGCCAATCCGTAGTGTAAAAACTTTTCCTTACATCAATACTTCCCATTATTACCGTAATGGCCAAAACCAAACCCAAATTGGCGATATTTGAGCCCACTACATTTCCCAAAGAAAGATCGGGAAAACCATCAAGGGCGGCCTTTATACTCACAATGAGCTCTGGAGCAGAGGTAGCAAAAGACACAATGGTCATCCCAATAACAATTTTTGGGATATATAACCTCAAGGATAAGGCAACTGCAGATTTCAACAACCAATTTCCCCCTGCAATGAGCAGAGTCAATCCCAAAACAATAAAAAGTAGATTTCCCAAAAAATGTAAATTTCGTGTAAAGATAATGGAAGATTTACTCAACAAAGAAGGTTCTTTCAAAAAGAAAAACTATAAAAATAGTTAACAAACTATAAAAATAGTTGTTTAACTAGAATATTAGTATTACGTTTGAACCAGATAATAACAACATCATGCAAAAATTGACCAATAAGGAAGAGGAAATCATGAAAATCCTCTGGGATCTCAAAAAAGCCTTCGTCAAGGAAATCCTTGAGGAAATAACGGGCGAAAAACCACATTACAATACCTTATCCACCATTGTAAGGAATCTCCAAGAAAAAGGATTTGTGGACCATGAGGCCTTTGGCAACACCCACCGATACTTCCCTATTGTAAGCAAAGAAGAATATCGCAAAAAGTACGTAAACGCAGCCATTGCTGATTACTACAATGATTCCTTTAAAAGTTTGGTATCCCACTTTGCACAGGAAGAAAAAATTTCGATCACGGAGCTTAAAGAAATTATTGACCTAATAGAAAAGAAGAAATAATGGAAGCGATATTGATGTATTTTTTACAATCCGCCCTTATATCTGGAGGGTTTTTGGCGGTATACCATATGTTCTTAAAGCGTGAAACCTTTTTCAAAGAAAACAGGTTGTTCCTTTTGTCCGGATTGGTGCTCTCTTTTCTTTTCCCGCTGATCAAAATCCAGAAAACAATCGTAGTTTCCAAACCAGCACTCGTTCAGACAATCGGAACAGACACACAAACTATTTCAACTATTGCCGAAAGTGGTTTGTACACACCACAAAACATACTCCTTACATTGTATATTGCGATAAGCGCCTTTTTATTGGTGAAATTTACATCCAGGTTGATTTCTTTGAAACACCTGGCCAAAGATGCCCATAAAAGAAGGGAAACACCATTTATGCACTTGGTAACCGAAAGGAAAATCTCCCCTTTCTCCTTTTTCAACTATATATTTTACAACCCAGGACTTTTTGAGCCCAGCGAACTCCATTCGGTCCTGGAGCACGAGAAGGTTCATGCACGCCAATACCACACCTTGGACATCCTACTTTTGGAAGTTTTAAAGATATTTTTCTGGTTTAATCCGGTACTCTGGATGTACAAGAGTGCGGTAAAGCAAAACCTGGAATATTTGGCCGATCATTTTGCCATAGCGCAAACCGATGATAAAAAATCCTACCAGTACCTGATGCTAAAACAGTCGGTAGATACACAAGAATATACTTTAGCCAATTCATTTTATAATTCATTAATCAAAAAACGAATAGTCATGTTAAATCAAAATCAATCAAAAAAAATCAACATCCTTAAGACCTTGGTCGTAGCACCTCTACTGGGACTGTTCTTGGTGAGCTTCAGTATCGAGGAAACCTACCTTTACAAAGATTCGGACAGTGTGGAGAGCCTAATGGAGGGTGAAACCGTTAAGGACGATAAAACTGTGGAATTGACCATAGATAAAAACACATCTGATGCAGAGTTGGACAAAATCAAAAAAGATTTGGCAAAGGATGATATCGATTTTAGCTACACCACAGTTAGAAACAATGACAAAGAAATCATATCAATCACATTGAATCTGAGCGGTAAAAACTCCGAGGGAAAAACTTTTAGCGGCAACTACAACAGTAATTCAGATGGTCCCATTAATCCCATAACTGTATTGTACGATGACGAAAACAATGCCGTCTCTTTTTGGAATGCCCATAAGGAAACTGAAGTCCGAATTCACAAAATAGGGAAAGGCAATGTATCCTGGAGCACTGATGACGAAAAAGAAATTATTGTAAAAAAGGTTGATGGAAAAAAGAAAATCATCATCAATGGTGAGGAAGTTGACGAAGATAAGCTGCATAGCATGGATATAGACCTTGATGACGAAGGTGAAACTGAAAATGTTTTTATTGTTAAAAGGAATGGAGACGATAAACATGTGAAGATTGAAAAGATTGAAAACAAAAAGGATGGAGTACATGTAATGAAAATTATAGACTCTGATGATGAAGACGAGATAGAAATAAAGAAAAGCAGCAATGTGATGATCATCAAAGATTCCGATGATGAAGAGGATATAGAGGTAATAGGCAATGGCAACTCCAGTTTTATGGTTATTGATACTGATGGCGATGGAGAACCGCTATATTACATTGATGGCAAAAAAGCTAAAGCAAAAAGTCTTAAAAAAATGTCGCCGGAAGATATTGAGAGCATAAATGTTTTCAAGGGGGACAAAGCCATCGAGAAATACGGTAAAAAAGCTAAAAACGGGGTGATAGAGATAACCACCAAGAAAGGTAACTAATCTTAAAAACCATCGTTTTTCAATAACTTAAAGGAACCGTCTCAATAGGCGGTTCTTTTTTTGTGCCTAAACGAAAATGCGAAAATAGGCCCATTTTTAAACGAAATCCCCCTTGGTTTTCAAAACGCGCCTTAAAAACCCTCTACAATTCTAACATTCTAATATCATAATTCATATTTTACATTTTAGATTGTTATTTTTTAAAAGGAGTATGATTACAGTTATAGAAGCTATTCATTTTTAATAATACAATCTCGTATTCAATTTCATAGATTTTAAGCTAATTGCTTGGAAGCATGACTTTTATCATTCTATATTCGGAAAACATAATAGTTAAATCATTGTTTTTCTAATTATAAACCAGTCAAAAATGATCGCAATCGTAAAACTTTTCATCACCCTTCTTGTACACCTCTTAACGGTTATATTTGTTTAAAACCGTTAAGGGCCACACCCTTGTGGGCAAGCCTTAATAGCTTGTAAACTGCTTTCCCTATATTTGCCCAAAACAAAACATTGATATGTTTTACAAGATTTTGGCAAAAATCAACAAGGCGCTGCTACCGTCTTATAGCAAAAAAGGATTGGACCTTGCAAAAGCATCCAAATTACAAATGGCCATTATAGGTTGGAGGTATTACATCACCAAAAAAGCCTTAGATCAATATTGAAGCAGTACTTCTTTGCGGTAGTCCCGAATTTTTTCCGCTCCGTTTAAAAAAGTGAGTTCGATCAAAAAATTACATTGGACCACTTCGCCCCCCAATTTTTCCACCAACTTACAAACTGCCTGTGCCGTGCCACCAGTGGCCAATACATCATCGTGGACCAACACCTTGTCCCCCTTTTCAATGGCATCGGAATGCATTTCAAGAATTCCGGTGCCGTACTCCAAATCGTAAGATTCGGATATTGTACTATAGGGTAGTTTTCCTGATTTACGTACGGTTATAAACCCGGCCCCCAATTTTTCTGCCAGCATCGGGGCAAAAATAAAACCTCTACTATCCACCCCCACAACCTTATCTATTTGCATATTGCGGGTAAACCCCAACAGAGCACTACTTGCTTTTTGAAAAGCTTCTGGGTCTTTTAACAAAGGTGTAATGTCTTTAAAAACAACTCCTGGCTTGGGGAAGTCTTCAATATCACGTATGTAGGGTGCAAAATCCATTATTTTTGTATGCTAGGGTTTTGTGGTAAAGTTAAAAAGAAATATATTTGCAGCCCTTAAATAAGGCCGCGTGGCGCAACTGAATAGCGCATCTGATTACGGCTCAGAAGGTTGCAGGTTTGAATCCTGCCGCGG
>NZ_CAMYIC010000030.1 GCF_947258355.1 uncultured Allomuricauda sp.
GTAATTCATTGTTAATCTTGTTCAATTTCGTGTGCAAAAATAGGTTTAATCCCCTAAATACAATTTACTTTTCTATTTTTACGTACTGATTCTACTATATGAGCCAATATATTGAACGATATCAGCGTCGAAAACTGATTTCCTCTTACTTTTCGGTGGCTTTGAGCATTGCCCTGGTCCTGTTTCTTTTAGGTGTTTTGGGCCTTTTGGTGCTCAATACCAAAAAATTGGCGGATCATTTTAAGGAGCAGATCACCATTTCGGTGTTTTTAAAGGACAGTGCAAAGCCGGTGGAAATAGATCAATTACAAAAAAGTTTGGCCCTTGCGGAATACACCAAGTCGGCCGAATATATTTCCAAAGAAGATGCCGCTGAGCAATACAGCGAGGATATTGGTGAGAATTTTGAAGAGTTCTTAGGGTACAATCCGCTAAAAAATTCCATTGATGTGAATTTGAAAGCCGATTTTGTCTCCCCACAACAAATTGATGAGATAGCAGAGGAATTGGCAGCCAAAGCCTACGTGGACGAAGTGAGCTATGACAAACCTTTGATTTCTTTATTGAACAACAATGCACGGAAGATAAGCTTATGGATATTGGTGGCCAGCGCCATTTTTACGGTCATCGCGGTTTTGTTGATCAACAGCTCCATCCGACTGTCTATTTACTCCAAGAGGTTTATCATCAAGACCATGCAGATGGTGGGGGCAACCAAAACCTTTATCCGAAGACCTTTTATATGGACCAACATTAAACTGGGCATGGTCGGAGCTGTGGTTGCTTTGATCGGGCTTGGCGTATTGGTTTATTATATTGATAAAAATTTTCCTGAATTAAATTTATTGCAAGATTATATCGTACTCATCATTTTGTTCGTTAGTGTATTTGGTTTGGGCGTTATTATATCGTGGGCGAGCACCCATTTTGCTACTCAACGGTTTTTAAACCTGAGAACGGACGATCTTTATTATTAACTTTGCGACATGAGCAAGAAAAACAACAACGGTCAAAAACCTAACAAAGAGTTTGTTTTCCAAAAGAAAAACTACCTCTTCTTATTTATAGGTATTGCCTTTATAGCCCTCGGGTTTATTTTGATGAGTGGTGGCGGAAGCGACGACCCCGAAGTATTCAATCCCGAGATATACAACTTTAGAAGAATTCGCCTAGCGCCTACCTTGATTCTTATTGGCCTTGGCATTCAAGTTTATGCCATATTGTTAAACCCCAACAAGAAAAACAAGGAGTAATTTGGAATTGATCGATGCCATAATCCTTGGGATTATCCAAGGGTTGACCGAGTTTTTACCTGTTTCATCCAGCGGTCACTTAGAATTGGGAAAAGCTATTTTAGGAGCACAGGCCGTTCCCGAAGAAAGTTTGTTGTTTACTGTAGTACTTCACTTTGCAACCGCACTAAGTACCTTGGTAGTATTCCGAAAAGATGTTTTTGAGATTTTGAAAGGCCTATTTCAATTTAAATGGAACGAGGAAACCCAATTTTCATTAAAAATTGTCATCTCTATGATTCCTGCTGCTTTGGTGGGACTGTTTTTGAACGACTTTATCGAAGTATTTTTTGATGGCGCCATTGTGATTGTTGGCATTATGTTGATCATCACAGCATTTTTACTGTATTTGGCAGATTTGGCAAAAACCACAGATAAAAACGTATCCTTCCGAAGTGCTTTTGCCATTGGAATGGCTCAGGCCGTTGCCATACTACCAGGTATCTCCCGAAGTGGGGCGACAATTTCGGCTGCTGTACTTTTGGGGGTAGACAAAACAAAATCAGCACGTTTTTCCTTTTTGATGGTGGTCCCCCTAATTCTAGGCAAAGTCGCCAAAGATATGATGGGCGGTGACATTACTTTTCAAGGCGATCAAGCTGTTGCCATGGGCGCAGGGTTTGCCGCAGCCTTTATTGCTGGACTTGCTGCCTGTACCTGGATGATTAAATTGGTTCGCCAAAGCAAGCTTACGTATTTTGCCATTTACTGTTTGATCGTGGGTCTCATCGCCCTTGCATGGAGCATTTGGGGATAGATCAGTATATTTGCCCTAAAACCCCAAGTTTTTGAACACCAAAGAAGATTTTTTAAACGGTCAGATTTTATTGATCGATAAACCGCTGGAATGGACTTCCTTCCAAGCGGTGAATGCGCTTAAATGGGCCATTCGTAAAAAATTCAGCTTAAAAAAGATAAAAATCGGTCATGCAGGCACGTTAGATCCTTTGGCCACAGGCTTGCTGATTATCTGCACGGGAAAATTCACTAAAAAAATTCCAGAGCTTCAAGGACAGGTAAAAGAATACACCGGAACATTCACTTTGGGGGCCACCACTCCTTCCTATGATTTGGAAACCGAAGTGAACGAGACCTTTGTGACCGAACATATCACAAATGAATCAATCCAAGAAGCTACGACACAATTCTTGGGAGAGATTGAACAGGTACCCCCTATTTTTTCAGCCTTAAAAAAGGATGGCAAGCGATTATATGAACTTGCCCGTGAAGGAAAACAAGTGGAAATAAAGTCTAGAAAAATAGAAATCTTGGAATTTGAGATTACCAGAATCGAACTTCCCGAAGTGGATTTTAGGGTGGTTTGTAGTAAAGGGACCTATATACGTTCCTTGGCACACGATTTTGGTAAAGTTTTGGGTTCTGGGGCCCACCTTACCAAACTCAGAAGAACCAAAATAGGTGATTTCAACGTAAATAATGCTACAAGCCCCAATGTTTTCAAGGAAAACCTTGAAGTAAATGCTTCAACCTAAAGGGTTGGGATAAAATAATTATTTAAAAAATCGGTTATAGTAAAGCCATGAACCTTAACAAGAGCCAGTTATCACTTTTGATTACTTTCTTCTCTATGTCCATAGTGATTTTATTGCTTTTCAATATTCACTTAGGGGGCGTACAAGAGGATGAGTATGTCATTGAAATGAGCTTGGCCGATGAGGATATTGAAAAACTCCTTGAGGAAGAGGAAGAGCGACTTGAAGAACTGCAAGCAGCCAACGACCCCATTAAAAGCCACATGGCAGTCAACCAAACGGCGAAACCCAGTGTGGGAAATCCTGAGCCCCTTAAAACCTTGGAAGAGCTTATGGAAGAAAGAGCACTGAACAGCGAGACCGGGGAATACGCAGACAATTCAGGTTTTGAGGAACAACTAAAGAAGCTACGGGAAGAACGCGACGAGAAAAAGCAAAAGTTAGGTGAGCGCGATGCCCAAAAAGAAGAGTTTACCGATTACCTTAAAGATAGACGCACCTCAATTTCCTATTCTTTGGTGGATAGAAACGCTTATTATTTACCTCCTCCCATTTACACCTGCATTGAAGGTGGGAAAGTTGTTGTGAATATTTCTGTGGATGACAATGGCTACGTTACCGAAGCCAGCTTTAACGACAAAAGTTCAGGGACCGACAATGGTTGTTTGGTAGACAACGCCATAGCCTATGCACTAAAAGCACGTTTTAGTCCAGATTCCAAAGCATCACAAATAGGAACAATCACCTATTTATTCCAAAGCAAGTAATTCCAGAATATCTTCTTGTATATTTTGACCTTTGTTTTTGTTGTACCATACCTGAAGTTCTTGTTTGAACTCATCGGTCAATTTTCCATGTTCCCTTTTGCAATCCTCCACCATTTGAGTGGCAATACTCGGTCTTGGCCCCCACTTACCAACAATCTCGTTATGGGCAGTATCCAATACAATTAATTTGGGAATGGAACGGGCACCATTAGTAAGGAAAGCATCCATTAAATCGAGACTTTCATCCCGTAGAACAACTTTTAGGGTAATGTTTGGGGTTGCTTCTGCAATTTTGTTCATGATGGGCAAACTTGCCGCGGCATCACCACACCAGCTTTCGGTAAGCACCAAGAAAACAAGTTCCCTATCCAAGGAATCCAACTTTGTTCGTACCTCATCAGTAATTTTAAAAGTTTTCTCCCAACGAACCATTCTGCGGTTGCCAAGTTTAGTATAATTGATCATGGCTTCGGATTGTACAGGTCCAGTGGTTTTACCATTTTTTGCAAGTTGACTCACCAAGTCGCTGTAACTTGAATAGTCCATTGCTTTGGCTATGTATTCCTGAACTATTTCCAATCTATTGCTCTCCAATACTTCCATAAAAAATGTTTTTGCAAAAGTACACTGGGCAAACCGCCCATTTTGTGACTTTTGTCATTGGTAGTTATTAGATCCTATTCCTTACAATGCTTTGGGATTAATGGCCAAACTCTTGAACAACATGGCCTTGGTATGGAAAAATTTGTTCTGCATTTCGTTTTGCTTCAAATAGGCATCTATAAGCTTGCTCTCCCTGGAATTGATCAAGAACAGGGAACTTTCGCCAAAACTAAACTTTCTTTCCTCGGCTTGTAACATGGTAGAATAGTCATTAACAATATCACCGATCAGCTGATTTTGCTCTATAAAAGAATCCAACTCATTGTAAATAGCGATGACTTTGTTCTGAATTTCAATTTGGGCATTGTCCCTTTCATATTCTGCATCCCGAAGCTTAAACTTAGCCAGTTTTAAATCCCCTCGTTCCTTGCGGAGAAAAATGGGCATCTGAAAGCTTAATCCAGCTTTATAGTTGTCTGTAACAAGGGAGTTGATGAGTTCCGGAGTTGATGTCAAAAAATTATATTCCGCTTTTAATTTTGGAAGCAGTTTATTGGCCTTCAATCTTTTATCCACAGTCAATCCCTCAATTTTATAGTCCAATGACATTAGCTTTGGGTGGGTTTCCAAATTAAAACTGTCCAATGGCACACCTTCTATTTCCAGAGTTGAATTAATGTCCATCTCGGGTTCAAGGTTAGGCCTTATCCCGGGTTGAAGTTCTACCGGCACATCCTCTATCCATAAAAAATTACTGAGCTCCAGGGATTTTTTCATCAATTTCACTTTTGCCTGTTGATACCCCAGGTCCCTGTTTCGGACAGCGATCTTTGCTTCAACAGTATCGATGATGGCAATGTCGCCCGCCAGTGCACTTTCCTTTATTCCTTGAAACCGGATTTCGGCATTCTCCAAAAAATCTTTGTACACCTCAGCATCCCTATAAGCTTTTAGCCAATCAAAATAGGCCAATGAGGCATTGTACAAAACTTGGTTTACCTGAAGATCCTGATCAGCTATGGTCTGTTCCCTGAAAAATTTGGCCTTTCGCAAGGTCGCCATCCTTTCGTTGATCCAAAATCCCTGCAAAACGGACATGGAAATCCCTGCACTGTACAACCCATCTTCCGGCAAGGTTTCATCTGGATTTATAAAATCCCCTTCATCTTGCTGAAAGTTTCCCTTTAGCTCAATTCCAAACCAGGTAGGTATCTTGAAAGTCGTATTCAATCGGTTCCAGTATTCCGAACCTTTAAACTCTTTTCTATCAAAATCCACCTCTACCTTTGGATCAAATCCACCACGGGCTTTCATTAGGTTGGCCTGCCCGATGGCAATGTTCAACTGGGCCTGTTTGGCAATGGGGTGGTACTTTTTTACATACCCCAAATACTCTTTAAACCCAAGTACCAAAGAATCTTGCTGAGCATAAAAAAAGCTGGCAGAAAAGAAAAAGAGGGCAACAAATAAAAGTAATCTCCTATTTCTTTGTGGCATTTGCACTTGTATTTTGAGGTTGATAATAATTTGGAGGGAAGCCATTCAATTGTCTCCATATTTCAAACCAAACAGGAACATCCTCCAATAAGGCGATGGTGCTTGCACCCGAACCAACACGGATATCTTTTGGCCAAGGGGCTTCATCCTCATCCGGTGCCAACAATACACGGTATTTTCCGTTTGGACTTATAAAGTTTTCTATGGCGACCACCTTGCCCCCAAAAGTACCGTAGGATGCATTCGGCCAGCCACTGAAAACTATAGCGGGCCAACCATCAAATTGGATACGTACTTTTTCATCTAAATGAATCAGAGGAAGGTCTATCGGCTCCACGAAAGTCTCTACGGCGATATCATAATCCGATGGCATAATACCGACCAATTGGGCACCTTCCTTAAAAGTTTCACCGATTCCTGATTGAATGGCCTTGGTTATATATCCATTCTGAGGGGCTTTTATGTAAAGCATGTTGTTCCTCATCTCGTAATTGGTGTATTCGTTTTCCAGTTTGGTCACCTGTGCTTCCGAATCAAATTGATTGGATTGTGCGGTATAAAGATCGCTTTGTGCTTTGGAAATTTTATCGGTATACTCCGCTTTTACCCTATTGATCTCTACCTGTGCATTTATGACATTGTTTTTACTGGTCAACAGTTTATTTTCCTGACTAATCAATTTAGCTTGTGTCTCTTGCAGTTTCAAGCGCTTTTCTTCCACGTCGGTAACTGCCTTTAAGCCTTCTTCCTGAAGTTTTTGTGTACGATCAAACTGGCGCTGTGCAATAATGATATTGGTATTTGCCGCTTCCAAATCGATACTGTCGCTTTTCACTTTTAACTTGGACTGCATCAATTTGTTTCTGGCCTGTTCCAATTTAAGCCCCAATTCACTTTTAAGTGCATTTATTTGTTGGTTCAGCGCCTTGACTTTCTCTTGATAAGATGTTACGGCCCTCGACTTCGCCTTGATTTGTTGACCGGTACGTTCCACAAGGTTGGGATCAAAGTACTCACTCTTTACTTCGGAAATAAATAGAATGGTATCCCCTTTTTCAACATATTCTCCCTCTCGCACATACCATTTTTCTATTCTACCCGGAATTGGTGATTGAATAGTTTGTGGTCTTTGGTCAGGGGTTAAGGTAGTTAAGTAGCCCCTACCCGAAATATTCTGGGTCCATGGAAGGAACATCATAAAAAGCACCGTAATGGAAAAATATGCCAAAAAACGGTTGAAATGCTTGTAGTGCCTTTTATGAAAGACTTTTTTACCAGCTTCATAACCGGTAAGATCTACCTTCTCGTTCAATTTATTATTTGAAGAAATATTCAGCATGAACTTTATTTTACGTTGATCAATCTACCTTTATCCATTCGAATTACTTGATTGCAGCGACTTAACCATTTTGGGTTTTCACTAACAACAATAAGGGCCCATCCGTTTGATGGGTCTGCCAGGAAATCCATCATTCTTTCTGTTCCTTCATCGTCATATGGCTCCAGAGGATCTTTTAGAATCATAAGTTTGGGGCGGGTTACAATACTTCGAGCCAAGACAATCTTTCTTGAAATAAAATCTGGGATCTTTTTCCCTTCTGGATATAAAATGGTCTTGAGGCCATGCGGCTGTTCCTTAACGAATTCCGTTAGACTCACTTTTTCCAAGGCCCAGTATACATCCTCCATTGGAATATCTTTATTGCCAAAGGTAATGTTGTCCAATAAGGTTCCTTCAAAGGGGTACTCTTCGTTCAGGGAATGACCTAAATAAGAACGGTACTGACTCAACTTTATCCCTTGCATTGCCACATTGTTCACGTAAATCTTACCTGCATCGGGCTCTAGGATTCCAGCTATCATTCTAAGCAGTGTAGATCTTCCCGAGCCGCTCTTTCCTTGTAGCAACAGCTTGGTTTCGGGAGTGATCTTAAGCGAAACATTATCTATTATTTTCTTCTCTAAACCTGGAACCTTATAAATAACATCCTCGAGTTCTACGGTTAAGCCTTCATTATCTTTAAACGGGGTTTCACCCGTTTGAGGCTCGATTTCCTTGTCCACGACCTGGCCCATTTTTTCCAAAGAGGTCAATAGATCATAAAACGTTTCGAGGCCTAAAATCAACTTTTCCACCGAACTGATTACCAAAAGAATAATAATTTCCGCAGCTACAAACTGACCTATGTTCATTTGTTGCTCCAATACCAACAATCCCCCGATCAACAATAACCCAGCAGTTACCAAGACCTTAAAGCCTATCATTTGAATAAACTGCAGTACCAGAACCTTAAAGTGATTTTCCCTTGCCTCCAAATAATCATCTACCAAGGCATCGTTTTTTTCCAATGCATGGGAAGTTTTTCCCGAAAGCTTGAAACTGACTATGGATCGGGCAATTTCCTGTACCCAATGGGCTACTTTATACTTTATCTTGGATTCTTCCAAACTGGTATCCAAGCCCCGTTGAGCTGTAAACTTGAATACGATATAGATAAGCAGGAGCAACAATAGTCCGTAAATAATAAAGAAAGGGTGGTAAAAAGAAAGCAACAACAGCCCAAACACTATTTGCAGCAATGCTGCAGGGAAATCGATTAGTATTTTGGATAGCGATTTTTGTACCGTAAGTGTATCAAAAAAACGATTGGCAAGCTCTGGTGGGTAATAATATCTAAGCTCGCTCATCTTAATTTTTGGAAAGCGATAGGCGAACTCAAAAGAAGACCTTGTGAATATTTTCTGTTGCAAGTTTTCAATAATCCGTATCTGCATCAACTGGAGAACCCCAACAAAAGCAACACCCAGAGTAACCAATACCACCAATACGATCCAAGAGGTACTTACTCTAGCACCTTGTATAAGGTTGATAATAGCCTGTATTCCCAAAGGAAGGGACAGGTTTACCAAACCAGCGAAAATTGCGTAGTAAAATATTTGAAAAATGTCCTTTTTATCAAGGGTCAACAGACCCATTAATCGTTGCCAAGCGGTTAGTATGTTTTTAGCCATTAAGTTCAAGGTTTAGTGTACGGAATATTAAATCCGTAAAAAATTGGGTTGGAGTTATTTTTCGGTTGCAATCGGTCAGCTTTGGAAAATGTTCCGCCAAAAAGTATTGGTGCAAGGAACCCTCCAAAATAGTGCTTGCCAAACTCAATGGATAAGGATAACTGTTATCCACCGCTTGGATCATTTTACTGATACGGCCCACTATTCTCTTACTAATTGTAAAGTATCCATCCTTGTTCTCTTGATCAACTTCTTTTACCAAGTAGGATTTAGAATACTCATTGATGATCAATTTATTTAAAACTACCTCGTTCACATGGGAAAAAGAGCTGTCTTCCTCAACATTTTGTGTAAGCACCTCGATAGCCTTCTTGAGTTTTTCCACTGGATCGGAAATACCGTTGGTGGCAAAAACCATACGGTACTCCATCCAACCCCAATACCATGAAGCTAAATAGAGCAATAGTTTATGCTTATTTTCAAAATACCGATAAATCGAACTCTCATTCGAGCGAATACGGGTACCAAGTTTTTTAAACGTAAAGCATTCGAAACCAATTTCATCAATCAACAAAATGCTATGCTCTACGATTTTTCTTCCCAAATCTGAAGATTCCGGGTCTTTCACGTAGAGTTTGCCATTCATTTCCAATTTCACGGATTTCATTAAAATATCCATTCCATCCAATTTTAAAACAACTTCTCGCAAATATAATAGTAATACTATCATACTCTAATACTTTAACTTTCACTTAACGGTTTCCCATTTTACCTTACTTTTGATGAAAACCTAACGGTTATGCAAAAACATAGATGTGGATGGTGTTTAGGAGACCCTCTTTATGAAGCTTATCATGACGAGGAATGGGGAGTTCCTGTCAAAGATGATGAAACCCTCTTTGAATTCTTGATTTTGGAGACCTTTCAGGCAGGTTTGAGTTGGATCACAGTATTGAGAAAACGCGAAAATTTCCGGAAAGCTTTTGATCAATTTAACTATAAAAAAATTGCCGCTTATGATCAAACAAAGATTGATGCCCTGTTACAGGATCCCGGAATTATCCGAAATAAGTTAAAGGTAAACGCCACAGTCTCCAATGCAAATGCATTTATGGAGGTTCAAAAAGAATTTGGTAGTTTCAGCAGTTATATCTGGGGTTTTGTGAATGGTGAACCTATTAAAAACAAGTGGAAAAACTATAAGGATGCTCCTGCAACAACCGAATTATCGGACGCCATTAGCAAGGATTTAAAAAAGCGTGGCTTCAAGTTTGTGGGCAGTACGGTAATTTATGCCCATATGCAGGCCACGGGCATGGTGAACGACCACGAAGTAAACTGTTTTAGATACCATGAGGTTTAAATATATCTTCTTTTTATTATTCGGATTCGCGCAAATCACATACGCGCAGAACAAATATGAACGGGAATCAAGAATAGACAAAGATGATTTCCCCAGCAGTTCTTTTGTCTTGATCGAAGATTATTTGGAAGATGCCAAACGTATACGCTTTTATCAGGAAACGGACAGTATTAAAAAAAGTTACGAAGCCAAGTTTAAAAAAGGCCGATTGCATTACAGTGTTGAGTTCAACGAAAATGGAAAATTGGAAGATGTAGAGTTCAAAATAAAGGAAAGGGACATCCCGAATGACACCTGGAGCACCATCCAGTTTTATTTGAACGAGAACCACGCCAAGTGCCGCGTAAAAAAAATACAGCAACAATACCCTGTTCAAAAAGAGCAGTCCGTTGAGAAAACCTTGCACAACGCTTTTCAAAACCTGATTTTGCCCGAAGTAAATTACGAACTGGTCTTTTCTGCCAAAGAAAGTAACGGCTTCCAGGAATACGAAGCGCTGTTCGATTCCGAAGGACAACTGATACGAATACGTAAATCTTTCCCGCCAAGCTATGACCATGTCCTTTACTAAGTGGTTTTTCCTCTTTGTTTTTTTATGGTTGATGGATTCCATGCAGGGCCAAGAAAACCTTACGGGGTATTGGCAACCACAATTTGCCGTAAGCTATAAGGTAGTAGGCTCTTATTCCCATAATTTTTCAGTTGCCAACCGAAACTACATTTTTGATGATGGGGAATTCACTTTAAAAGGAAGACAAGTGGATATGGCCCATTTTTCCCAGTTGAAGATAAGGGACAACCAAAGTATCGCTTTGGGTGTTCAATATAGGTTCAGAAACAATTTCGAGGACAAAGAGAACGAACTCCGCCTTACCCAACAATATAATATTACCAACAAACCGTTCGCTGTGCGTTTTGGGCACCGATTGCGAAGTGAGCAACGCATCACCAACTCACTGACCACTCATAGGTTCCGTTATCGTTTTGCCATGGACTTTCCTTTGGTCGGGGAAAAACTGGACCCTGGAGAACCTTACTTTGTAGGAAGCTTTGAAAACCTTTTGAGCGTTGCAAAACACAAAGACCCACAATATGATACCCGCGTGTCCGGCCAAGTAGGCTGGCAATTGAACGGTGGTATTAAATTTCAGATGGGCGTGGAATATAGAATCGAGGATTATAGCTCTCGTCTACCACAAAATGTTTTGTTTCTATTGACGAGTGTTCAACTGTCCTTGTAAAATTTTCACGAACTCCTTTCTAGGAATCAATTCGGCCCCCAAACTCTCCAGGTGCTCAGTGTACACTTGACAATCAATAATTCGATAACCCTTTTCTCCCAATTCCTGCGCCATTTTTATAAAGGCATACTTGGAAGCATTTGGTCTCAGACTAAACATACTCTCACCGCAGAACACATGCCCAAGATCAACACCGTAGAGTCCTCCTACCAACTGTTCATCTTCCCAAACCTCAAAAGATTTGGCATGTCCCTTTTTATAAAGATTCATATAGGCGGTTTTCATTTCGGGAGTGATCCATGTACCATCTTGACCTTTGCGTTCTATTTGGGCACAATAGTCCATCACCTGTTCAAAACACTTATTTTGGGTAAGGTTAAAAGAGCCTTCTCGAATTACTTTGCGCATGCTTTTGGATACTTTTACCTTTGCTGGAAAAAGCACCATTCTGGGGTCCGGTGTCCACCATAAAATAAGGGAGTCATCATTGAACCAAGGAAAAATCCCGTTTTTATAGGCCAGCAATAACCTCTCGGGCGACAGGTCACCTCCAACGGCAAGTAGTCCATCTTCACTAGCGGTATCAACAGGGGGAAACTCCAACCTCTTGTTCAAAAAATGTAAAGGCGTATTTTCCACGAGCAATTTTTTCTAAAAATACAAATCACCCAAAAAACAAGAAAATCCAAACCAAGGTTCAGATTTTCACAGTTGATGCATTAAATACGGTTTTTTGATTAGAACGGTAAATCATCATGATCTTCCTCGTTCAAATCATCCGCAGGCTCAAAGGCTTCCATAGGAGGAACAGGAGGCATATTGTCCGCACTTTGTTCCTGTTGTAGGTTTTCAATTCGCCAACCTTGAATGGAGTTGAAATACTTGGTCTCGCCCTGAGGGTTTACCCACTCCCTACCTCTTAAGTTGATACTGATTTTCACCATTTGACCAACACTATAGTTGTTTAGCAGATCGCATTTATCCTGTACGAACTCAACCAATATGTGTTGTGGATATTGCTCCTCGGTTGTAACGACCATCTCTCTTTTTCTGAAACCATTGTTACCATACGTTTTGGTTTCATCTATCATTTTGATTCTTCCCTGAACTTCCATGCAATGTTAATTTTTGTTGAAAATTCAAAAGTACATAAAATGAATTCCAATGGCAGCCGTTATTTTAACGAACTATCAACATGTTTTCCATTTACCTATCTTTAAAAAAGAATTCAACCACCAATGAACTTTAGTCCTAAAAGGAAAACATCCAATATTATAATGCTCATCTCAGCATTTATCATTGTGAGCCTTATTCTATGGAACACCAATAGTTTTTTTAAAAAATTCAAAGAAGAAGAGCGCTTAAAAATGGAAATATGGGCCACCGCCCAATTGGAGCTCGTCCAATCCTCCGTTGACCAAGAACTGGGTAACTTGACCTTAAAGGTACTTGGAAACAATACCTCTACCCCTATGATCCTAGTAAATGAAGAGGGGTCTTATAAAACTCACAATATTCCGGAAGATAAAGTAGCGGACAGTGCATATATTCAAAAAAAGATTGCACAATTTAAAAGTGAAAACCTACCCATAGAAATCATACAGGAAGATGAATTATTGGAAACACTGTATTATGGCAACTCCGAGGTTTTGAATAAATTAAAGTATTACCCCTTGGCATTACTGTTGATCATTTTCTTGTTCGGCGCGGTCATCTTCTTCTTCTTTAGAACCAACAAAGCATCGGAACAAAACAAACTTTGGGCGGGCATGGCCAAGGAAACGGCGCATCAAATAGGTACACCGCTCACTTCTCTCCTAGGTTGGAACGAACTGTTGAAATCCGAAGACATTAATCCGGAAGTTACCCAAGAAATTGCAAAGGACATTGACCGATTGGAAACTATAACCGAGCGTTTTTCCAAAATTGGTTCCATACCGGAGTTACGGGAACATGATATTGTTTCGGAAACCAAGAAAGCCTATGATTACCTAAAGCAACGCAGTTCCAAATTAGTACATTTTTCTTTCAGTTCCAATGTCGATGAGGCACCTGTTTTGATGAATCCCCCTTTATATAATTGGAGTATAGAGAACCTTGTAAAAAATGGTATAGATGCCATGAAAGGAAAGGGAAACATTGGGATTCAGATTGAAAAAAAGGGTCAGAGTATCAATATCCTGGTTTCTGATACGGGCCACGGTATTCCCAAAAGCGACTTCCAGAACATTTTTAACCCCGGGGTAACTTCCAAGCAAAGGGGCTGGGGATTAGGTCTTTCGTTGGTAAAAAGAATTGTTGAAGAATACCATAAAGGAAAAATTAAAGTATTTTCGTCCAGTAAAGAAGGAACTATCATGCAAATTTCCCTACGAGCAAATGAAAATTGAACTATGGCCAAGGAAAAACAACTTGTAATACAAGAAGCTGATATCACCAATAACTGCCCCGAATGTTTTAATCAGGAACTTAAAATTACATTTTACCAAAAACACACTTTCAACGCACTTTACCACAGAACAACGGGTGTGGTAACCAATGAGATTAAATGCAAAAAATGCAACTCGGTTATTTATCCAGTTAACTGGACTCCGGATATTGAGCGCGTTTATGACTACTATAACAAATTGGTGAAACCAGATAGGCCCTCCGTTCGGTTCACCATGCTGTTTTTTATCATTTTAATTCTAATGTTGTGCCTAGCGGCTGCAGGTGTCTACTTCTATCTGGAAAGTTAAAGTTTAGACTTAATGGCTTCGGCCACGGCTTCAAATTCTTCCTTTGTCAGTTCTTCCTTGTGCTGAAAAGTTGCGCTGGCCATACTTTGAAGTGGTATAAGGTGTACATGCACATGGGGCACTTCCAATCCAATTACCGACATTCCCACCCGCTTGCAAGGAACAGCTTTTTCTATGGCAAGACCAACCTTTCTGGAAAAGGCCATCAATTTCATATACGCTTCTTCATCAAGGTCCATAATCTTGTCCACCTCCTTCTTGGGAACACACAGGGTATGTCCCTTTGAATTAGGATTAATATCTAAAAATGCAAAATTATCATCATCCTCCGCAATTTTATAGGAAGGTATTTCACCATTAATGATTTTTGTGAAGATACTGGCCATTTTGATTCGGTTTTAAAATAAAAAATCCCGTCTTTCAACGGGATTAAATATAACCAATTTAGTTACTGTTACTCACGTGTAATCTCTAAAATTTCAAATTTCAGGGTTCCGTTGGGCACCTTGATCTCGGCCACATCACCTACCTCTTTTCCTAACAATCCCTTACCAATAGGAGATGTTACGGAAATCTTACCCGTTTTAAGGTCCGCCTCACTTTCGGCCACCAAGGTATACTTCATTTCCATACCATTGGCCTGGTTTTTCAGTTTAACTGTGGAAAGCACCAAGATTTTGGAGGTGTCCAATTGGGACTCATCTATCAAACGGGCATTGGCCAAGGTTTCCTCCATTTTGGAAATCTTCATTTCCAAAAGACCCTGGGCTTCTTTGGCTGCATCATATTCTGCATTCTCGGAAAGATCTCCTTTGTCCCTCGCCTCGGCAATAGCCTGAGACGCTTTGGGGCGTTCCACATCTTTTAAGTGGTTCAGTTCGTCCCTCAACTTCTTTAATCCTTCGGGTGTATAGTATGAAACTTTGCTCATATCTTTAATTTTTAATACAAAGAGGCATTGAAGAAAATTAAAAATTTCCCCAATGTACTCTACTCTACAAATACAAAAAATCCTCAACGATACCCATGACCTGCACGGTATTTTTGCGAGGATTTAACGCAAATATAGGCAAATTTTCATCAACTTTGTTTAAGAAACGTTTTCAAACATTGACTATGAAGCAGTTCTGGGCCATGGTAATTCTGGCACTTATTTTATCCTGTAGCTCGGATACTTCCAACCGAAATCCCTATTTGCAGGAAGTGCGGTTTCGATTTGAATTGAACCTCAACCTTCCATTGTACAATAATTTACAAAACATTGGCAACCCTGTTTATGTGGGCAACAATGGAGTAGGCACAAGGGGTGCTTTTGTTATCAATGCGGGATCTAGTTTTATGGCATGGGAGGCGAGTTGCCCAAATCATGTGCCCAATGAATGTTCCACTATGACCATCGATGGACAGAACGCGGTCTGTAGTTGTGAGGGATATACTTACAATCTATTTACAGGGCAGCAATTGGACAGGCCAGATGATGGGAAGCGATATCACGATCTTTTATTTTATAGAGCCACGCAGAGCGGGAACACAGTCATAATCTCCAACTGATCAGTTTCCATTTAAAATTTTATCCATTACCCAGTTGGTATGTAACCCTGTTTTGCCAGTAGAGGGATGTTTCCCATTTCCCATTAAATGGCTTTTGATATTCTCCACATGAAACTCCTGAATATGTGCGGGATGTGGAATTTCAAGCACTTGATGTCCGGATATATTGTCCAACTCTATTGGAGCCTCGTCCAAAACGGCAAAGCGAATACTACCTTCGGAACCTAATATTTCAACTTTGTCCGTTCGGTGATGCGTACCAAAATTCCAATTTCCAGTGCCCGTTATCCCTCCTTTATGCATCCAGTTTGCGGTAACGGCATCAAAAGCGGAATACAGCCCTTGTTGATTGGTTGCCATTCCATTCACCTCAACAATATCCCCTAAAAGAAAATTGAACAGGTCCAACCCATGGCTGCCTAAATCATCAAAGTAACCTCCTTTGGCAATAGCTGCATCGGTGCGCCAATTGTATTTTTTGCTCAAATCGATGTCGTTTGGGGCTTTGGTTTTTTGCCAATGCACATGCCTTACTTCACCGATTAAACCATTATCCAACCATTCCTTTATTTGCAAAAAACGAGGTAGTGAACGACGATAATAAGCAATAAAGAGCGGGATTCCCTTAGCTTGAAATGCCTCATAAATGGCCAAGCTATCGGCATAATTTGGTGCCATTGGCTTTTCTACACAACAAGGTTTTCCCGCTGCCGCTACCTTTAGCGAATAATACTTATGCGTATCTGGCGGGGTAGCTATATAAACGGCATCGATATTAGGATTGTCAATGACCTCATCCGCATTGGTGGTCCATTCAGGAATCTGGTGCCTTTTAGCATAATCCTCTGCCTTTTCTGAATTGCGCCGCATTACCATATCCACACGGAATCCAGAAGTGTTCCTGTATGCGGGCACACTCTTTTTTTCCGCTACGCTACCACAACCGATTACCCCCCATCTTAGGGGTTGCTCTTCAGAAAATTGAAAACGGGACTCTGTCATTGTGATAAATGTACAGAATCCCGTTAAAAGTTATTGGGTCAAAAACACAGTTCCCGTTATAAAGCACTGTCTGTATTTTTGGTGGAACCGATGCTTTTTCACTTTAAAAATTAATCGTCGCCCCCAACAAGAAGTTGATTCCTGCTTGCGGATAATATCCAGCACCTTCAATGGTTGTGATGGTTCCAGGGTTTGAGAAATCATCATCATAAGTGTAGAAATATCCGTTGGAAACGATGTCGGCGTCAAAAATGTTGTTCACCAAACCAGACAATACTATACTTTTTACAAATGAATTGGTGTTGATGGTATACTGCACATTGAAATCCGTTTGTGTATAACTATCCAATACTGAGGCCTCGGAATCAATGTTTCCCATATATTGCTTGCCCACAAATTTCGACAACAACGAAACTTGAAAGTTTTCATTCGGCATATAGGAAATAACGTTGCCAGCAATAAACTGAGGTGAATAAGCAATATTCGTATTCCCCAAATTTTGAAGTACTCCATCACGCTCGAAAAAGAAATCAATATTACGATTATCGCTCAAGGCAATGTTTGGCTTCCATTGGAAAGAATTGGATATATTCACATTAGCATCGATTTCCAGACCCAAGCGATAGCTGTCACCTACATTGGACCTTAACGGGGCACCTACATCGTTTAATTCCCCTGTCAAAACCAATTGATCTTTATAGCGCATGTAGTACACGTTGGTGTTCAATTGAAAACTTGGCGAAACATATCTCCATCCCAACTCAAAATCGTTGAGCTTTTCCGGTTTTGGACTTCCACTCTCATAATCGTTGCGATTAGGCTCGCGATTGGCCCTTGCATAGGAGAAATAAAAATTGTTGTTACGGTTCAAATCGAAGGTGATACCGGCCTTGGGGTTAAAAAAGTTGAACGAATCATCCACCAAACCCGTATCATCCCCGTTGGCCTCGTAAGTAACGCCACGGTATTGTACATCTCCGAACAAAGACCATTGATCCGTTAACTTATAGTTGGCCTTGGTATACAGGTTGAAATCCGTTTTAGTGGATGTATCATCGTAATATCTCTCCCTGATTTCACTATTGCTGGCGTACTCTGCCCAAATAATTTCTCCAAAGTGATCTCCTTTGTATTCATTATATCCACCGCCCATAATCAGTTCCAAGTTATCGTTGTGATAGGTTGCTGAAAAAATAGTTCCATAAAAATCATTGTCCAACCATCGACGACGAATCAAATCAGTGGTTTCCACTAACTCACCATTTACGGTTATCGGTTCCAAACCATAGGTTCCAAAATCATCGTCATCCCTATATTGTTCAAAATAACCCCGGCCACGAGTGTAATGTACTGCCAAGTGGGTATCCCAAGCCGGGTTCCACGTTTCATACCAATGCAATTGAAAGTGATCTTGTTTATAGTTGTCCACTTCGTTGTCGTAAAATTGTGTGTTCCCGTTATCATCGGTATACGCCCCTGCCGAATTATACGTTCGGTCGTTTTCCAACTGATCTGCTGTTATACCATTCCACGCCTGATAGGTGATCTCGTGCCCCCCGAAAAGCAAAGCTTTCACCAAAGTGTTGTCATCGTTATAAACACCTTGAAGAAAATAGCCATCCAATTCCGAAGATGCTCTGTCCACATAACCATCAGATGTTACTCGCGACAAACGTCCTGAAAATTCAAAGTGGTCGTTCAACAAACCTGTACTGAACTTTACATTGTTTCGCAATGTATTGAAGCTGCCCACGGAAGAGGATATTCTGGCATAAGCTTCTTGGGAAAAAGCATCTGTAAGCATATTCAAACTTGCCCCGAAGGCACCTGCCCCATTGGTGGATGTACCCACCCCTCTTTGCAATTGCAAACTTTGGGTTGAGGACGCAAAATCGGGCATGTTCACCCAAAAAGTTCCCTGCGATTCGGCATCGTTGTATGGCACACCGTTGATGGTCACATTTACCCTTGTGGCATCGCTACCTCGGACCCGAATACTCGTGTAGCCCACTCCAGCGCCAGCATCGGAAGTAGTCACTACAGCCGGCATAAAATTCATTAGAATGGGAATATCCTGTCCCAAGTTACGTGGTGCCAGTTCCACCTTGTCCAAATCGGAAAAAGTAATCGGAAAATCCTTGGTTACCCTAACGGCTTGGACCAATACTTCGTCCAAGACCACTTTCTTTCCCTCAAGTGAATCGATTTGTTCTTCTTGGGCACTCATCGAAAGTGCCAGCCCGAACAGGGCCAATGTTGTGAATAAAGTTTTCATTCGTAAAAATGTTACGAATAAAAGGGGTCATTATTCTTTGTTAGTAATTGATTGTTGTTTCTAAAAGAAACATAGAAATCCAAGATGCGACTTGCGCATTCCCTTGGCAGCATTACCCGCCCAGGTTCATTGGGTATAATCTCAGCCTTTTTTAAAAAAGCACCCCTTTGAGATGCCACAAAAGTAAGATGTGCCAATTGATTTTCATAAAAAATCAGCTAAAAAAAGAAAGGCCGCCGAAGCAGCCCTTCATTATTGCCAATAAATGGTCACAAGGAAAAAAGACCATGGTACAGATTGGCAGAAATGGATAATACATGGTTAGTGTTTACATAGCATCATCCTGATTTTTTAGATTCTTGTTCTTATTTCTGTTTCTCAAGTATGATATTAAAATATAAAGTGCCAACACAAGCGATACCAGATTAAAAAACAGAACTATTTTATAAAACATATTGTGCTGTTGCCTATCGTTTTCGGACCTTATGAAAAGAAAGCCGTACAAAATGCACGGCCTCTTACCAAATCAACCAACCTAGTTGAGACAACCCGCAAGGATCATCAAAATTTAATCATGTCATCGAAAACAATTTCGAGTATACTTGTAAGACACACTTTTTGTTAACAGGTCACATTTGGCAATAAAAAAACCCACTCTTTTTAAAGAAGCGGGCTTAATTCATTGAAATTTAAAATCTTATGCTTGGTGTGTGGGCTTTAATAAATCGTTCACTGTTTTCACAGGATTAAAAGTCACCAAGGGAACTTCTACAAAAATGGTATTCCAAAATGCCATGGCACCATTCCATAAACCAGGAAGCTCCAATGCTTTCAACTCCTTTCCTTCTTTGGTTTTCCCGGTGATAAAACCTTGCTTTGGATCCACATAATCCAAAAGATCAAACTTTTCCCCTTTATGATTTCGAACACCGCATACGAGGTCAACCGGATTAAAATGCGTAGCGTTTTGCATTATTGCAGCTTGGTCCTTATCGTCCATATCAATCTGGGCTGACTCTATGATCTGAAGTGAAATGTTTCCTTCCGCATCTTTGATCCAAAAAGGACCTCCTCCAGGCTCTCCTTCGTTCTTTACCATACCACAAATCCGAATGGGTCGGTTAATTCTGTCCTTAATTAGCGCTTTTTGCTCATCCACACTTAAATCATCATAAGTATTGGGCATGCGAACATTGAGGTCTTTTTCCAAAAATGCCTTTATCTCATCGGCCTTTTCTATGGACACATCGCCCTCTAAAAGTTTGGCATAGGTAAAGGCTTTGTCCTGGACTTTTTTAAGAACGCCCGCCAACATTTTTTTACTGTTGGCCACAGTCTCCAAATTTTTATCGATCACTACATTGTCTATGTTCTTAATGAAGATGATATCCGCATCTTGATCGTTCAGATTTTCGATAAGAGCTCCATGTCCCCCGGGACGGAACAAAATCGAACCATCACTGTTTTTGAAAGGTTTGTTCTCCATATCCACCGCAATGGTATCGGTGGATGGTTTTTGATTGGAGTACGATATATCGAACTTGGTATCTGTTTTCTTCGAAACTTTTGGACCTACCAATGCTTCTTCCTTGGCAAACATCTCATCGTGCTGTTCTGATACGGTAAAATGAAGATTGGCTTTGCCCTTTGTTTTGGCATAGAGTGCTGCTTCTTTTAAATGTTCCTCAAATGGAGTCGCTGTGCCCGTTTCATATTTATGGAAAGGCAAAAGTCCCTTTGGATAAAATCCATAGTTAAGACCGTTTTCCATCAACATTTCCTTCACAAAAAGGTAGGCCTCTTCATCCTTGCTGGAGGCCTTGCCCTCAATTCTGGAAATAATCAAATCATAAAAAGGAAAGTCGGAAAGATTCTCGGTAAACTTTTTAGCATCGGTATCACCGGTGCGTTCTATATATTCGGACAGTTTTTCTTTTGATGGATCATAACTATCCAGGAAATTGAACATCGCCTTGAACATTCGGGATGCTGCTCCCGAGGCAGGGACAAACTTTAATAAATCAAGGTTGCCTCGATGGTCTTCAAAATATTGGAGAAGGTCCAGCTGCTCCTTTTCAGAGAACCGAAGTATGCCATTGCCTACTACCGCAGCCTGTGATAGCTGTACGAAAGGGATGCCTTCTTTAAATGTTTGTATTTGATTTTCTACTTTTTCTTTTGAAATTCCTTTGGAATCCAGTTGTTCCAAGTCTTTAGGACTTAATTCGATCATGTTTTTGGAGAAGTTTATCTATGTGTTCTACTGCTGTGGAAAGCCTTGACGCTTTATCCCCCCTTAAATTAATGAATTTCCTGTTACTTTTCTCCAATGCGTCCTTGAAATGTGCAAACATTCGTTCTCTTTCGTCAGGTTTATCCCTAAGGTCATCGGCCACCCATGGGGTGTCAATGTATGTCAAGAAGTATAGATCATAGGTATTTTGAAGGGCATATTTCTCAATAAGTGGGTCGCAAGTACTGTCGTAGTAGGCTTCGGAATACACCTTGGTCTCCAAAAGATCAGTATCACAGATAAGTACTTTATTTGCTTTTTTTGCCAATTGGTTCTCCAAGCGCATTTGTCCATAAGCAATGGGCAACAAATCGTGGGGTTCGCATGTTTTTTGCTCTCTATCCCATTTATCCTGAAGATATTCGCGGGCGTATTCTGGCACCCACTCCGTTTGGTAATGTTCCGCCAATTGCTTGGACAATGTGGTCTTGCCTGTGGATTCCGGTCCAAAAAGGACCACTTTTATGAGGTCTGTGGGCTGTTGGCCAAGTTTTTCTTCCATGCTAGATATCCCTGTATCGCTAGAACAGTAAAAATGAGGTATTGTAAAGAGAACATTCCCCATCCCCTATAGGCATACAAAGGTACGGTTATTAAGTCACCCAAGATCCAAAGCGTCCAGTTTTCCAATTTTTTATTGGCCATATACCACATTGCCGTAAAGAAAATCCCCGAAGTAAAAATATCCACATAATTGGTAGGCCCGATTTCTGCCCCAAAAGCTTTATAGACCCCATAAGTAACCAGCATGGTAAGCAGAAAAAAACCGATTCCCACCCATTTTTCCTTGGCACTGGTTCTAGAAATATGCACAACATGCTCCCTATTGTCCTTTCTTCTGGCCCAGTTCCACCATCCGTAAATGCTCATAATGGAATAGTAGAAGTTCATCATCATATCACCATATAAGCGATCTACCAAGAAAATATAGGTAGTTATCACTGTAGCTACCAAGCCTGTGGGATACACCAAAATATCTTCCTTTTTGGCATATACAACACTTGCTATTCCAAAGAAAAAAGCCGTGGCTTCGAGAATGATAAGGGATAGTTCTCGGTCTTCGTAGGGACCGAGGAAGAAATCAAAAATGGGGTTCATACTCGCTTCGGTCAGATTTTACCACTTTCATGGTGAGTACTACATGGTCCAAATTCTCAAAACTTTCTTTGATCTCGGAATTGAGCAGTTCCATCACTTTATCGTAATCACCAAAAACCTGTGTGCTCAAGGGATTTTCCAAAATGGTAAGTCCGGAATCGCGCAACTTTTTGATGAATTCAATGATGGGCGCTTCAAAATCGTCTTGAAGCGGAGACAAAGTAAGTTCAACGGATATTTTCATGGTCAGTTATAGTTTCGGGGCAAAACTACAAAAAGGATTCATCATCCTCCCATCATTTTAAGGGCATATACACAGGTAAATCCTTCGAATTCCAAAAATTGGATTTCATAATGCGATTTTTTACCTCGATATACTATCTCAGCTACTGTTCTGGTTTCATCAAAAGAGAAATCAATAACATTGATATGCCTTAAAAAGCTGAGGCCTTGTTGTGCATAAATCTTGTAAAGCGATTCCTTGGCTCCCCAAACAATGGTCAACTTCCGCATCAAAGCTTCCGAATTGGCCAAGGTTTTGTATTCTTGAATCGGTGTGAATTTGTGGGCAATCCTAAGAATTTTATCACGTTGCATCTCGATATCGATGCCAACCTCGTCCGTTTCACTAACGATGATTCCGGTGAAGTTGTGTGAATGGGTAATGGAGATGAACTTTCCATCCTTAAGATGGGGTTTTCCAAAATCGTCGTAATACAGGTCATGGTCCACATAACCCGCCTCTGCCATAAGGTGCCGAATACTCAAAAAAGCCCTTCGGTGAGCTTCAGATTTCATGCCGTCCATCCGATTTTGACAATGCTCGGTAAGCTCCACACCCTTAGAAAGTTCGGTCTCTGGTTCGGTAACCTTCCAAATATAGACCTTGGTGGTTGGGGAAACTGTTATTGTTTTGTAAATGGGCATGAACAAAAGTTAAGTGAATTCGTATCTTTGTGCACGATTTAAGCGAAGCTACAAAAGTAAATTAATATAAAATATGAGCACAAAGACAATTCCATACGTTCCTTACAAGGTAAAGGACATCTCTCTTGCAGATTGGGGAAGGAAAGAAATTGAGCTTGCCGAGGCCGAAATGCCGGGACTCATGGCGTTGCGTGAAGAATATGGAAGCCAACAACCTTTAAAAGGCGCAAGGATTGCCGGTTGTCTTCACATGACCATCCAGACCGCAGTTTTGATCGAAACATTGGTGGCACTCGGAGCCGAAGTAACCTGGAGCTCCTGTAACATTTTTTCCACCCAGGACCATGCCGCGGCAGCAATAGCAGCAGCAGGTATTCCCGTATACGCATGGAAAGGGATGAACGAAGAGGAATTTGATTGGTGTATAGAACAGACCTTATTCTTTGGTGAGGAACGAAAACCATTGAATATGATCTTGGATGATGGAGGAGATCTTACCAATATGGTTTTGGATCAATTTCCCGAATTGGCAACCGGTATTAAGGGGTTATCCGAAGAAACTACAACTGGGGTTCACCGTTTGTACGAAAGAATGAAGAAAGGAACATTGCCCATGCCGGCCATCAATGTGAACGATTCTGTGACCAAGTCCAAGTTCGACAACAAGTATGGGTGTCGCGAAAGTGCCGTGGATGCCATTCGTAGAGCCACCGATACCATGTTGGCGGGTAAGCGCGTGGTTGTCGCAGGTTATGGGGATGTAGGAAAAGGTACTGCAGCATCTTTCCGTGGTGCCGGCGCCATTGTCACCGTTACCGAAATTGATCCTATTTGTGCACTACAAGCTTGTATGGACGGGTTTGAAGTAAAAAAGTTGGAAACCGTAATATCCAATGCTGATATTGTAATCACTTCAACGGGGAACAAGGACATTATACGTGAAGAGCATTTTAGAGCTTTGAAGGACAAAGCCATTGTTTGTAACATTGGCCATTTTGATAATGAAATTGACATGGCCTGGTTGAATGGAACTTACGGTGATACCAAAGATGAAATTAAGCCACAAGTGGATAAATATACTATTGATGGTAAGGACGTAGTGATTTTGGCTGAAGGAAGATTGGTGAACCTAGGTTGTGCTACAGGGCACCCAAGCTTTGTGATGAGCAACTCCTTTACCAACCAGACCTTGGCACAAATCGAACTTTGGAACCAAAATGACAAATATGCGAACAAGGTTTATATGTTGCCGAAACATTTGGATGAAAAAGTAGCCAAGCTGCACTTGTCCCGTTTAGGAGCCGAATTGACGGAGCTGAACCAAGAGCAAGCAGATTATATCGGTGTACAGGTTGAAGGTCCTTTTAAGCCTGAGTACTACAGATATTAAAAACAGAAATGTTTATAAAACAAAAAACCCATGGCTTGCACCATGGGTTTTTTGTTTGCATACTAGCTGTATATTAGTCGGCCAATAAGGTCTCGCCATAGTAGCAAGTCTTGCTTTCTTCCAATAAAGCCAAACCTTCTTCCCTGGTGCTCATTGGATCGATTTTAATTTTTTCACCATTGGGCATGTAAACAATATAGAAACCTTCTTCAAAAGAAGATAGTTTAATGATTTCTCCATTGGGACGCACAGCATTCCATGATTTTTCGTCCGGCTTGTATACCAAATCTATTTTTCTGCCCTCTTTTGGACCATCCACGACGGTTACTTGAATCCTGTTTTTAGTAGCGATCATCTCAAAAGTATTACCATCGTGTTCCACCATTTGAGTTTCAGATTCCCCGTCCTTCATGGCTATTGGGTTAGATCCAGACCAGAATTCGATTACATTGAATATTAATGTGTCGCCTAGAAAAAACAAACCATATACCGGCACTATGTTCAATCCCCAAAAAATCAGGTTGTCCAAAAATTTACTATCTGTTAGTCCTTGGTTCCAATCCTTTAAATTATTGAAGGCCCTAAAAGATCCCAAACAGCTGGTAAACAAAATTGAACAGGCCAGTAATGAAGAAATAATTGCTTTTTTCATGATAAAAGATTTATAGTTAGTGTTTTTAAAGCTACGAAAAAAACGGATTGCAACTATTTCGGATTTATTTGCCCTTTGATCATTACCTTTATTCTCCCTTCAAACCAAATAGATATGACAAACTGGTACGAAATACAAAATATCGAAACTGTTGACTCTCCATCAATTGTTTTATACAAGGAAAATTTGTCCTTTAATATCGAAAAGATGATTTCCTTGGTAGATGGCCAAACCAAACGCCTGATGCCCCACATCAAAACGAACAAAATGCCCAAGGTAATGGAACTGTTGTTGGCTTCGGGTATCACAAGATTTAAGGCATCCACCATTTCTGAAGCTGAAATAGCAGCGGAAGCGGGAGCTGATTCCGTATTGATCGCCCATCAATTGGTGGGTCCAAAAGTGGAACGGTTTCTCAGCCTGATCAAGCACTATCCCAAAACCCGATTTTCAACCATTTTGGACAATGTAGATACAGCTGAGCTTTTAAATCAAAAAGCATCGGAACTGGGACTTACCGTTGACGTTTATATTGATATAAACAATGGAATGAACCGCTCTGGTATTGAAATAGGATCGGGACTGGATGAACTGATGGCCTATTTAAAAATCTGTAAATCGTTATTATTTAAAGGTTTACACGCCTATGATGGTCACTTGAGAGATTCTGATTTTACCACTAGAAAAGAAATGATAGAAAAAGGCGTAAAAGACGTTGAAACCTATTTTGGGGTGCTAAGAGTGGATTACCCTGCAGCGGAGTTGATTTGTGGTGGCACCCCTTCCTTTACTTCGCACGCATTACAAGAAAAAAGGGTTACCAGCCCAGGCACTTGTGTGCTTTGGGATTGGGGTTATGGCGAAAAGTTAACGGAGCAGGACTTTAAGCATGCTGCGCTTTTGGTCACGCGGATTATTTCTAAACCTACGGAAGGAATCATTACCGTTGATTTAGGACATAAATCAGTAGCAGCGGAAAACCCGATCGACAAAAGGGTGAAATTCTTGAATCTTGAAGGCTACGAACTGCTTTCACAAAGTGAAGAACATGGAGTAATCCAAGTAAAAGAATGGGACAAATATAAAGTTGGCGATGTCCTATATGGCATTCCATATCATATTTGCCCCACGATTAACCTTCATGATGAGGTTTCGGTAATCGAGAGCGGTAAAAAAACCGACACTTGGGAAATCACTGCTCGAAAACGAAAACTTACTTTCTAGACTTACTTTAAGTCCAGTGCTTTGTTCAAATCATAGAAATAGAAGTTTTTTTCGTCGTTCATTGCAGCGAAAAGGCCGTTTGGAAACGTATCGTTCAATGGAACGGTAACCACATCACAACCATCGGTTTCCAATGTGGATAGGTTTACCGCTTTTATAAAACTGTTGTCTTTCCTCGAAAAAATATTGAACTGTCCGCGTTGCTGGTCGGATACAATTATGTAGCCTTCTCCATTGGCATATCTTGCAATGGCAATGCCCTCGATATCCTCCAAAAACTTTTCTCCACCAAAGCAGGCCAATTCCTCATCGCCCATGCTTGGTTCCGCGTAGTATTTTTTAACGCATTCGCCCTCGTCGGAATAATATACATAGCCCATTTCGTTGTCCACGGCAATGGCCTCGATTTCCTTACCGCCTGTAAAGCTACCAAATTTGCGTACCAACTGGGCGGAAACACCCGTGCTGTCCGATTCCAATTTATATTGGTACAAATAAGAACCGCTTGGCCCTATCTTTCTACCTACTATGGCATATACCGATGAATCTTTCGGGGACTTATACAAACTGATTCCCATCGCCAGACGTTGTTCCACATCGGTTTCATCTTCAAATACCGGAAAACCTCCTCCATCGAGAGGTTTCATATCGGGTACGGAGAACAATCGGATCTGCTGCTTTTCCCTTTCGGTAAAGGCAATTATGTCAACAGCAACGGAATCGTTCAATTGTAATCCGTATTCCACATCCACGTTGTTGGGTCTTTGGATGTTTTTGATGGATTTATCTTCGATAATCTTCCCATCAAGGTCAAAGGCATAAATACCGCCGTTGGTTTCCTTGTCCGTTCCGAAAACAATGCTTTTTGATGTATCTTCCGGGTTGATCCAAATAGCAGGATCATCGGTATCGTTAGGGGTTTTTTCTGTGATAACATCTGGAGCAATGGCCGGTAGTTCACTCCCTTGCTTACATGACACCACGGCAAAGACAGCTATAATTGGGATATATTTTTTAATCATTTTGATAAATATCTATAAAATATGTCTGTTCGAGCGAAGTCGAGAACGGCTATGAGGTTTATACCTTAGAAAACCATCTCGACAACGCTCGATGTGACCTATGTGATTTGAATTATTTTTTAAAGAGATCGTACTTCAATCCGAAGGTGAATCGGATGTCGTAGAACTCCATTTGTTGTGTTCTGTCTTTCACTCCTTGAAAATATCGCAAGGGTTGATTGGTGATGTTGTTCACATCGGCATACAACCTTAAATTACTGTTGATGGCATAGCTAGCATTGAAATCTAAGAAGAACTGGGTGTCGTAATACCTATCTTCAAAAGCATTGCCCCCTATTTCATCGATATAGGAATCGGAGAAATTGGCGGACAATCTCGCACTGAACCGTTTATCGGCATAGCCCAAAGACCCATTGAACATATTAGGAGCGGTGTTCGGCAAATCCAAATCGGTACGCTCATCGCCATCTTCATTACGGATACCATCCGCACTTGAGGACAAATAGGTATAGTTCAAATAGATACTAAAGTTCCGGGCAAAACCGGGCAAGAAATCCAATTGTCTCTGGAAAGATACTTCAGCTCCAAAAATAGAAGCGGAATCCCCGTTCAACGGTTGGAACACATCATAACCTGCCGTCCCAGCACCGTAGGCATCGTTTGGCGCCTCTGTAATGAAGGTATAGATAAAGTCGTTGATCTCTTTGTAGAACACACCACCTGATATAATCCCTACGCTCTCAAAATAGTGCTCGGCATTTAAATCAAAGTTCATGGAGGTGGTCGGGTCCAAGTCTGGGTTACCCACAACCACTTCGCTGTCTTCAAAAATAATTTCAGCCCTTGGTATCATATCCTCATAGTTAGGACGTGCCAAGGTATTGGTCCATGCAAATCGTAGCACGGTGCTATTGTTCAAATCGTACTTCAAATGAACCCCTGGCAAAACGTTGGTGTAGGAGTTCTCATCTGAAACGGCTTGCACTTCTATTCCCTCTTCGATTCCAGCATCTTCATCCTCTTCGATATACAAAACACGATTACCCTCTGTTTCCAATTTGGTGTTTTCCACGCGAAGTCCGGCCAATACGCTCAATTTATCACTCAGTTTCTGGTTGAACATGACATAACCTGCCCAAACATCTTCTTTGATATCAAAATTGCCCGGAAGGTATTCATCTTCCACAGCATCTCCATTGGAAGCATTTAAATCCAATGCACCCAACCACTCTTCGCTTGCAAAAGTACCTGCTTGGTATTTTTCTCCGGCCAAAAAGTCGGGGTCGGTGTAGGATTTTACCGGAACATCGGCCAAGGTTGGATATAGATCCTCCAAATCATATTCGAAAAAATCGTTGTTCCTTAGTTTTGATTTAAATCTTCCTCGTGCTCCAAATTTCAGTGTTCCTCCATTTCCGAAAAAGTCTGCAGGAAGTTCAAAATTTGCAAAGAAATTGACATCTTCTTCTTCGGTATACTGATTTTCGTTGGTAATCTCTCCAAATTCAAAACCGCTCAAATTGTCGAAGTCATTGGGATCAGCAGCCGTCATAATAGGATATCTTGGGTCGCTGTTATCGTTATTGATGATGTATTCCGTCTCATACTCGGCATAGCGTTCGTTCAAACGCTCTTCTGACGCCTTGGCGTAAGCGGCCATCCAATCCACTTTTAACGAACCGAACAGGTGGTTACCTCCCAAGGTGTAGTTCTGCATGCGTTGGTCTTCCAAACGGGCATTTTTGATACGTCCGCCTGCAATACCCCCTTTTGATTGTCTTTTGACTTCCACTGGGAAACGGGTCAAGGTTCCATTGTTCAAGGTAAAATCACCGACTTCGATATCTTCTCCATCCAAAATTTCCTGCTCCAATCGGAATCTGTTCTCACGGTCATCCCTCCAGTTGTACATGGTTTTTAGGTAGATGTTGTTGTTAGGGTTGATTTGGTAATCCAAATTGGCAGAAAAGCTTCTTCTCACCCTTTGCACCAAATAGGTACGCTGCTCATTGACGTTGGTATACGGATTTACTTCGGTTTCCTCCAAAATAGGCTCACCTTCTTCATCCTCTTCACCGGTATTGTATTCGAATTCATTGTCCCACTCGGCTTCAACATTGTCGGAACCAAAGTCGTTATCGTTGATGGTAGCGGAAAGCATCCACCCGAATTTACCATCATTGGTACGGTCACCTATCAAAAAGGAACCGTTAATTATTCTTTTATTGGTAATGAAGTTCACACCTGATCCTGCTGTAGCGGAAACACGAAACCCCTGAGGAGCAGTTCTGGTCACTAAGTTTACGGAACCACCCAATGCATCCGCATCCATATCCGGGGTCACGGCCTTGTTCACTTCAATGGTCTGGATCATATCCGAAGGGATAAGGTCCATCTGAACATTTCTGTTATCGGACTCCGCAGAAGGAATCCTACTACCGTTTAAGGTCACGGAGTTCAATTGTGGGGAAAGACCACGTACAATAATGTTACGGGCCTCACCTTGGTCCACCTGCATTGTAATTCCAGGGATACGTTTTACGGCATCACCAATGTTGGCATCGGGAAATTTCCCGATTTGGTCGGTAGAGACCACATTGGTTATGTTCATGTTGTTTCTTTGTGTGTTAAGGGCTTTGGACTGTCCGCTTAAACCATAAGCACTTACCTGTACTTCATCCAATTCCATATTGGAGGATACGAGCACCATGTTCACGGGAGTGGTTTCTCCAGCACTTACATTTACTTCTTGCTCAACATCGGAATAACCCATATAGGTTACTTTCAATGTATAACTTCCTTCGGGAATGCCCACTAAAGTGAATTTGCCATCAAAGTTGGAAATGGCTCCTTTTACCAAGGACTCGATATACACATTGGCACCGGGGACGTAGATACCGTTCTCATCGGTAATTGTCCCTTGAATATTTCCGGATTGTGCTTGGCCCATTGCCGTTCCGAGCACCAGAAATAACGTTACAAAAACTAGTTTTTTTAGGTTCATCAATTTCATTTTGGTTTACGTTAGAATGCTTTCCAAAACTATGTATATCAACCCGTTATGATTTGAATTAAATGGAAACAAAAAGGAAACAAAAGTGAAAATCGACAGAAACAAGAGGGCAACAATTACAGTTTTTTTACATTGGGATAACCTTTTCGAAAAAAGTGAAGCGATAACGGCCTAAAGTTCAATCATAAAGTTTACCAGCTCTTCTTTTTGGTCAATGGGCAGTTTTTTTCGCAATCGGTACCTTGCCACCCGAACACTATCTGGAGTAACCCTTAAAATAGATGCAATTTCTTTGGAGGAAAGATTCAACCGTAACAACATGCCCAAACGAAGCTCGGCTGGGGAGAGCGAGTTTTCAGACAGGGCGGAAAGCTTTTTGATGAATTCGGGGTGGATTTCCTTGAAAAATGCCATAAACTCATCCCATTCCTGTTCCTGTTTCAGGTTAATGTCTATCTCCTTGACCAACTCCTTCATTTTGGCTGAAGTATTCATGTGCTTTCGGGATACCATATTGCGAAGGGTATTGGACATATCCAGCAAAATCTTATTTTTTTGGGATAAGTGGAGGCTATAGCGTGAAAGCGACGATGCCTTAAGTTGAATTTCCTTTTGTAGATTTTTCTCTTCAATCTCCTTCTTCTCGAGCTCCGCTTTGAGCATCCGCTGCTTATATTCCTGAATTTTCAACTTGGCCTTTCGTTTCTTTCCCAAGTAATAATACAGAATGATGAAAATGACTGCTATGGCAAACAAGGCCACCCAAAGGAGATTCTGATTAGCCACACTCACTTTGTTCTGCTCCTTCAACAATTGTATTTCCGCTTCCTTTTTGTTGGTTTCGTAGATGGTTTGCAGCACATTCAATTGATCGGTGTTCTGCGACTTGAGCATTTCGCTGTTGTATTCTTCAGCCAACAGCAAGTGGGCGTGGGCCTCTTTGTAAGTGCCCATAAGGGCGTAGGTTTTGGAAAGGTCTTTATGTGCACTTTCCAATTGATGGAGGTCGTTCAACTCCTTGGCCAACTCCAAGGCTTTTGTGGTATATTCCAGTGCCGGTGGGTAGTCGCTCCTTTTCCGGAATGAATCGCCAATGTTGTTCAACACATTGATTTCTTCCGTTGTTCGTAAACCTTTTAGCTGTTCGTAGGCTTTTTTAAAGTATTCGTACGCTAGTCCAAACTCCTCCAAGTCCTCATAAATACTTCCTATGTTTTCGTTGGTAATGGCAACACCATGAACATCTCCCAATTTTTGAAACAATTCAAGGCTTCGTCTTTGGTCTTGAAGCGCATCTTCGTATTCCCCTTGTTTTTCATGACTGGCTCCCAAAAGACCCAAGGAAACCGCCAAACCTTTGTCATCACCGAGCTTATCGGAAGCTTTTCTGGTTTCTTCAAAATGCTGTTCTGCGAGTTCAAAATTGTTAAGGGAGAGATAAACCTTACCAATATTGTTGTTGAGTTTGATATATAGTGGGTCCTGTAAATTGGACTCCAACTGTTCCAAAGCAAAATTGTATTGTGCAATGGCCTCTGTATAAAGTCCAAGAGCATGATAGTACTCACCAAGGTTAAGATATCCAAGGGCAATTTGCTCAGAGTTTTCCGGATACTGCTTGGCAGTTTCCAGTTCTCTCTGAAGCTCATGGTAGGCTTCGCTAGCTTTTCCTATCTCAGAAAATGGATTTGTTTGTTGACTATGGGTCTGTGTAGAGACCAAGAAAGTCAACAACGGAAGATATACATATCCAAAAAACCTTTTGATGGTGTGCATACGGAAAAAGCAAAGGTTCAAGAAAGCGTTTCACCCTCACTCCAACATCATCATTAGGTTATGAAACCATTAAAAATGGTTACAAACAAAAAAGGCCCCGCAATGCGGAGCCTTCTTCTAATATTATCGTTACTTCTTAAGCTTCGAACGGTTCAATGGAAACAAAAGATTTTCCACCAACTTTCTTTTCGAACTTAACAATACCATCTACCTTGGCGTGCAAAGTATGGTCTTTTCCTGCGTATACATTATCGCCAGGATTGTGCTTGGTACCACGTTGTCTTACAATAATGTTACCAGCAGTTGCTGCCTGACCACCAAAAATCTTAACACCTAAGCGTTTCGATTCTGATTCTCTACCGTTTTTTGAACTACCTACACCTTTCTTGTGAGCCATGATATATAAATTTTAGTTCTTTCTTTTATTTGCTTAACGCTTCTATCAACTCGGCCTTCTTCATGGAAGAGTAACCGGTAATTTCCTTGGCCTTCGCCATTTCCTTCAATTCAGCAACGGTTTTGGAACTTAAATCCTCAGTTGCTTTTGGAGCTACTTTTTTCGGAGCTGCCGCCTTTTTCTCTGCCTTTTTAGGTTCAGCAGCAGGTTTTGCTTCAGCTTTCGCTTTTGCAGGAGCTGCTTTCTTGGCACCCTTGGCTACAATTCCTTCAACAACGATTTCAGTCAAATATTGTCTGTGACCGTTTTTCTTACGGTAACCTTTACGTCTTTTCTTTTTAAAGACGATTACCTTATCTCCTTTAAGGTGTTTTACAACTTTGGCCTCAACAGCCGCACCTTCTATGACCGGGGCGCCAATGGTTACGTTGCCACCATCTTCTAAAAGAAGAACTTTGTCGAAAGTAACTTTTCTACCTTCATCTTCTTGCAAACGGTGAACGTACACTTTTTGGTCTTTTGCAACTTTAAATTGCTGCCCTGCCATCTCTACAATTGCGTACATAATGCGTTAATTAGATTAAAATTACTGCGCTTTATCAAAATTAGCGGGTGCAAATATACTGCTAAATCCTTAATCTACAAGTATTCCTCAAGGATTTAACCCATTATTTTTTTGGAATTATTGCTCGTTTTAAATAGTTGCATAAAGGAGAGGGTCAAAACCAAGGTAGTTGCAAAGCCCATAATGGCCACGGTAAAAAAGACAATTCCTTGGAAATTCTTATAATCACTCGACCATGCGGTGGAGAGATTGTCGAGAAAAGTACTATCCAATTCTGTTGCGTATAGTGCAAAGAAAACGGTGAACAAAAGTGTGGCCACAAACCCCGTTGTAATCCCTGCCGTAAAACCTTTTCCATAACTAAAGTTCTTCCCTAATTTAATTTTGGTGTACTTAATGGTCTCGTAGATTCCAAAACCTGTGATTACTCCATTGAACAAACTATAGAACACATTGGTATGTTTTCCCATCAAGGCCAAAATCAAAAAATACGCAATCAATACAGCACTTGTGACTATACCGAAACGGATTGGAAGGGTTAAATTTTTCATATTATCTTTTTTTGGTTTCATTGTATAATTTACTGAATGTTTGTGAATTATCCCCTATTTTAATTCTAAAGACTTTTTTAAAATTTACATCTCGTAAGAAAATATTCTATATTTAGCGTAACATCATTCGTTAAATCGATACCAACCTCTTAGCAACATCAATTTTTAAATACTGACTATTAACATGAAAAAACATTTGTTTTCTGCATTTACAATGCTCTTTGGAGTAACACTGCTTTCTGCACAGGAAGTGGTTTTCGAAGAGTATGATCTGGACAATGGGCTGCATGTTATCCTACACCAGGACAACTCGGCCCCAGTAGTAACCACTTCGGTAATGTACCACGTGGGATCAAAGGACGAAGATCCTGATAAAACAGGTTTTGCCCACTTTTTTGAACATCTACTTTTCGAAGGTACCAAAAACATTGAACGGGGTGAGTGGGACCAAATAACAGCCGCCAACGGTGGAAGAAACAATGCCAATACCTTTTTGGACCGTACCTATTATTATGAGGTGTTCCCTTCCAACAGCTTGGAAGTCGGTCTTTGGCTCGAATCGGAACGTTTGATGCATCCCATCATCGGGCAAGTGGGTGTGGACACCCAAAAAGAAGTGGTTCAAGAGGAAAGAAGGCTCAGAACAGATAATGCTCCCTACGGTGCATTTTTTGAGCAAATCCTAAAGAATCTTTACACCAAGCATCCCTATAGATGGGGTGTTATAGGTTCGTTGGATCATTTGGCCAGTGCGACTTTGGATGACTTTAAAAAATTCAACCAAACCTACTACGTCCCCAACAATGGCGTATTGGTTGTAGCGGGCGATTTTGAGACCGAAAAGACCAAAAAAATGATCGAGGATTATTTTGGGCCTATTCCAAGGGGCGCGGAAATCCAAAGACCCAATATCAAAGAGGATCCGATCACCAAAACCAAGTTTGCCAAATATTACGACCCAAACATCCAGATACCTGCCATTTTATTGGCCTACAGAACACCTGGGCAAGGGCAGCGGGATGCTTACGTCATCAATATGATTTCTACCTATTTGAGTGACGGTGAAAGTTCAAAGCTCTACAAAAAGTTGGTCGATGAAAAGAAAATGGCGCTTCAGATACTTTCTGTGCCCGTCGATGCAGAAGATTACAGCTCGTATATTGTTGGAGGGCTTCCGGTTGGGGACAATTCCATCCAGGACATCAAAAAAGAAATTGACGAAGAGATTTTGAAGCTTCAAATGGAGTTGATTTCCGAAAAAGATTACCAAAAGCTTCAGAACAAATTCGAAAATCAGTTTGTGAACGCTAACAGTAGTGTGGAAGGTATAGCCAACTCCTTGGCCGAAAACTATATGCTCAAGGATGACACTAACCTCATCAATACAGAAATTGACATTTACCGTTCCATTACCCGTGAAGAAATCATGGAAGTGGCAAAAAAATATTTGAAGGTGAACCAACGTATCGAATTGGAGTATTTACCAGAACAAAAAGACGCTAATTAAGATGAAAAAGTATTTAGTTTTAGCAGCGCTGTCCTTGTTTGTGACAGCCACATTTGCACAAATAGACAGGAGTACGCCACCAGAACCAGGGCCAGCTCCCAAGATCAATTTAAAAGAGCCCGCCCGTTTTGAACTTAAAAATGGCTTGAAGGTCCTCGTTGTGGAAAACCACAAATTGCCAAGGGTCCGCATTCAACTTTCCATTGACAACCCACCGATTTTGGAAGGGGATAAAGCTGGGGTATCTGCTCTTACAGGAAGCATGTTGGGCAAAGGATCTAAAAACATTCCCAAGGATGAATTTTACGAAGAGGTGGATTTCTTGGGTGCCAATATCTACATTGGGGAACAGAGTGCCTTTGCAAGCTCCTTGTCCAAATATTTCCCTCGTATTTTGGAATTAATGGCTGATGCCGCGCTTAATCCTGACTTTCTCCAAGAAGAATTTGAAAAGGAAAAAGAAAAGCTGATCACTGGTATAAAATCCGAAGAAAAAGACGTTTCTGCCATTGCAAATAGGGTCCAGGCAGCTTTGGCCTATGGTAAAAACCACCCTTTTGGCGAATTTATGACCGAGGAAAGCGTAAACAATGTTTCCTTGGTTGATGTGGAACAGTTCTACCGCTCTTATTTTGTTCCTGCCAATGCCTATTTGGTTGTTATCGGCGATGTTGACTTTGAAACCGTTGAGGAACTGGTAACCAAAGCCTTTACGCCTTGGTCCAAAGCCGCACCACCATCCTTTAGCTATTCAGACCCAAAAGATGTACAGTACACGCAAATCAACTTTGTTGATGTGCCCAACGCGGTACAATCTGAAGTAGCTGTGGAAAACATCACTCACTTAAAAATGAAGGATGAAGATTATTTGGAAGCCCTAATGGCCAACAGAATTTTAGGAGGTGGATCACAGGCGCGTTTGTTCAAAAATTTAAGAGAGGACAAAGGCTATACCTATGGTTCATATTCCGGGCTAAGAGCCAATAAATTCAGTCCAATGCGCTTTAACGCATACGCTCAAGTAAGAAATGCGGTCACCGATAGTTCCGTGGTGGAGATTTTGAAGGAAATCAACAATATGACTTCCGAACTGGTATCCGATGAGGAGTTGGCCAATGCAAAAGCAAAATATGCGGGAAGCTTTGTAATGGCCCTGGAAAAACCAGAGACCGTTGCCAATTATGCACTGAACATAGAGACCGAAGACCTTCCAAAGGACTTTTATGAAACCTACTTGGAGCGAATTGATGCCATTACCAAGGAAGATGTGCTCAAGGCAGCCAAAAAACATTTCTCCACGACCAATGCTCGTGTTGTGGTTACAGGAAAAGGGACCGATGTCCTTGAAAACTTGGAAAAAGTAAGTTTTAACGGCAAAACAGTTCCTGTACTTTACTATGACAAGTATGCAAACAAAACTGAAAAACCCAACTATAATGCCGCCGTACCTGAAGGTGTGGACGCAACATCCGTATTGGAAAAGTATATTGAGGCAATCGGAGGGAAGTCGAAACTAGAAGGTGTGGATTCTTACTCCATGATGGCCGAGGCAGAAATGCAGGGCATGAAATTGGAACTTGAAATGAAGAAAACATCTCAAGATCAGTTTATGCAAGATGTAAAAGTAATGGGCAACTCTATGCAAAAACAAGTATTGGATGGAGATACCGGTTATATGGTGGTTCAAGGGCAACGCAAGGACCTTTCTCCTGAAGAAATTACGAAAATCAAGGAAGAATCTGCCGCTTTCCCTGAGCTCAACTATTTGGCCGCAGGAGATATTGCGCTTGAAGGCATTGAGCCTGTGGGTGATAAAAAAGCCTACAAGCTGAAAATAAGTGATAGCAAAACTGCTTTCTATGATGTAGAGACAGCACTTAAAATACAGGAAATCAACACTCAAGAAGTCCAAGGCCAACAAATGACCAGCACCATGGAATATGGGGATTACCAAGAAGTATCTGGAATTAAATTTCCGTTCAAGTTAATACAAACCATGGGGCCACAAAACATGGAGTTTATCGTAAAAGAAATCAAGGTAAACGAAGGTGTTGACGCATCGGATTTTAAATAAACACAAGTCTTATTGACAAAGAAAAAAGGCGCTCTGATGGAGCGCCTTTTATTTATAGATAAAGCTGAATTTTAAAAACTATACTGAATAAACGCAGATAGATTTCTTCCAGGGTCATTAATAGGTACACGGCCATAATCCGCTTGATTTACAAATGAAAAGTTCAAGTGATTATTGTAGGTTTCATCAAAAATATTGGATGCCGCAACGCCAACTGTCAAGTGTTCAAAAGGTTTTGCGCCAAAACGAAAATCCATTACCCCATAACCATCAGTAGTTTGCTCTCCAAAGGAAGGTGCTATATCAGACTGCTCGGATGTAATGGTGTAGGTTGCCCTTGCCCAAACTTTCTCTTTTTCAAAACTTAGGTTAAACCTTGTTACCAAAGGTGGGGTCAGGGGAAGTGATTCATCTAGATCCTGATTTTTTGTGTACACATAGGACAATTCCGTTTTAAAGGCAAAATCCTGTAGGAAGCCCAGTTCACCATAAATTTCAAACCCAGTTTTGTAAGCATCATTAAGATTTGTAAACCGTTTCACCTCCGTAGGTTGGGCCATTGGCATGTACTTTTTGTCCAACGTTGGGTCTATCACAGGGACAATATAGTTATCATAAATGGAATAATAGGCCGATGCGCCATAATCCAATCTGTTAATGGCATAGCCATCAAAATTTGCATTTGCCTTTACACCCAACTCAAACTGATTGTTCACTTCGGCATCCAAAAAGGGGTTGCCTACATATTCGTATGGATCTTGGCCTACTGTAAAATGGTTGATGAATCTTTCTATCATGTTGGCGGAACGAACACCTCGACCATATGCCAATTCAAATAGAAGATTGGAAGTGGCCATATATTTTATTGATGCTGTTGTACTGAAATTATGTTCTGTACGGGTATCCAAATCGGGATATTCGACCACAAAATCATCTGCTGGCGCATCTATTTTTGAATGTACCATATCATAGCGCGCCCCAACATTCAGCAAGAATTTTTCCGATAATGGGTATTTACCCTCTACAAATGCCCCGTAGTCATCAATTTGGGAATCTTGCCACACCTCGTCCACAAATTCCACTGGGGCAGGCAACAAATCACCATTCATGTTTCTTTTTACCAAACGGGTCCTGTTCCCCGTTCTTCCAATGGAAAAAGCATCCAATCCAGTATATAATCTAAGATGATCGATAGGCCTCCACTCAAGTTCTACCCTACCCCCAAGGGTTAACGCATCCACTTCCGACACGGCCTCCATCATCATAAAGCTAGGTCTTAACGTATTGGTCATTACATGATCCACTTGGGAACGGTACATTTTGGCACTTACTGTTTTCAATCCATCGGAGATGTTGTCCAACTTATAATCCAAAGAAAGTACATTGCTATCGTCTATTTCGGTATCCATGGGCAATCCTGCATGTAGTACATCCCTCCCAAAAGATTGTCTGAAACCTAGCTGGATTCGTTGGTTTTCTGTTGGATTATACCCAACCTGAACCCCATAATCGGTACTCTTGAAGGAGGAGGGGACTTCGTTTCCATCTCCATCTTCGTAATTCCCAAAATCACGGTAACCAAAATTGAGGTTCGCATCAAATTGCTCCCCAACATACTTCAGGTTAGCAAAACTGGTTATGGCGTTCCCATTGTTCTCACCGCCAAAATTTACTTTGCCATGATACCCTTTTTCTTGTTTTTCCACCTCTTGGGTAACCAAATTTACGATTCCACCAAAAGTGGGCCCATATCTAAAGGTATATGGTCCCTTAACTACTTCCACCCGCTCTATCTCCTCGGGAGTTACGTGAGTGGTAATGGGATCCATCCTATTTGGACAGGCATGCATTACTTTTGTTCCTCCATTGAATTGAACATTCAACTGTTCGTATTGCGAAGCACGGAACGAGGGGTCTATGGCATAGTTGCCGCGTTTGATCAAACTAAATCCATTGATATCGTTGAATAAATCGGCAACATTTTTGGATTGGACAATTTTCTTTTCCGGTTCGCTCCTAAAAGTAGAAAAAACCGGGTCGGACTTACTTTCTCCCTCAACTAGAACCTCATCCAATTGTATAGGTTTTTTTGTTAGGGAATCTTGCGCATTTGAAACTTGCGCGTAGGACACTGTGGTCCCTAAAAGCAAAACACAAAGTTTTGCCAATGTACTTTTACTCATTTTTGATTTTATGTTTAAGATTATACATGTAAGGCCATGGGTATTGGCCGTTTTGTGGTATATCTTAAATCATTGGTGGTTTGATGGGGGTATCGCTAAAGCGATATGAATAGGAATCCGTATAATGGAAAGTATTTAACAAGTCATCGTTGCTATTGGGCAAATTGTATTCCGGTATATCCATAAAGAAGACCAATATTTCCTCCCAACCGATTACGGGCATTGGCTCATCGTCTTCGGCTTGGGCATTGAGCATCTGCATCAACATACACTTACCATTACAATTAAGTTCGGGTTTGTCCTTGTTCTCACAAAGCTGTTCTATAAAACCTTCCCTATCCAAGCTGTAATAAACGTACATTGATGAAAAGCGCAGGTTGCTCACCATTATCAAAACAATGAAAAGCAAGGAAAAAACTATGCGCCTATGCAAATTATGTAAGGATTGATCCAATACTTAATAACCTTTATGCAAAAAGCAAATTTAGGGATACCAATAGTTCTGTTGTGTGACAAAAGTCACTTTTTTATCCTAAAATCATCTTGACATTTGCGATATTTTTACCGCAGCAAATGATTAAATTTGCTGACTAAATTTACTCATGATGAAAAAATTCCTTTCTATCCTTATCTGTACTATTTTACTTTTAGGTTTTTCTTGCAAACCAAAGCAAGAGAATGAGACAACCCCTCAAGAATCTCAGATCCAGAAGGAATCGCAAGCCCAAATGAATAAAGTAATGGCCATCCATGACGAAGTGATGCCCAAAATGGGAACCATTGGTAAACTTGTGGGCGAACTAAAACCGAAAGTGGATTCCACTGAAATGGGACAAAAATATGAGGTTGCCATGAAAGACCTTCAAGAAGCCAATACGGCGATGATGGATTGGATGAAAGATTTTGGCAATCGTTTTGACCACGAGGAAATATTGGAAGGCAAAGCACTTTCTGAAGAAAAACTACAATGGTTGGATGAAGAGGAAGAAAAAGTAAAAGTGGTGAAGGAAAAAATCAATGGCAGTATTGAAAGGGCCGAGACGCTTCTTGCGCAGGATTCCGAACAATAATCATTTGTTCCAACGTAGGCTTTCCATGATTCTTCTAATATCGTTCTGAAGATACATAGCTGCAGGAAGAATGGAATCGTAATTGGGTTTAGCGTAAAAGTACAAAGAACCCGTCACAAAGTGATTGATGCTATCGGTCACGTAAAATTGCGATTGTGATGCTGCATTGCCACTTACCTCATAGAACATCCCATAAACACTATCTTCTTCATTAATAAATGGCTGTTCTACAATATTGTCGGCTTTCACCACATGTTCGTAAGAAAGTTTTTGGGCGTCCACCAGTAATGTATCCAAGTTACCTTGAACAGGTTTATAGGTAAGGTATATGGAACCGTTCATCATGGGATAATCCAGTACCATGGAGCAATCCTTGTTCTCCTTAATATTGGAGAGAGTATTTTTATCAAAATTGTAGACGCAGTCGGGACCGGATTCCATGTATTCCGCCGTAGGGTAATCCAATCGCAACATTGCCTTGGGCTTAGGCAAGACTTCATTTTTACAGCCTACAAAAAGTGCGGCTACAGCTAGGAAAAATAAAATTCTATGCTTCATGGGGCAATGTTACTTTTATGCGTTTCAATCTTTTCTTGTCCATACTTTCCACTATAAATTGGTAGTCCTTGAACAACACCTTTTCTCCTATTTTTGGAAAACTCCCTGAAATTTCCAGTACAAATCCCGCAATGGTCTCCGATTCTCCTTTTTGACTCTCAAACTCATCCTCCTCTTCAATTTTCACTACACGATAGAAATCTTTTAGCGCGGTTTTACCGTCAAAAACATAATTATGGTCGTCCAATTTGGAGAAGACCAGGTCTTCATCATCAAACTCATCGCTGATATCGCCTACGATTTCTTCAATAATGTCCTCCAAGGTCACAATTCCCGATGTTCCCCCGTACTCATCGACAACAACCGCCAAGTGATTTTTCTTGTCCTGAAACTCCAATAACAAATCATCCAGTTTCTTGTTCTCCGGTACAAAATAGGGTTCACGGATGAGCGACATCCAATTAAAAGTCTTTCTATCTATATAAGGTAAAAGGTCTTTCACGTAAAGAACGCCCAAAACGTTGTCCATATTTTCCGAGAAAACGGGAATTCGGGAATATCCGTTCTTTTTTATCTCTTGTAGCACCTCAGGGAACTTCATTTTTTCGTTAACCGCGAAAATATCTATACGAGGGCGCATTACCTGTTTGGTGTCGGTATTTCCAAAAGTTACAATGCCTTCCAAAATTTTTTGTTCCTCCTTGGTGGTATCGCCTTCGGAGGCCAGCTCAAGTGCTTGTGATAGGTGATTGATGCTCAGATTGGATTTTTTCTTCCCCAATTTATCCTCCATAAAAAGCGTTACTGCCCGCATCGGCGAGCTTAAAGGGGTAAACAAAGAATTAAGCCCTTTTAGCGGAATCGCCATAAAATGCGAAAACTGTACTCGGTTACGATTGGCGTATATTTTAGGTAGAATTTCCCCGAACATCAAGATCAAAAAGGTAGCGACCACTACTTCCAACAAAAAGCGGAAAGTACCATCAATCCCCTCAAATAGGGTATTTCCAATAGAACTGAACAAGAGCACAATTCCAATATTGATGGCATTGTTGGTAATAAGAATGGTTGCCAATAACTTTTGGGGCTTATCCAGCAATTCCACAATCAACTTGCTGCGTGAAGAATTGTTCTCGTTCATTTCGTTCACGTCGGTCTGTGAAAGGCCAAAAAGAGCCACTTCCGCAGCTGAAATCAATGCAGAGCAGGCCAATAGAAGTACTAGCACAACAATTTTTAAAGTGAAGATTCCACTAAAAGTGGTCAGATAAAATGCCAAACAATGGGGCTCGGGATCCAATTTACTATTGCTTTTTAGTCTTTTTTATTTAGAATGGTAGGTCGTCATCCTCTTCCTCCGAATTACCGGTAGGTGTAGTGGGGCTCTCAGCCTTTGGTGGTTCTTGGTAATTGGCAGACGATGACCCAGATGATTGTGCATTGGCCATACTTTCCTTCTTGGTAGTCAAAAAGGTAAAGTCCTGTACGTGCACTTCGGTGGTATATCGCGTATTGCCATCCTCACCTTGCCACTGCCTGTTTTTTAAGCGGCCCTCCACATAAACCTTATCTCCTTTACTGAGGTACTTTTCACAAATTTCGGCTGCCTTGTTTCGCACTACAATGTTGTGCCAATCCGTATTGGTCACCCTTTCGCCCGTTTGCCTATTGGTGTAGGTCTCGTTGGTGGCCAAAGGGAATCTGCCGATGCAGTTTCCACCTTCAAAATAGTGCATTTTCACTTCGTCTCCCAAATGCCCGATCAGCATTACTTTGTTCAATGTTCCGCTCATATCTCTCTTAATTAATCAAAAGTACTAAATTTTCAATGTCTTGATAAAATCTGCTATCAAAACTGGTACGGGAAAACCGCTGATTTCTTTCCATGGGGTTCCCCCCTCCAATATATCAGAAGTTTTTAGGATCCAAAATTGTGTGTGCAAATGTTGGTGTGATAGTTTGTGCACAATAGGTTCATTATTATATAATGATAGGGATTCCATTACAGGAACTACATCTTTTTGGTTGATCATGGGCCTCAATTCTTCGGCCTGAAGCTGTTTTTCCGACTCAATGAGGGGAAACTGATACAAATTCTGCCAAATGCCCTTGCCCCTTCGCTGCTCCAAAACGGTATTGCCATCATCATCCAGCAATACGATATAGTTGAAGTATCGGTTCCGCACCTTGGTCTTGTTCAACTTTACAGGGAGTTGGTCCACTTTGTTCTCTTGGAGTGCCACACAACTTTCTTGGAGTGGACACAATAAACAATATGGTTTTTTGGGGGCACACTGCACTGCGCCGAACTCCATAATCCCTTGATTGTAGTCCCTGATGTTCTCCGCATCCATCACTTCGCGGGCCAATTCCTTAAAATATTTAATCCCCTGCGTGCTATTGATAGGTATATCCACCCCAAAATATCGCGACAAAACCCGATAAACGTTACCATCGACTACAGGCTCTGGAACATCAAAACAGAAGGATGCGATGGCACTTGCGGTATAATCCCCCACTCCTTTCAAGGATTTTAACTCTTTGTAGGTCTTAGGAAACTCCCCATCAAAATCATTTACCACCATTTTTGCAGTGGCGTGTAAATTTCGCGCTCGGGAGTAATACCCAAGTCCTTGCCACAATTTTAATACTTGCTCCTCGGGTGCTTCAGCTAGGTCATATACCGTTGGAAAAGCTTCCACAAACTTTAAATAATAGGGCATTCCCTGAGCAACGCGGGTTTGTTGCAGAATAATTTCCGACAGCCAAACCTTATAGGGATCACGGGTTTCCCTCCATGGGAGATTACGCTGATGTTCACGGTACCAATTCAGGATTTTAGGGGCAAAACTCATCAAAGAAAGTAATAAAGGTCAAATGTATCAGTTTATATACTTAAAATTAAAGGGTTAAAGGGAAAGATTAATTATAATGTTTATATTTGCAAGCCGAAAAAAATTAGAAAATTA
>NZ_CAMYIC010000031.1 GCF_947258355.1 uncultured Allomuricauda sp.
GCAGGGCATCGATGGGACAAAGGTCCACCGAGTCCATCTCGAACTTTTCCATGGCGCTCAGCAATAGACTGGCCAGTTCCTTCTCCACCCTATTTCGGTTATTGTTCACCAGCTTCTTAAGGGCAGGGGTATAAACCTGTTTAGCTGTGAACCACATTCGGGTTCTTTGCTTTGAATTGTACTCCCTTTTTGAAAGGAAATCCAAAAAAGCGGGCACTTCCTTGCACAACTGGTCCAAGAAATCGGTGTCCTCTTTTTTAAGGGATGGGATTTTCCGTACCCAGAACCGGGTCTCATGGGCATCGATCTTGATAAAACTGTCCTCGTTGTTGCTACAGAGAATAAATTTACCAAAGAATTCTACTTCCCTTTTGTCCTTGCCTTTGGCCTCAAGCTTGTTCCGGTTGGTGGTGCTCAGGTATTTAATGCGCTCAGTAAGCTCCTCTTTGTTGAACAGTACCTCGTCAACGCATATCAGCAGCTTGTTGGCCCAGTCCGCGTTGAACTGGCTTGCAAAGCTGTCATTGGTCAGGTAGGTCAGGTTGTTCCCGAAGATTTCCTTGAGCCATTTGAGGAACGTGCTTTTCCCTGTGTTCCTCTCGGTGGAGACCAGACAGAGGATGGGGAGCACCTGCACCGGTCTTTGGTACAGGAGTTTCAAATAGTCCAGTCCCAGTTCCAGCTGGTTCCCGAAGATATGCTTCAAAAAAGCATGTGTCTTTTTAATGCTTCCCTCTTTCGGTTCGTGCACCAAAGGGGAATAGGTATTGTAGAAACCATGGTGTTCCTTCTTGAAATCGACATGGCAGGGAATGCAGGCGAACCCATCATATTTGGGCACCTTGCCCAGATAGTCCTTGCCATGGTCCTGCTTGATGATATGCTCGTTCCAAGGGACCAGCTGCTCATTGAAATGCCCTGAAATGGTAGGGTACTTTACGATTTTATAGAAAGACGTGCCAATGCGGACATATGGAATATTTTTCGACATGGCTCTCTCATTTTGTTGATACACGTCGGAACTTTCCATTTTTTCGCGCACATTCCAACAGTTCCTTTTTGGAATAGAAAATTGAATTCCCAATTTGGTAATAGGGAATCAAATTCTTTTTCTTCCATTTGATAAGGCACTGTTCAGATCGCCCCAAGAATTTAGCAGCTTCCTTTTGGGTCAGACGGTCCTCTTCTGAATGGATGACCGATTCATTGGCGAGGTTTGTTCTCTGGAGCCTTTTGATTACCAATTCGATGGTGTTCTCAAGGTCTTTTTTTGTAAAGCCGTATAGAATGGGATTTGACATAGTTTAGAAGATTTTAATGAAACAATCAATTCTTCGACTAAACTAGGTGTAACATTGGGCTAAATCAGATTGCCTATTGAACCGGGTAAGCGGTTTCTTTATATTGAAAATCAGCTGTATAAGCTTTGATTTACGTTTGTAGGGGAGGGAGGAGCCTATTGATGGAAGAGTTGACCTCTATTTGCACATTTTTGGGTAATGTTCTTTTATATTGATAATCTTCCGAAAAGTTCTTCCTCCATGTTTGCCGGGAAAACCCATTGCTTTCGGTGAATATTTCCAAGACCCTAGTCAATTTGTGGTGTGAATTCTCGGTTGTTGAACTTTTGACAACTCCTTTGATAATCAAGTACCTCATTAGGGCAATGAAGGTTAAAACTTGATCTTGAGACAATTCGGTGAAGTAAGGTTGAAAGATATTTCTCAAATTATATTTGCAAGGGTCATAATCTGAAAACCCAGTATAACAGGCCGCAAATTTTTTGGCGTTTAAATTGGGCAAGTATCGTTTGCAAAAAGAGTCAAGAACAAGGGCAAACTGCTTTTGGGTGATTCTATCGTTTAGGATAATACGATTTTCCAGATTAACGGAAGAGACATTTTGATTTATGTCGATTAACATTGCCTTTAAGCCTTTGGTATCCAGGGTTACGCCATTGCTGCCAATATTGATGTTTATCGCCAAGGCTTTGTGTATCTCCTTCATGGAATTTAGAACCGAAGCATCGCTCGCATTCTCCATCGTGATGGCCAACGCTCTTTCCATGGCTATCTTATAACTGAAAAATGAACGGATCCAAAGTGACTTCTTTTTTTGATTTTTGATTTCACTGTTCAGCCTTTCAAAAGTGAGTTCCGATAACAATCGTCTTTTGAACTTTTTGGAGGAAAGGTCTTGGAGAAGCGTTCTTTTGATTTTTGGATAAGTTTCAAATGCGCACATATAACTATCAAAGCCCATGTCTTTCTCCTTTATGGATTTAATCAGGTATTTGTGAAACATTCTTTTTTCTGTTTCGCCCAAAGCTTCATATAGGGACATTGAACAATTGGAGTATTTGATGACATTAAAATCTTTTGGAGCTTTAAGGATACCGCTGAAATAAATAAAAAGAACCCAGCCAAAGCTTATGCAAAGGAAGGCCACTATGAATTTTTCCAGATTGGCCCCGGGGAAAGCCACCAATTCCCAAAGCGAAATGCCCAAATAGACTAGTAGGGCTATGAAAACTATCGGCAAGGTCAAAAATAAGGTATACTTGTTCTTAGCAAGTACTTTATGGGCAATATAGTCATAGGAAGATGTCATTTCATTTAATGTTTTCTTATTGCACAAGATTCCAGGTATTGTCCATTTCCTTTTGTTTAAAGTCTTCGGCTATATCAACATAGCGTTTAAAGGAAGCTTCGTCCTTGTGTCCGGTAATGTTTCTTACCACCATTTCCTTCATGCCAAGGACCAAGCTATTGGTAACAAATGTCTTTCTGGCCGTGTGGCTGGTTATAAGGTCATGTTTGGCCATGGTTTTGTCTATTCGCTTTTGTCCGATGTATCTTGTAATTGTGATTTGAGTGTTTATTTTGGCTTTCGAACAGCATTCTTTTATGTACTCATTGAATTTCTGATTGGAAATAGTGGGAAGGGGCTCGTATATAGTGCCCTTGTATCGGTCAAGAATTTCTTTGGCATATTTGTTCAAGGGAATTTTTTGGTCAATGGTCTTCGTTTTTACAATAGTGATTTTCAAATGATCTGAAAAGACATTTGAAGATTTTAGGTTCATGATGTCACTAAAGCGTAACCCGGTAAAGCAGCCAAAACAATATATGTCCCTTATCTGAGCATATTTTTTGGATTTAAAATCAAATCGGTACAGAGCCATCAACTCATCCATCGTCAGATAGATTACCTCAATACTGTCCTCAGTCCTTCGAAATTTTTTAAATTCCAGATTATCGTGATAACCCCGCTCATAGGCCCAATTCATAAAGGTCTTAAGGATAGAGACCAGTTTTCCGAAGTAATTGTTCAGGGTTTTACGATCCTTGAAACAATAGTCCCTAAATTTTTCATAGAAATCCATATTGATATTATCAAAACGCAGTTGGTAGGAAACCTCGTTTTGAAAATCCTTTAGAAACCCTGAGACGGTGTTGTATTTTTTTATGGTGCCATGGGCTTTTATGGTTCGGCTGGTTTCAATGAACTCATCGAAACTTTCAAAAAATTTGGGAGCCAATGAATTTTCTCCGAAGGATCTATCATCTAGCTTCTCTTCTATCAATTCTGCGCTGAAAGGGATATTGTTCAGATGGAAGTAACGAAAAACGGTAAATACCTTTTCCCTAAACTCATCGAGCTTAAGATTGAATTCGATATGGTTGTTGTAATCTTCTTTTTGCGTATTGGGTTTGATTCTTTGATTCTTCCAATGTCGTGGCAATACTTTTACCCCTGTAATATTTTTTCTGATTCTTATCCCTTTAAAGGTAATTGTTGCCCTGACGGGCAAAGTTCCATCTTTGTTTTGCTTATCGTTACGGGTCGAGAACGTTAGTTGCATTTAATGCAGATTAATATGATTTGAATTCATTTAGATTAAAATGGATAAAAAGGGGGGCAAAACAGGGGGCAAATAAATACAATTTGAATGTTAAAATTGGTTCACCTTCATTCTTCCCAGCCCTTATATAGCATAAGATACGGAATGTTAGGTGATTAAAAAACAGTGTAGAAAAAAATTACTCCAGGTGGGACCACCGAAAACCCTTTCAAGTCACTGATTTGGAAGGGTTTTTATTTATAAAGGGAGATGATTAGGGAGCATACCGAATTGCAATTATTTTCAAAGCAAACATGCGAATCGCAATAATTCACTAATTTGCTACAAAGGGGAATACCATGCTCACCGCCGAACAAAAACTCAAAGAACGCATTAAGGAACTTACCTGTTTGTATGAGGTAACTTCCCTTATCGTAAACTGCGATTACGATGATATGGAAACGGCATTGCTCGGTATTGTGCAATGTTTGGAGCGCGCCTGGCAGTTTGATGAGGAGACTTATGTAGTGCTCAACACCCCAGATTATTTCATCAAAACCGAGGAAAAAGGGGACGACTACGTTTTTTTGGAGTCGGCCATTACCGTGTTCAATAAACCCAAGGGAGAGATAAAAATCGGATACCCGTCGCCAAAATACCAGCTCAAGGATTTTTTGGAGGAAGAACAACAACTCTTGGACAATGTTTGCCTAAAAGTGGGCAATCTGTTGGAGCGGAAAGAAATCAAAGAAAAAGAAGAGCACATACGCAGGCAAGTGGAGCAATCCGATAGGCTGCGCATCTTGGGGGAAATTACCGCGGGCATCGCCCACGAATTGAACACCCCGCTTGCCAACATTCTGGGCTTTACGGAGCTGTTAAAGGAACACATCAGCGATGACCCACAAGCCCTCAAGGATCTGGACAAGATCATCACCAACACCATATTTTCAAGGGAAGTCGTGAAAAAACTGATGTTCTTCGCCTGCGAAATGCCCGAAACCCGCGAAGTTATCAATGTGGTTGAGGTAATGGAAGAAGCTATCAATATGTTGCGAACCACCTTGCGCCAAAATGAGGTCTCTTGCCAATTTGAGCATTCCGAGGACACCATCGAGTTACGCATCGATAAAATCCAGTTGACCCAAGTGGTTTTCAACCTTATTGTAAATGCCATTTATTTTGCACCGCCCAAAAGCACCATTTCGGTTTCCTTGGCAACGGAAAAAGATAATGTCATATTAAAAATTGGCGACCAAGGTCCGGGAATACCAGAGGAATCCATACCCCATATTTTTGACCCCTTTTTTACCACCAAGCCCGTTGGGGAAGGATCAGGATTGGGGCTTAGCGTAGTACACGGCATTGTGCAAAGTCATCGAGGAAGTATTGAGGTGACCCCAAATACCCCAACAGGCACTATCTTTACCTTGCAATTCCCTAAAAAGTAATCGCTTTGTTAAAAAAGGAAAATATATTGCTCGTTGATGACGACATTGATATTCTGGAGCTGTTGCAGCGGCACCTAAAGTCAATGGATTACCACACGTATAAAGCTGTTTCGGTAAAGGAGGCGCTATACATCTTAAAGGATACTGAAATAGATTTGTTGGTAACCGATATTAATATGCCAGAAATTGATGGATTGCAGCTAGTAAAATATGTGGCCGAACATTATCCGAACATGCCCAAACTGGTAGTTACTGGTTTTCCGTCGGTAGAGGATGCCTCGAATGTGATCAAACACGGAGCAACGGATTATTTGACCAAACCTTTTACCAAAAGTGAACTGGAAGTGGCTGTAAAAAAGGCACTTACCAGTAAGGAGGAAAAGGACACTTTTAAAACGCCACCGATAAAACACGTCGCCACTAATGGCTACGCCGATATGATCGGGAACTCCGAAGCATTCCAAAAGGTTACGGAAATCATAGATCGGGTCAAGGACAACCGCGCCACAGTCCTAGTGCGCGGGGAAAGCGGGACAGGAAAAGAACTGGTGGCGCGTGCCATTCACTATTCGGGCAAGTTTGCACGGGCGCCTTTTATCGCGGTGAACTGTGGGGCCATTCCCGAGAATTTATTGGAGGCCGAACTTTTTGGATACACCAAAGGTGCTTTTACAGGCGCCAACGAAAACCGTGATGGTTTTTTCCAAGCAGCGCACAAGGGCACTATTTTTTTGGATGAAATTGGAAATGCCACCCTGCCGGTTCAAAATAGATTATTGAGGGTGCTCCAAGAAAAGGAAGTGACCAAAATCGGTTCCCAAAAAGCTGAAAAGTTGGATGTTCGGGTGATTGCTGCCACTAATAGTGACCTGGACGAACTGATTCAAAAGAAAACCTTTCGCGAAGACCTGTTCTACCGCCTTTCCGTGGTTACTATAGATGTGCCTCCTCTCCGGAAGCGTAGCTCGGACATCCCTTTATTGGTGGACAAATTCATGCAGAAATACGGTATTGAGTACAAGGACCGTTTTGTCCGTATTGCTGATGACGCTCTTGAAGTGTTGAAACGATACGCTTGGCCGGGCAATATCCGTGAACTTGAAAATGTGGTGCAACGTGCCGTGATCATGTGTGATGGAAAAATCACTTTAGAACATCTTCCCGATGAGCTGAAATACAAAATCAACTTTCCCGAAAAGGGATTTAAAACGCTTGAGGAAAAAGAAAAGGAATACATTCAGGAAGTACTCCTATCCACTCAGGGCAACAAGACCAAAGCGGCCGAAATTTTGGGCATCAACCGTAAAACATTACGTGAAAAACTAAAATAGTTTCCGGGTATTTTTGCTCCAACCGGGTAAAAATTACCCAACCCACCTTTTCTTTATTTCATTACCAAACATTTTTAAAAGACTGAAATACAATTAGTTGTGAGGTATAACTGATAATTATCTTCTCAAATGGCACAGGCTTTGCCCATTAATAAGCAAAAAGCTCGGGGGTACTGAATTTTAGTGTCCCGTCCGTCAAGAATTGGAAATGAAATACGGAAGCCTGATCATGGAAAAAAAGGATTATCTAACCCTAAAACGAATATTGAACTTCCATAGGTTCTATGAGGATTATGCCCATAAGGATGCCTTGGAACAGTTGGGAGAGAGAATCGATCAGGCATTGGTAGAGGATGAGATGGACATGCCCGATGATGTGGTTCGCTTAAACTCCAAGGTAACCGTGGAATTTGTACACGGAGCGCGGCAAACGTTTCAACTGGTTCCATCGACCCGCAGAGATGTTGATAACAATACCATCTCTGTTGCAAGTACGCTAGGAGCCAGTTTGGTTGGACTAGCGGTGGACGATCACATTCAACTCGGCTTTCCATCAGATGTTCAATCCTTTAAGATAATCGCCGTGGAACAATCGCACCAGTTATCTACCAGTTTTGACTTATAAAAAGAAATGAAAATTAATTGTAAACCCTAAATATAAATAGTTATGAGAATAATGATTTTAGCACTTTTGTTCGTGGTAGCGACCACCAATAGCAACGCGCAAAGCGTAACCCCACAAGATGTAAAAGTTGGCGATGTTTTGGAAATCGGTAAACCCGACACCCCCCAATTCAAACACATTGACTTTCCCAGGGCCAATTTCATCATTAAAAAAGGAGGAATTGCCAACTACAAAAGAGTAGTGGGGAATAAAGTTGTGGTAACCGATATCAAAGAGAAAAAAGATGGTACTGTAATGGTAAAAATAAAGAAAACCGACGGCAAAAGGTTTTTTAATAGTCATCCGGTTGTCAAGGCGGATTTAAAAAATGCACTCGAGTCTGGCGAGTTGAGTGTGCTGTAGTTGATTGATGATTTCCGCTCAGCTATAAGCACATAGGTTTGCTCAATTATTATGGTTGGCTAATGGCTGGGCGGATTTGTTTCCCTGAATTTTTTTTGATATTATTTAAGAACTAATTTTTTCACATAAAAATCCTAAGGATGCTGAAAACAAGAACAATAAAGCAACGAATTCATGCAGGTTTTGTGCTTGCGGCCGCATTTTTATTGGTTCTCGCATCCAATCGGCTGAACAACCGGAACTTTAGCACGGTGGAGCATGGTGTGGACTCGGTTTTTGAGGATCGCTTGGTGGTCCAGGAATATATTTACAGACTGAACAATCTGTTTCATAAAAAAGCTTTGTTCTTGGCGAACAATGCACGGGATCAAGTAGAAATACCACAATATCCTGAAATCAAAACTATTCTCGCAGACTTTGAAAAAACCGAATTAACTAGAGAGGAATCCCAGTATTTAGCCAATTTAAAGGAGAACTATAGGGATCTTAAGGCTTTGGAAACCGATTATGTGAACAATGAATCGTCCGAGAAAGAAATTTTTTCAGTTTTGAACGGTATCAGTAGTAATCTGGACGAACTTGCCGAGGTCCAACTTTCGGAGGGCAGACAATTAACGCAGCGCTCCAAAAGGTCTTTGGGCATGAATCAATTATTGTCCCGAATCGAAATTGTTTTCTTGGTCATTATCGGAATACTATTTCTGATTATTGTTTTCCATCGCGATAAACCCAATATGGAACTTGTGGAAGATGGTTCTTAGTACACTTCCAAAATAGAGTGCTCTTTTCCATTGAAAACAAAATATCCACCCTTTTCTTTTCCCAGCAATAACCTGGCTATTGGAGCATTTGCCGAAATGCAATACACCATATCACCTTCTTTTTTAAAAGCGCCAGCGGAAATGGCAATATAATAATCCGCCATGCTTGTTTTTACCAAGGATCCCAAACGTATTTTATCGGAGGGTTTTTCAGCGCTGATTTTGTTGAGAATACTTCGGGTTGCATCGAGCTCCTGTAATTGTTGGCCCAGCTTTTCCTGCTCCAACTGGACCATGGCCCTGCCGGTTTCGTGTTTGTCACCTGCGGAGCTTTTAGTTTCAGAACCCAAGGATTCTTGGAGTTCATCACTTTGTTTTTTAAGACGGGCCGTTCTATCGTTCACATATGCCCAACAAAATTCCAATAATGCTTGTTTCATAATCAAGATTAGGCAAAGGTAAGTCGAAAGACAGTTTCCTTATGCGGAACCGAACGCACCTGAATGGTTCCCCCGTGTAGTTGCATTACCCGTTTGGAAAGACTGAGCCCAATTCCAGTTCCCTCGCTTTTTGTAGTGAAAAAAGGAACAAATATTTCGTCCATCACCTCGGGTGGAATCCCCGGTCCGTTGTCCCTAATTTCAATAAACTTGGAGCTGCTTTCATCGATACCTGCCACTACAAGCACCTTTCCATCTTTGGTGGAATCCACAGATTGCAAACCATTTTTGGCCAAGTTGATCAGCACTTGGGAAATTTGTTTTTCATCAATGTAGAATTCCAAATCCTCTGGTTGGCAAATAGTGGAGAACTCACTCTCCCCATCAATCAATCGAGCAGACATGAGCACATCGATTTTTTCCAAAAGTTCCTTCCCTTTTACCAAGGATTTGTTGGGTTCCGGCACGTGCAATAAACTTCGGTACGATTGTACAAAATCCATAAGGTCCCCTCCCTGCTCTTTGATGACCTCCAATCCTTTTAAGGTGTTTTTGATTTGACTCTCTTCCAATTCTTCCATCGGAGTAATCTTATCGCCTTTACGGTAATATTTAATAATGGAATCCGAAATGGAGGCAATTGGGGTAATAGTGTTCATGATCTCGTGGGTAAGCACCCGAATGAGCCTAACCCAAGATTCCGTTTCTTTTTCATCCAGCTCCTTATGAATATCCTGCACCACCACCAATTGTAACGATTGACCATCCAGGGACAAGGGTGTTGATTTAATGGCCAATTGGGTTTGTTCGCGCTCATTGGACAATTGTACCAACTTCCGCTGAAAAGGTTCAAAATTTTTGAAGATGTGATATAGGCTTTCATCTACTTGTTTAAGTTGTTTGATGTGGTTCAGTGGGGTGTAATCCAACAACTGCTCCAAGGTGGGATTGGCAAAAAGAATATGCCCCTTTTCATTATAGGTCATGATGCCTATGCTGGCCTGTTTCAAAATTTCCTGATAATACTGCTCCCGTATTTGAAGTTGAAGATGCACCTCTTGGATTAGACCATTGACCCGATTTAAGCTTTTGTTCAGCTCTTTAAAAGACTCAATGGTAACCCCTTCAGGAAAACGCAGGGTGAAATCCTCATTTTTGATTGCATCGAAAAAATAAGCGATTTTTCTATTGGTCCGATTGATAAAAGTAATCAGTGAAAATACTTGTGCCACCAATAAAACAATACAAAGCCCAAAGGTAAAATACCATTGGTTCGAAAATGAAAACCCTAGGGCAATGGCAGTCAAAGTGAGAAAGATTACCCGAAGAATAAGTTGAATGTAAAAGTTTCTACTGGCCATTAGGTACTTTTTTTCTTCAGCTTATTATAAAGGGTTTGGCGCGAAATGCCCAATTGCTCGGCAGCGGCGCTATAGTTTCCATCATTTTGCTCTAGGGCCCTAGTGATCATCTGTTGCTCCATTTCGTTGAGGGTCATGAGCTCGCCATCCATTGACTGCATGGGTTTGGCATGGAGTAGGAAATCCGAAGGCTTTAATACATTACCATCTGATAGGATAACAGCCCGTTCCATGGTGTGCTGCAATTCCCTTACATTTCCTGGCCAAGGATATTCCATGAGCTTTTCCTGTGCTGTTTGATTGATACGTAGACCCGATTTATCGTATTTATGGGCAAATTTTCTCAAGAAAAAATCGGCAAGTACCAGAATATCCTCATTGCGTTCGCGCAACGGAGGAACTTCAATATGTATAGTGTTTATTCGGTACAGTAAATCCTCACGGAACAAGCCATCCGCCACCATTTGTTCCAAATTGCAATTGGTGGCACAGATCAATCTAATATCTACATTTATGGATGTATTGGAGCCCACCCTAACAACGGATTTATTTTGGATGGAGGATAATAGCTTGGCCTGCATTTGCAAAGAAAGATTCCCGATTTCATCCAGAAACAGACTTCCTTGGTTGGCCGCTTCAAACTTACCTGCCCGATCTTCCTTGGCATCGGTAAAAGAGCCCTTGGTATGCCCAAAAAGTTCACTTTCGAACAAGTTTTCGGCTATGGAGCCCATATCTACATTTATAAACACTTCATTTTTTCTGTTGGAGAGGCGATGCAGTTCCCTGGCAATCAATTCTTTTCCTGTGCCATTTTCGCCCGTAATAAGGACGTTCACGTCGGTTTTGGCCACTTTTGCCACCAGGTTCAAAACAGAGGTCAACGCTTTGGATTGACCGATAATATAATTCCGACCCTCGTTGATGACCTGTTTTAAATTGCTTTCCTTTTTTTTGAGGTGGTGGATTTCCTGTTTGGATTTCCTTAGCTCATGGGCGGATTTTACAGTGGTCATTAAACGCTCGTTGTTCCATGGCTTTAGCACAAAGTCGGAGGCTCCTTGTTTGAGTGCCCTTACCGCCAAATCCACCGCGCCGTAGGCAGTCATCATAATCACCGATGTGTCAGGAGATCTTTTTTTGATTTCTTTTAACCAATACAGTCCTTCGTTACCCGTGTTCACGCCGGCGGAAAAGTTCATGTCCAACAGTACAATGTCAATATCCTCCAAATTTGGAAAAGAAGAAATTTGGTTGGGGTTGAATATGGTTTGGACGCTTTTGTATTCAAACTGCAATAAAATTTCCAAAGCGCTCAACACGCTCTTGTTATCGTCAACCACTAAAATTTTGGCATCAACCATAAGACTTCAGTTTCATATTGTTGGCTAAAACTAATAATTGCTTCGACACGTTTTACATAACTGTAAAATATTTGGACATTTTTTGTACAAAATTTTTACACCCCATACAGGATTATTATAACTTTACGGGTGTAACTAACTGATAATCAGCAAAAATTTATTTTGGCACAAGAATAGAACATAGTTTGGCACAGCATTAAACTATGAATTTAAAAATATACATAACAACCTTATTATTATTGGCTTCGTTCATTGGGGTTTCCCAAGAGGTTTGGACTTTGGAAGAATGTGTGGATTATGCCATTGAACATAACCTTCAGGTAAAGAACACCTCTTATAACAATGAATCCAGCAGGGAATCCTACAGACAATCCATTCGCAACTTATTGCCATCTGTAAATGGGTCCACCGACTATACAATTAGGTATGGTAGGTCTGCCGACCCTCAGACCAACGATTATGTGAACACGGAATTCTTTAGCAATAATTACTCGCTCAATGCGAGTTTGGATTTGTTCCGTGGTTTTCAGAAGCTTAATTCGATAAGAGCCTCCAAGTTTATTTATAAGGCTACCCAAGAAGATATTCTTCAAGAAAAATTCCTATTGGCATTTAGGGTGATGAGAGCATATTATGACATTAAATTTTTTGAAGGTTTGGTGGCGAATTCATTGGAACAATTGGAAATCTCCCAGGGAAACTACGATTTGGTCAATAAGCAAGTGGAATTGGGTTTAATGGCTGGGGCCGACCTTTATGAAGCTGAATCCAATCTTTTGGGAGATAAGTTATTGTTGACCCAGAACCAAAATCAATTGGCCAACGCCAAGCTTGTACTTTTACAAGAAATGAACTTGACCGAGGTCTCCAACATTGATATTCAGGAAAGCTTGGAAGAAGCTACGGTAAAAGAAGATGTCACCTTGGATTCCCTATATCAAAAGGCAAGGGGTTTTGTGCCCTTGGTAAAATCGCAGGAGTATCGGGTAAATGCAGCCAAAAAGCAATTACAGGCAACAAGAGGGGCGTTGCTACCTTCTTTGTCCCTTTTTGCAGGTTACGGAACCAGCTATTTTGAGACCAATGTGGATGAGAACGGGAATGTAATCCCATTTAGAACCCAGTTCACGGACAACCAGTCCAAATTTGTTGGAGCTCAATTGAACATTCCGATAAGCAACGGATGGTCCAATCATTCACGAGTAAAACAACAGAAAATAGCATATATGCAAGCCAAGAATAATTTAGAGATACAGGAGCAGGAACTTTTTCAGCTATTGCAACAATTGGTGCAGGATAATCGAGCTCTTATTGCAGAATATGAACAGAGTACCACACAAGTAGAGTCGCAGCGATTGGCCTTTGAGATAGCCCAAAAGAGGTACGAAAAGGGACTGATCAATGCCCTAGAGCTTTTTCAGGCAAAGAACCTTTACGGAGTTGCGCAGAATCAAAATTTGCAGGTAGGTCTTAGGCTGAAAGTCAATCAAAGCACAATCGATTTTTATAGCGGACTGCCCATTTTTAATATCAACTAAAAAGAACCATGGATATACAATTAGAAAAAAAGAAAGGACTTAAACTCAAACATTACGGCTATATCGCCTTGGGCATATTGTTATTGTTTGTGGGCTATAAATTGATTTTTGCCAGTAGCATGTCCACTTTTAGAACGGAAAAGGAACGTTTGTCCCTTTCCACCGTAACCGATGGCAAGTTCGATGATTATATTACCATAAATGGTAATGTTGCACCTATTGCCACTATTTATATGGATGCTTACGAAGGTGGACGAGTTTCCGAAAAGTTGATTGAGGAAGGGTCGATGGTCAAAAAAGGAGACATTATCCTGAAGCTGGAAAACATGGCCCTGTACGAACAGATTTTGGCCAGTGAAAGCAACTTGGCGCTTAAGCAGAACGACCTCCGTTCCACCAAACTTACTTTCGACTCCAGACAAGTAGATGGTAGAAGGTCTTTGGCCACGGCCGAATATGACCTGCAGCGGCTAAAAAGGAACTACGAGCAAAATCAGGAATTGTACAAGGATGAGTTGATATCCAAAGAGGCATACCTTCTCTCCAAAGAGAATTATGAGCTGGCCAAAAAGCAGTACGAAATTGTAAAGCTACAAACAGAACAGGACGATGAATTGCGCAAGACTTCTTTAACAGGACTGGATGCCGATTTGGAGCGTATGCAAAAAACACTGTCCATGGTCTACGAACGCTTGGACCATTTAAATGTCCGGGCACCTGCCGATGGCCAATTAGGGTTTTTGGATGCAGAAATTGGTCAGAACATTTCTCAGGGACAACGTATTGGCCAGATTAACGTGCTTACCGACTTTAAAATTGAAGCCGATATAGATGAGCATTATATCGATCGTGTAAAAAGGGACCTATCCGCTACCTTGGAGCGGAACGGAAATGAATTCAAATTGCGGTTGCGCAAAGTATACCCCGAGGTAAGGAATGGAAGATTCCGTGTAGACTTGGTTTTTGTGGACGAGAAACCCGAGACCATCCGAGCAGGACAGAGCTACAACATACGATTGCAACTGGGTGAATCCAACGATGCCCTGCTGTTGCCCAAAGGCGGGTTCTTCCAGAGCACCGGCGGACAATGGGTGTTCGTGGTGGGCCCCGATGGTAACGAAGCCATCAAACGCAATGTGCGATTGGGCAAACAAAATTCAAGATATTATGAGGTCCTCGAGGGGCTTCAACCTGGAGAACAGGTCATTACCAGTAACTACGACAGTTTTGGTGATGCAGAACGGATCGTGCTGAAATAATCCGTAGAAGTGTAACATCAATCAAAAAAGAACAGTCTTTAAATAAAAAACAACCATCAAAAATGATACAGATAACAGACCTTAAAAAGAGCTTTCGAACAGAAGAGGTAGAGACCTTGGCCTTGAACGGGGTAAACCTAAAAGTGGAAGAAGGCGAATTTGTGGCCATTATGGGCCCATCCGGATGTGGGAAATCCACCTTACTGAACATAATCGGAATGTTGGACAACCCAACCGAGGGCAGCTACAATTTTGCCGGGCACGAAGTGGGTGGACTAAAGGAAAGCCAGCGAACGCAACTCCGAAAGGGAAACCTTGGCTTTGTATTCCAAAGCTTTAACCTAATCGATGAACTCACGGTTTTTGAAAACGTAGAGCTTCCGTTGATCTACCTTAAAATGAACAAGGCCGAGCGCAGGGAAAAAGTGCAAAAAGTGCTGGAGCGCATGAAAATCGCACATAGGGAAAAGCACTTTCCACAGCAACTATCCGGAGGTCAGCAGCAAAGGGTAGCCATTGCAAGGGCGGTAGTCACCAACCCAAAATTGATCTTGGCGGATGAGCCGACGGGGAACCTTGATTCCAAAAACGGTATTGAGGTGATGAACCTGTTGACAGAACTCAACCAAGAAGGGACCACTATTGTTATGGTAACGCACTCCGATCGCGATTCGCACTATGCCCACAGGGTTATCAATCTGTTCGACGGCCAAATTGTGACCGAAAGTCAAAATAAGCCAATGAAAAGCATGGTATAGGAGTTTAATTCATCAATCAAAAAACAATCAAATCAATCAAAACCATAATCATGTTCAAGAATAACCTAAAAATCGCATGGCGAAACCTCTGGAAAAATAAAGGCTACAGCTTGCTAAATATTTTTGGACTTACAATCGGTATTACATGTGCCGCCATGATTTTGCTTTGGGTAGAGGATGAGGTAGGGTACGATAAAAATTTTGCCAAACAGGATGTGGTGTACTATGTACCCACTAATCAGCAGTACGATGGCGAGTGGAGAACCTTTTTTGAGGCCACTCCAGGTCCGTTGGCGGAAGCTTTGAAAGCAGAAGTCCCCGGTATTGTAGGTGCTGCTAGAACAAAAGGTGAAGATCTTTTATTTAGGGTTAATGAAATATCGATCAATAAGAAAGGAAGATTTGCAGATCCTGATTTTTTGAGCATGTTCAGCTTAAACTTTGTTGAAGGCAACCTGGAAACCGCTTTCGATGAGGTGGACGCCATCATCATTTCACAAGAAACTGCAAAGCAATTATTTGGGGAAAATTCTTCTGCCATTGGTAAAGTGATTAAAATAAATAACGATACCAATTATACGATTTCGGGGATATACGAAGATTTACCGAATAACGTAACCTATAGTTTTGATTGGGTAGCTCCCTTTGAACGATTCGCAAAAGGGAAGGATTGGATGAAGGAATATGGAGCTAATTTTTCTGACACTTTTGTGGAACTTTCCCCTGAAGCGAATTTTGATATGGTCGATAAGAAAGTGAGACAAATGCTTCCCGAAAAGACCGAAGACGATGAAACGATTGCTTTTTTGTTCTCAATGAAAGATTGGCATTTAAGGTCCGCTTTTGAAGGAGGAAAAAATGTAGGAGGCCAAATTACCTACGTTCGGCTGTTCAGCCTTATCGCAATCATTATCTTGTTGATCGCCTGTATCAACTTCATGAACTTGGCAACCGCCCGTAGCGAAAAACGGGCCAATGAGGTTGGAGTACGAAAAGTATTGGGGTCGGGAAGAAAGGGATTGATCTCCCAGTTTATGGCAGAAGCCCTAATAACCGCAACCATCTCCACTTTCGTGAGTGTACTGTTGTTAAAATTACTGGTACCGCAATTTAATATACTTATCGATAAGCAATTGGAGCTACGGCTTTTGGACCCCGCCCATTTACTTACTCTGACCGGCATTACATTGGTATGTGGTATTGTCGCAGGGTGGTATCCAGCCTTCTATTTGTCCTCTTTTATGCCAGTGGAGGTGCTAAAAGGGGCACGAATAACAAAAGGGAGCGCAGCACTCATTAGAAAAGGATTGGTCGCCGCCCAATTTGTGGTTTCCATTGTATTTATCATCAGTACCATTATCGTTTACCAACAGATACAGCATGTAAAAGCACGCGATTTAGGTTATGATAAGGAAAACCTGGTCAAAATACCAGTGACCGGGGATATGATCAAAAACTTTATTCCCATTGAAGAGGATATGAAGGCATCGGGAAAGATAGAAAGCATAGGGCTTAATAATTCCGACATCCTTTCCGGGGGCAACAATACATCGGGGTTGGAATGGCAAGGGGGTGTAGATACCGAAAATGTCCTGGTTTCGGTCAGGAATATCACATCCGATTTTTTCAATACCACAGGAATGGAAATTATTGAAGGAAGGGGGTTTAGTAAAAATCCCGCTCAGGACAGTACCAATATCATCGTAACTGAATCTTTTGCAAAATTGATGGGGAGCGGCAGTGCCATTGGTAAGACAGTGGAAGAAGACTATCCTGTAATCGGGGTGGTGAAAGATTATTTATATGACGATATGTATGGATCCAGTGATCCCGTCATATTTTTTAACGATCCGAGCGAAGCCCGTTTTATGTATGTTAAGGCCAAATCGGGTATAGCAACGGCATCCGCATTGGCAGCTATGGAGGCATCATTGAAAAAGTTCAATCCTGCGTTTCCTTTTGAATATGAATTTGTGGATGATGCCTACGATGCCAAATTTAAGAACGAGAAATTAATAGGAAACCTTTCGCAAATTTTTGCATTGCTGGCCATATTCATCTCCTGTTTGGGATTGTTCGGGCTCTCGGCCTTTACCGCGGATCAACGTAGAAAGGAAATCGGTGTGCGTAAGGTATTGGGGTCTAGTGTTACCGGAATTGTTGGCCTGCTGTCCAAAGATTTTATGCGATTGGTGCTTATGGCCATAATCATTGCCGTTCCTATGGCCTGGTTCTTTATGCAAAATTGGTTAGAGGGCTATGCCTATCGTATTTCCATTAATGCCTGGGCATTTGTGATAGCAGGGGCCATTGCCATAATCATAGCCTTGTTGACCATTTGTTTTCAGGCAATTAATGCAGCTAGGGTAAATCCGGTTAAAAGTTTACGTACAGAATAAATCAATCAAAAAACCATCGATCATGTTAAAGAATTATCTAAAAATAGCTTGGAGGAACCTCACAAAGAACAAGGGTTATACCATCATTAATGTTGGCGGATTGGCCTTGGGAATGGCTGTTACCTTGATTATTGGTCTTTGGATCAATGATGAGCTGAGCCATAACAACTATTTTACCAACAAGGATAAAATTGCCCAAATGTATCAATCCCAAACATTTAATGGGGAAACCGGAACAGGACCTGCCATGCCCCGCCCATTGGAAAAAGCGTTGAGGGAAAGCTACATGGATAATTTTAAGCATTTGGTCATGTCTTCCTGGACCACCTCTCAGTACCTAAAGTACAAGGAAACGAGCATTTCCAGAGAAGGAAACTTTATGCAACGTGAGGCCCCCGAAATGTTCGACCTTAATATTCTTAAAGGAGAAAAAGATGGAATTAGGGAAATCAACTCCATAATGCTTTCGGAGTCGACCGCCGATGCACTGTTCGGGAACGAAGACCCTATTGGAAAAACCATAGAGGTCAATAGTCAATATGATATGATGGTTACAGCGGTGTTCGAGGATATTCCGTTCAATACCTCCTTTAACGACACCGATTTTTTGATGCCTTGGGACAAATATGTTTCCATTAATGAATGGATAAAAAACGCAGAAGATCAATGGGGCAATAACTCGTTTCAGATGTTCGTTCAAATTGCCGACAACACTTCCATGAAAAGTGTTACCGATAAGATAAGGAATATAAAGAAAGACCTTAATGAAGACACTGTAGAGTTTAACCCGCAATTGTTTTTACTTCCTATGGAAGATTGGTATTTAAGGTCCCGATTCGAGAACGGAAAACAAGCAGGGGGAAGGATCAAATACGTTTGGTTGTTTGCGATTATCGGTGTTTTTGTGCTGCTTTTGGCCTGTATCAATTTCATGAATTTAAGTACGGCTCGTTCCGAGAAAAGAGCAAAGGAAGTAGGCATCAGAAAATCAATCGGGTCACAGCGTGGCCAATTGATCAATCAATTTTTAGGGGAGTCCTTTCTAGTGGTTCTGTTTGCTTTTGTAATCGCTGTTGCCATTGTGGTTCTGTCCTTGAATGGTTACAACGATCTAGCAAGAAAAGAAATGACCTTCCCTTGGACATCGCCTGTGTTCTGGGCAGTTTCCTTTGTGTTTATATTGATTACAGCCCTATTGGCCGGAAGCTATCCCGCCCTCTATTTATCCTCCTTTAGACCAGTGGACGTATTAAAGGGGACTTTTAAAGTTGGTAAACACTCTGGATTGCCACGAAAAATTTTGGTAGTGGTGCAATTTACGGTTTCCGTGGCCTTTATTATCGGAACGGTAATCGTGATGCAGCAAATCAACTATGCCAAAAACAGACCAATTGGTTATGATAAACAGGGGCTGGTTCAGATACCGACGATGAGCGAGGATTTTACCGGCAAGTTTGAATTGATGCGCGAGGAATTCATTAATTCCGGTGCAGTTACTGAAATGTCTACTTCCAGCGCCCCCACTACCCGAATTTGGTCAAACAGAAGCGGTTTTGATTGGGAAGGAAAACCGGAAGGTTTTCAAGAAGATCTGGCATGGACCGAAGTATCGCCGGAATATGCAAAGAGCCTTAATTTAAAAATAGTCGCCGGAAGGGATTTTTCTCGCGAGTTTGCCTCCGATTCTTCTGCAGTGCTCCTTAATGAGACAGCGGTGAAGTACATGGGCCTTCAAGACCCTGTTGGTAAATTTATAACGGATTCTGATACAGAAGACCCATTTGAACCCATGAAAATTATCGGAGTGGTCGAAGATATGATTGCCCAATCCCCTTACGAACCCGTGAAGCAAGGCATGTATGTGTTCGACAAATATGGAAATGGCTCATATTATAATATGAGGTTGAATCCAAACCAGAGTGCTAGCCAGAACATAGCAATAATCGAAAGGGTATTTAAGGAGCACTTCCCCAACATTCCGTTTCAATACGATTTTGTAGATGAAAGGTATGGGGAAAAGTTTGCGGCGGAAGAACGTATTGGTCAACTATCGGGAATTTTTACCGCTCTGGCCATCTTGATCAGTTGCCTTGGTCTTTTTGGGTTAACATCTTTTGTGGCAGAACAGAGAACCAAGGAAATAGGCGTTCGCAAAGTACTTGGGGCCTCCGTGTTCAATGTTTGGAACATGTTGTCCAAGGACTTTTTGAAATTGGTCATCATCTCCTGTTTTATTGCGGTGCCCATCGCCTATTACGTTATGAACGGTTGGTTACAAGAGTATCCATACCGTGTGATTTTAAAGTGGTGGATTTTTGCCCTGGCCATGATCGGTGCCTTGGCGGTCACTATAATTACCGTAAGTTTTCAGGCTATCAGGGCTGCAAAATCCAACCCTGCCAGAAGCTTACGAACGGAATAATTATCATCATCAAAAAACAAGAATCATGTTTAAGAACAATATTAAAATAGCATGGAGGAGCCTTAAAAAACAGCCATTCTTCACTTTCCTCAACATATTTGGATTAGCTATTGGAATGGCTGGTGGGCTTTTGCTCAGCCTTTACATTCATGATGAGCTTACCCACGATTCCATGTTTGCGGATGCAGACCGAATCTATCGGTTGAACGCAGATATGAAATTTGGAGGGAAAGAAGAAAAAATGGCCGAGGTCTCGGCACCAATGGCAGGTGCCATGTTGAACGATTTTCCAGAGGTTGAACTAACCACTCGTTTCAGAGGTCTCGGGAGCGTTTTCATCAAGGAAGAGGGAAAACGAAGTAATGTTCGCGAACCTGGGGTAACCTATGCAGACTCTACATTTTTTAAAATGTTGGGGATAAAGTTGCTCTATGGGGATGAGGACACAGCCTTGACAGAGCCCAATACCTTGGTAATGACCAAAACGGCAGCAGAAAAACACTTTCCTGCCGATCAGGCTGTTGGAAAGACCGTTCAATTGAACGATAGGGATATCTATACTGTTTCTGGTGTTGTGGATGATATGCCGGACAATTCCTTTTTACGTGACAGGGATTTGTTTTTGGCCATGTCAGGATACGAAGACTCTCGTATGGCTGAATGGGGAAGTCACAATTATTATACCCTTGTCAAATTGATTCCAGGGGCTTCCGCAGCAGATCTGCAAGAAGAAATGAAGTCAATGGTAGGGAAATACCTTATTCCTTATGCCCAACGATTTTTCCCGGGAATTACAGAACAACAATTCTTGGATTCGGGTAATTATATGAAATATTCGACCATCGCCCTTACCGATATACACCTCTATTCTGGAAGAGGGCCCGAATTTAGTCCGGTTAGCGACATCAAAAATGTTTATATCCTGGGAGCTATAGCATTGATTCTTCTCATATTGGCCAGTGTAAACTTTATGAACCTCACCACCGCCCATTCACTCAAAAGATCTAAAGAAGTGGGCATAAGAAAAACATTGGGTTCTCAAAGAAAAAGCTTGATCGGACAATTCCTAACGGAATCCGGATTGATTGCATTGGGATCATTGGTGTTTGCCATAATCATTGCTGTAGTGGTAATGCCATTTTATAACGACCTAAGCGGTAAGGAACTATCCATTCCCTTTTCCAATCCAATTTTCTGGTTGATTTTATTGATTGCAACATTGGCATTGGGCATACTATCCGGAAGTTACCCCGCCTTTTTTATGTCCCGATTTGTTGCTGCCAAAGTACTCAAAGGACAAGGGGACAATTCCATTGGTGGTGGAAGAGTAAGGAATATTCTTGTGGTGCTTCAGTTTTCCATTTCTGTGTTCCTTATTATGGGAACGCTGACGGTTTTCCAACAATTAAGCTTTATACAAGGAAAAGATCTTGGATATGCTAAGGATCAAGTTCTAATTATTAGAGGTGTTAATGCTTTGGACGGAAACAGAAATGCCTTCAAAAATGAAGTAGAGCAACTAAGCCAGGTCAATACTGCCACATTGAGCAGTTATTTGCCCACCCCTTCTTCTCGAAGCGATAGTTCGTTTATGAGAAAAGAAGATCGAAGTCAGGAAAAAGCCATAAATATGCAACAGTGGCGAGTAGATCAGGATTATATCTCTACCATAGGATTATCTCTGGTCTCGGGTCGAAATTTTGACACTTCCCGTTATTCCAGTGATTCCACTGCGATTATTATAAATGAAAAAGCGGTATCCATTTTGGGAAAAACCCCAGAAACCGTATTGGGACAACAGTTCTTGGACAATTTTAATGAAGAGACATTGATCACCGTCATAGGTGTTGTAAAGGACTTTAATTTTGAATCTCTCCGGGACGAGGTAGAGGCACTTGCTCTTTTCTATGGTGGTGAACAAGCTAGCAACTTGGCCATAAAACTCAACCAAGGAGATGTAACCAGAACTATTGGCGACATCGAAAACATTTGGATGGGTATCGCCCCAACACAGCCATTTGAATATTATTTTATGGACGATTCCTTCAATACAAGCTATGAGGCGGAGCAGCGTTTGGGCAGGATTTTTATGATTTTCACCATACTTTCCATAATCATTGCATGTCTAGGACTTTTAGGCTTGGCCACATTCAACGCGCAAAAACGTGTAAAGGAAATCGGTGTTCGAAAAGTATTGGGAGCAGGTGTTGGGCAGATTGTGTACCGATTATCCGTTGATTTTTTAAAACTAGTTGGACTTGCAGTGCTTATTGCCCTACCCTTGGGTTGGTATGCCATGGACAGGTGGCTACAGGACTTTTCTTATAGAATAGACATTCCATGGTGGGTTTTCGCGCTATCAGCACTAATGGCTGTTGGAGTGGCCCTTTTAACGGTGAGTTATCAAAGTATAAAAGCAGCCATTGTAAATCCAGTTAAAAGCTTAAGAACCGAATAATCGTACTCTATGTTTTTCAATAATGTAAAAATAGCTTGGCGAAGTATTTTAAAAAATAAATTGTTCTCGCTGATTAATGTGTTGGGACTGTCCATTGGAATTTGTGCCACAATGGTAATAGGATCAATAGTGTATTACGATTTTACTTTCGACACTTTTCACAAAGATAAGGACAGAATTTATCGATTGACCACGGAATGGAAATCCCATGGAAATACATTTTCCAATAGAGGAGTTGCCCTGCCCTTGGCTCGTACTTTTCAAGAAGGAGTATCTGGGGTGGAATTGGCCACTCACTTTAGAAATGCAAGTTTTTCCAAAGTTGAGAACAAGAAGCAAGACCTCACTTTTAAGAACATACAAAATTCGATTTTGGCAGATAATGCCTACTTTCAATTATTTACATACGATTGGTTGGCCGGAGATAAAGAGTCGGCACTTGCCGAAGCTGCCCAGGTGGTGCTCACGAAAAAAACGGCAGAAAAATACTTCCCACACACGGAGATTGGGACTGTTGTTGGTAAAACGTTGACCTATAACGATTCCATATCAGTAAAAGTAACAGGAGTAGTTGCCGATTTTGAACAAAACAGTGATTTAAGGTTTAGCGAATTTGTATCCATGGCCTCGGCCAAAATGTTCGGGATGCCCGACATAAAAACGAGCGATGAATGGAACAGTACGAGTTCCGGTAATCAATTGTTTTTTAAAATACAGGATGAGGCAAGCATTGCTGCCATCCAATCCCGTTTGGATGAATTGGCCAAAGAGCATAAAAACAAAGCGCCTTGGGCAGAGAATGAGACCCGCTACTTTCTTATGCAACCGTTTTCCGAAATACACTTTGGAGGCGAATATTCAGAATATCCGTTTAACAATTCGGAACATGTGGCGAGTATAAAAGTTCTCAAAAGCTTGGCATTTGTTGCTTTGTTCCTCTTGTTATTGGGTTGTGCCAATTTTATAAACCTCAATTCTGCGCAAGCCCTTACACGGGCAAAAGAAATAGGGATTAGAAAAACCCTGGGGAGTTCCAAAAAGCAGGTTATCCGTCAGTTTTTATTGGAAACATTGATCTTAACCTCGACTGCAGCTGTTTTATCCCTTGTAATGGCACCTTTTCTATTGAGACAATTCTCAGATTTTCTACCAGGCGATATTTCACTTTCCGTTCTTTATGCCCCTATTGGGGTTCTTGGGATTCTTGCACTCGTTGTCTTGGTTACCGTACTATCTGGTTTCTACCCCGCCTTTGTGCTATCAGGGTTCCGACCGGCATCCGTCCTCAAAGGTCAATTTTCCAAAGGTGACCAAGGCGTGAGATTACGGAAAACCTTAACGGTGTTTCAATTTGTGGTCGCACAGGTTTTTATAATCGGAACACTTTTAGTCGCCAAGCAACTGCATTATGTAATGAATACCGATATGGGCATCAAAACCGATGCGATAGCATTTGTTACGACACCTTGGAACGATAAATCCACAATTAAAAAGGAAAGGTTTTTCAATCAGGTAAAAGAGATCAAAGAACTGTCCAGTGTGAGTTTGGGAGGGGATCCCCCAGCCTCAAACAGCTATACCTCGACTGTACTCGATTATTTTAGGGATGATGTTGAAAAACACCAATCCACACAAATACTGTGGGGGGATGCAAACTATTTGGAGACCTACAATATTCCAATTGTATCGGGACGTGAGCGATTGAACGATAGTATTAAAGAATACGTGGTAAACGAAGCTTTTGCCAAGGAAATTGGGTTTGAAAATCCCGAGGATGTCGTCGGTCAATTTATAAAGCTGGATACCATGAACATTCAAATTGTGGGGCTTATGCAAGATTTCAATCAACGCTCATTGAAATCAGGTATAAATCCAATGGCAATGACGGGAGATTGGAGTGGAGATAATTTTTCACCATTCCACAGTGTACATTTTGATTTGGGAGCTGACCCGGAGCAATGGGACTCAACCATTCAACAGATAGAGAAAGTTTGGTCGGCGATTTATCCAGAGGAGGAAATGCGCCTTCAGTTTATGGACGAAATAGTCAAGAACTTTTATCGTACCGAACGTAGCACTGTACAACTTTTGAAATGGGCCACAGGATTGGCAATATTGATTAGTTGTATGGGACTCTTGGGATTGGTGGTATATACCACAGAAAGAAGGGTGAAAGAAATAGGTGTGCGTAAGGTTTTGGGTGCTAATATTACGCAATTGAACCTTTTGCTCTGCAAGGAGTTCTTGATTTTGGTGGGAATTGCATTTGTTATTTCTGTGCCCATTTCATGGTATATGATCCAGGAATGGATGCAAAGCTTTGCCTATAAAACCGAACTGAGCTGTTGGGTATTCATGGCCAGCGGCATAGGTATGGTGTTGGTAGCTCTGTTGGTCATAGGGGCGAGAACTTATAAAACTGCCAACATAAGCCCGGTAGAAAGCCTCAGAAACGAATAACACAGAAATTACAGTACAATGAAAAATTATCTTCTGAAAGCAATCTGTCTGTCAATGGTTTTCGGGTATACGGTGCTTGCACAAGAACGTTTAAAATATAATACGCTCGAAGATAAAATCGATAACTACTTGAGCCAAAGTGTTGTAAACGGTTACTCGGGTAGTGTTTTGGTGGCCAAAGACAATGAAATCATTTTTTCCAAAGGTTATGGCTGGTCAGATAGGTCCAAGAAAGTGCCAAATTCATCATCAACCGTGTTCAATATTGGCTCGGTCACCAAGCAGTTTACCGCGGCAGCTATCTTGAAACTTATGGAAGACGAAAAACTGGAAGTTTCAGATAAAATTGAAAAATATTTTCCACAGGCCCCTTCTGATAAAAAGGACATCACCATACATCAATTGCTTACCCATACATCTGGTGTATCACCAAGTACAGGCGGCTTTAGATATGATAAAGCAAGCAAAGAAACATTTTTAAGCGACTTTTTTACAGCAGAGTTAATGTATGCACCGGGATCAAAACATACCTATGCCAATGCCAACTACATTTTATTGTCGGCAATAATTGAACAGGTCTCACAACAAGACTATGAAACATTTTTAAAGGAAAGCTTTTGGACTCCGTTGCAAATGCACCATACAGGTTATAAAGGAATATACTTTGACAGTGAAAAACTTGCGCATGGATACTATTTCCATTACACAGATGGTGAGTGGAGAGATTGGGGAACTACTCAAAAATACCTTCCGTACAATATAGATCATTGGTACAGCATAGGAAAAGGCGATATCTATTCCACTGTTGAAGATTTGTATACTTGGCACCTTGCTTTGGAGAAAAACCAGGTGTTGTCTGCCGAAACTAAAAAGTTGATGGAAGAGGCCCATGTTCCAGAAAATGAAACAGAAACATCATTTTATGGTTATGGTTGGGCGATATTCAATTCACGGAACAACTCAAAAATTGTGGCGCATAACGGCAGCAATGGGATTTACTTTGCTGATTTTCTCAGGTTCGTTGAAGACGATTTAGTTGTAATTGCGTTATCCAACATAATTCTAAACCAACAATCAGAAAATGTGGCTTGGGAAATTGCCTCAATGGTCATGGACAAAGAATACCGTCCCAAAACAATTCCAAAGAACACTTACGAACTGGTTTTTGATTTTATTAGGAACAACCCTCCTGAAAAAGCAGACGAATTATCTAAATTTATTGAGAGCAAAACAGGTGCTCCTATAAATGATAAGGCGATTTTAAACCGAATCGGGTTTAAACAAGTATCCGAAAACAGGGATACAGATTGGGGCATCTCACTTTTAAAGCTCAATACAAGCCTTTTTCCTGATGATGGTAACCTTTGGGATTCTCTTGGTGAAGCATATTATATTCTCAAGGAAAATAACAATGCAATTAAAAGTTTTGAAAAAGCAATTGAACTTAGACCTGAAACCAATTGTTATTGGTGTGAAAACGCAGCACAACGATTAGAGGAATTAAAAAAATAAATGAAATGCTATTACAACTCAACAACATATTTAAATGGGTCAACTCGGGTGGCCAACGTATTTTTTTATTGAAGGATATCAATCTTGAAGTAGAAGAAGGAGAGTTTATCTCTGTAATGGGGCCATCCGGTTCAGGAAAATCCACATTGCTCAATGTGATAGGAATGCTCGATACCTTTGATGAGGGCGAATACAACTTTTTGGACGAATCCGTTCATTCCCTAAAAGAAAAACACCGCGCTAATCTGTATAAACAATACATCGGCTTTGTGTTCCAATCCTATCATTTGTTGGATGATCTTACAGTAAAGGAAAATCTGGAGATGCCATTGATCTATAAAAAAATAAAAGGCTCCGAGAGAAAGGCGATGGTTGCCGATATGCTGGACAGGTTCAGTATTGTCGGCAAAAAAGATTTGTTTCCATCTCAGCTTAGTGGAGGTCAACAGCAATTAGTAGGAGTGGCTAGAGCTTTGATTGCCAATCCGAAATTAATTTTGGCCGATGAGCCCACGGGTAATCTAAACTCGAAACAGGGTGAGGAAATCATGGAACTCTTTAAACAATTAAATGATGAGGGGGTAACCATAATTCAAGTTACACATTCAGAGAAAAATGCCGAATATGGCTCAAGAATCATTAATTTATTGGACGGAAGAATGGTTTAATCCACTAAATCGGCCAACTCTTTGCCCACAAGACTGCCAAGGGCCACACCCATTCCTCCCAAGCGAACCCCACAGAAAATGGAATTTGAAATTTGTCTTACAATCGGTGATTTTTGGGTTCCCACCCCCATAATACCACTCCAACGGCGTTCAATTTTTACTGAATGATTGGGTAAGATCATATTTCGGAGTAATGCTTCAAGCTTATTTTGGATAATTTCAGTCCTCCCAAATTCAGTGGTTTCTTCGGCTGAGAAATCCAGGTTTCTACCTCCTCCGAACAAAATTCTATTATCAATATTACGGAAATAATAATAGCCCTCATCAAAATGAAAAGTGCCTTTTATATGGAGGTTTTTAATGGGCTCTGTAATCAGAACCTGTGCGCGAGCGGGTTTCACGGTCTCTGATGCCAATAGTTTAGAAGCAAATCCATTGGTGGCCACAAATACTTTTTTGGAGGAAAACTCGAAGTCAGTTGTTTGGATAGTCGCACCCCTATTGGATTCCATTACCTTTTCGACCATCACCCCATTTAAAATGGGAATTTCCATGGACACGCATTTTTGGATCAGGGAACGCATCATCTTGCCCGTGTCCAGCTGTCCTTCCAACTGATGTGTGATGTACTTTTCTTGAATATTGGAGAAACCGAATAGATTGCCATTGCTTGTAAATGGCTTTTTGGCAAAAACAGGCTCCATCAAACTATTGAGGTAAGGGACGGATTCCAAACATTTTTCGTAGAAACCGGGTTTTTCCAAGGGAAAAAGTTCGTGGCTACCATGCAATTGAAAACCGATGGGCTCATCTCCCAACAGGCTACGCAATCGCTGAATGCCGTTCCAACGCTTTTGAACGAGTTCAACGACTTCTTCCTCGCTGTGATGCTCAAGATCCGCCAAAATTTCAGAAACGCTTCCAAAACAGGCAAACCCTGCATTTTTGGTGCTGGCCCCTTGTGGCAAACTACCCTTTTCGAGAATCAAGATATTGCTTTTGGGATACTTTTCTTTGAGGCTGATGGCGCAATTAATACCAACAATACCGCTGCCGATTATGGTGAAATCGACATTGGAAAACCAACTTTTATGCTCCCAATAACTTAATTCCATAAAAGAAAAACCCCGAAATATCGGGGCTTTGTTTAATGCTCTTCTTTATATTTTGGATCCATTTTAAAATCTTCCATGAATTTGGTGGTATAGTTGCCGGCCAAATAATCTGGATGATCCATCAATTGACGATGGAACGGAATGGTTGTTTTAACCCCTTCGATCACAAATTCGTCCAAGGCCCTTCTCATTTTGTTGATGGCCTCTTCCCTGGTTTGGGCAGTGGTTATCAACTTAGCGATCATGGAATCGTAATTCGGAGGAATCATGTATCCACTGTACACATGTGTATCCAGTCTAACCCCATGCCCACCTGGAGTGTGCAAAGTGGTAATTTTTCCTGGTGATGGCCTAAAATCGTTGTAAGGGTCTTCTGCATTGATCCTGCACTCGATGGAGTGCAGTTTTGGGAAATAGTTTTTACCTGAAATCGGAACACCACCAGCAACCAAAATTTGCTCACGAATCAAATCATAGTCCACAACTTGTTCTGTTATAGGGTGCTCTACCTGAATACGGGTATTCATTTCCATAAAGTAGAAATTTCGGTGTTTGTCCACCAAAAATTCAATGGTTCCCGCTCCTTCATATTTAATATATTCAGCAGCTTTTACAGCTGCTTTCCCCATATCTTCACGGAGTTTGTCCGTCATAAACGGAGATGGTGTCTCTTCGGTAAGCTTCTGGTGCCTACGTTGGACCGAGCAATCTCTTTCGGATAAGTGACAGGCTTTTCCATATTGATCTCCCACGATTTGGATTTCGATATGGCGTGGCTCTTCAATCAGTTTTTCCATGTACATTCCACCATTTCCAAAAGCAGCAGTCGCTTCTGTAACGGCACTGTTGAAGTTTTTCTCCATTTGGTCCTCGGACCAAATGGCACGCATTCCTTTACCACCACCACCGGCAGTAGCTTTGATCATTACAGGATACCCCATTTTTTTGGCCTCCTTGCGGGCATGGTCAACATCCTTTAATAAACCTTCCGAACCTGGAACGGTAGGAACACCAGCTTTTCTCATGGTTTCTTTGGCAGTTGCTTTGTCTCCCATTTTATCGATCTGTTCGCCAGAAGCACCAATGAATTTGATATCGTGCTCGGCACAGATTTTTGAAAACTTTGAGTTTTCGGAGAGGAACCCGTATCCTGGATGAATGGCATCCGCGTTGGTAATTTCTGCTGCGGCTATAATGTTAGGAATCTTCAAATAAGATTCGCTGCTGGGTGCTGGGCCTATACAAACGGCTTCATCCGCAAAGCGCACATGAAGACTTTCTTCGTCGGCCTTGGAGTAAACGGCCACTGTTTTAATGCCCATTTCCTTGCAGGTTCTTATAATCCGCAAGGCAATTTCACCCCTATTTGCAATCAATACTTTTTTAAACATAGAACACAATCTTAAATTCGGAATTCTAAATCTTAAATGGATTTAAGCAACGGAACGAGTTGCTTAAAATTTATCATTTAAAATTCACTACGATGGGTCTACCAAGAACAATGGTTGGTCAAACTCAACAGGAGAAGAATCGTCAACCAATATTTTAACTATTTTACCCGAAACTTCTGATTCAATATCGTTGAAAAGCTTCATTGCCTCGATCACACAAAGAACATCACCCTGGTTAATGGTGCTTCCAACTTCTACAAATGGCGGTTTGTCTGGAGATGGTTTTCTGTAGAATGTTCCTATGATGGGGGACTTGATGGTAATATATTTTGAGTCATCATCGCCTTTTTTGGAATCTGATGATGCTGGTGCTGCGGCTTCTTGTGGAGCAGCGGGCGCAGGTGCGGCCGGTGTAGCTGCTGTTGGCGCTTGAGCTACAGGTATTTGTTGAACAATTGTGGTTTCCGGTGTGCTGGATTCGTTGCTTCCCGTTCTAATGGTGATCTTAATGTCCTCCATTTCCAACTTTACCTCGCTGGCACCCGATTTGGCTACAAACTTGATTAAACTTTGAATTTCCTTAATGTCCATGGAATATAATTTAGTTAGTTGTGTGATTTAAGAATTATAGGCCCATTTTAAATAAATGGAACCCCATGTAAAACCTCCACCAAAGGCGGCAAATATAATGTTATCTCCTTTTTTCAATTGCTTTTCGTAATCGTATAGCAACAATGGCAAGGTCGCGGAAGTGGTATTTCCGTATCGGTGTATGTTCATCATAACCTTTTCGGCCTCAAGCCCCATTCTATTGGCTGTAGCATCAATAATACGTTTGTTGGCCTGATGTGGAGCCAACCATTGTACATCGTCCTTTGTAAGGTTGTTACGCTCCATAATCAAAGCGGATACATCAGCCATGTTGGATACCGCAAATTTAAACACCGATTTCCCGTCTTGAAAAACGAAATGTTGTTTGTTTTTTACAGTTTCTTCCGATGCTGGTAAAATTGAGCCGCCCGCATCAATCTTCAAAAATTGGCGACCGATTCCGTCCGAGCGCAAGTATTCATCTTGTAGGCCGAGACCTTCTTCATTAGGCTCAAAAAGAACTGCTCCAGCACCATCTCCAAAAATAATACACGTGGTTCTATCGGTGTAGTCTATGATCGACGACATCTTATCGGCACCTATGAGCAATACTTTTTTGTATCTACCGGATTCAATATAACTGGCAGCTGTTGACATTCCGTACAAAAAGCTCGAGCAAGCTGCTTGCAGATCATAAGCGAAAGCATTGGTTGCGCCAATTTCCGAAGCAACATATGCTGCCGTAGCAGCTACTGGCATATCTGGAGTGGCCGTGGCAACAAGAACAAAATCAATTTCCGAAGCTTCAATGCCTCTTTTACGAAGCAAATCTTCCGCAGCTTTGATTGCCATGTAAGATGTTCCCGCGTTCTCTTCTTTTAAGATTCTACGTTCCTTGATTCCTGTTCTTGTGGTAATCCACTCGTCGTTGGTATCCACCATGGTTTCCAATACTTTGTTGGAAAGAACAAAGTCTGGAACGTAACCTCCTACAGCTGTTATTGCTGCTGTTGTTTTCTTCATTTTTAGCCTCTCTTTATTGTCAAAAATCTTGAAATTTGACCCAAAAGCGGTGAAAATTAGTCATTTTATATGACTTTATAGTGAAAATCCAACCGATTTTGGGTGTTAACACGGGTCCATAAAAAAACTCCCGTCAAAATTCAACGGGAGTTACTTTATTTCAAGGGATTTGCGTTTAAGCAGCAGTTTCCTCTTCTGTTTTGTCAATCAATACCTGACCTCTGTAGTACAATTTGCCTTCGTGCCAGTGTGCTCTATGGAACAAGTGCATTTCACCTGTTGTTGAGTCCTTGGCAATTGTTGGCGCGACTGCTTTGTAGTGGGTTCTTCTTTTGTCCCTTCTGGTTTTTGATGTTTTTCTTTTAGGATGTGCCATTATAAACCTATTTATCCGTTAGTAACTTTTTTAAATCGTCCCATCTGGGATCTGTTTCTTCTGATGATTTTGTATTCTCTTTTGGCTGTAACTCCTCCAGCTTGTCCAAGATATCCGATTTCAGCGACCCATCCTCAACTCCAGGATGAACTCTTTTTTGGGGAACGGCCAGCACCAACATTTCATAAATGTACTGTGCTATATTAAATTGGTGCTCTCCATGTGGTATGATCAAGATTTCATCATCTTCGTCATTATACTCTTCGCCAAACTTGACGACCAGTTTTAAATTGGAGTTGATGGGCTGATCAAAAGGTTCGCCCGTTAAATCACAATCTACATTTATGGTTCCCTTCGCCTTGATCTGAAGCTCCATCATAGTGCTCATTTTTTCCAAAATGGCATCTACATGAACGGAAGCTCCGTTAAATTCTTGGTAGTCAAAAGATTCAAAGAACGCATCATCAATTTCGTACACAAATTTATGTTCTCCCAGCTTCAGACCTGAAAAAGGGATAAAATACTCTTTCAGCTTCATCATTTCTTCACTTAAGGTTTGTGTACCAGCCTTTAAAGGCGGGTGCAAAGATACTACTAATTTACAAAACTGCAATTCTTGCCATAACAAATATCCAAAAAGAAGGAAACTTTTTAGTTGCCTCGCTTGATTTTCTGCTTTTGCAAAGGGTTTTTTGTCAATTCCAGATACTCGATTCTGTTTCTAAATACGTGCATTGCAGTAAATACGGCTTCTTTAAAAGAGCTTTCGTCTGCTTTGCCTTTTCCTGCTATTTCGTAGGCCGTACCATGATCGGGTGATGTTCGAACCTTGTTCAGCCCTGCTGTAAAGTTTACCCCTTTTCCAAAGGAAAGGGTTTTAAATGGGATTAAGCCTTGATCATGATAGGCCGCTAGAACCGCATCAAAGTTTTCATGACTATTGGAACCAAAAAAACTGTCTGCCGAATATGGTCCATAAACCAAAGTTCCCTTATTGAACAATTCTTGTATGGTTGGTTTTAGGATTTTATCGTCCTCGTCACCAATAGTTCCACTGTCCCCACTATGTGGATTAATTCCAAGCATAGCAATTTTTGGTCTGCGAATGCCAAAATCCATTTTCAGGGATTTTTCCATAATGGCCACTTTGTTCCGAATCAATTTGGGAGTAATGGCCTCGGCCACATCTTTTACCGCGATATGATCGGTTAACAAGCCCACTCGTAAGGAATTGGTTACCATAAACATAAGGCTTTCGCCCTCGAGCTCTTGGGCAAGAAAATCCGTATGTCCAGGGAACTTAAAATCTTCGGACTGGATATTGTTTTTGTTTATGGGAGCTGTAACCAGGACATCAATCTTATTTTCTTTTAATGCGGTAACAGCTGCCCTCAGGGAACGAATGGCAAAATCGCCTCCCTCTTTGGTAGCTTGTCCGTATGAAATATTGGGCACTTCTTTCCAAACATTGACAATGTTTACTTTGCCCTCCAAAGCTTGCTCCGCATCCCTAACACCATTAAACTTGAGATTGATTCCCAAATCCTTTAATTCTTGGGATATGGTTTTGTTGGATGCAAATATGATGGGAGTACAAAACTCCAGCATTCTGGGGTCTTCAAATGTTTTGAGGGCTACCTCGCACCCAATACCGTTAATATCCCCAATGGAAATCCCTAACTTTATTTTTTGCTTTTCCTTCATAAAATGAATGCCGTTATGGCTACTTTTGCATTACAAAACTAGTCAATTAATAAGACACATGTTCACAGGTATCATAGAGACTTTGGGTA